>DASUPK010000170.1:0-6469 GCA_036276255.1 Solirubrobacterales bacterium
TAGCGAGCCACGACCGACAGCCTAGATCAGGTTGACGTGCTCACATCTTTCCGGGCGAAGCGCCACTTCTCGTCCAAAGCGCTACTCCGACAGCCCGGCAACCTGGCGATAGCCGGTGATACCGACCTGACGCGATGATGAGTGCACGGCCGAGCTCTACCTGCTGTCCAGGCGCTCGGCCGTGACGCTCAATGACTGCCTAGAGTGCGCCCTCGGTGCCCTTCGTCGCGCCCTTCGTTGAGGGATCCGGGTTATTCGGAGGGGACTCTCCGCCGCCCAGTGCTCCGGACTCGCTTCCTAGACCCATCTCGCCGCTTCCTCCCTTGCTGGCGGGCGTGTCGCCGACGGTCCGGGGTCGGTTGCCGTCCTCTTTCTGATCCTCTCCGGCCGATTTCTTGACCTTCGAGTAGTCGGTCCCGGTTGATTCAGAGCCTCTTGCAGGCGGGCCGCCAGAGGTAGCACCGCCCGTCTTGGTCAGGGCCTCTGCATCTTGCTCGCCGCGAGCCATCGTCCCGTTTACGTCCTCCTCGCGGCTTTCCTTGTAAGCGTGTAGCGGAGTGTCTTGCACCGCATCCGCCGTCGTGTTGCCTTTCTCGTCAGGCATGAGTACTCCTCGCATTGGGTGTCATCACAACACTATACTCTATATTCATGAATAATAATTCTAGTAATTTGGCTCCTACAAACGTGGCCGGCCCCCTGGGACTTCCTCACCAACCACGCTCTCGTGCTCTTGTGCGTCGTGCGTGACCCGGGCATCCGGCTCCGGGATATCGCTTCTGCCGTCGGGATCACCGAGCGGAGCGCCCAAAGGTTCTTTCCGATCTGGTCGACGAGGGCTCATGCAAAGCAGCTATCGCCCCCGCTGCTCCTGGATCCGGCGTCGGGTACCAGCCGTGCCGAACTGAGAGCGACTGACCGGATCTCAAGTGATCTCAGCGTGCCTGGTGTGACTCGGCATGAGCTCGCCGAACGCCATCCAGGCATCTCATAACCCGAAGGTCGCGGGTTCGAATCCCGCCCCCTTGATGTGCGTAGGCGTACGAAGCGATGGCGCCGGCGGCCGGCTCATCGGACGCTTCGGCAGAGGATCTGGCCCTAAGCGGCTTGGACTGCCGCGGGTGCGGCGGCGTCGAGCATCTCGCGAAGTTGTCCCTCCGGCACTCCGAGCGGTAGGACGAGGTCGATCGCGTCTGCTCCGGCGTCGAGCCAGGCCCGAACGGCGTCCGGTGCCTCCGCGTAGGTGCTCATCACGGTCACCTCGCGGGCCAGAGGCTCCGCAGCCGCGGGCAGCTGCGGAGGCCCGCCACTCTGGTTGGAGGCGAGCAGCGCATCGACCTCCCTTGTGAATCCAAATCGATCGCGGAGCATGCGTGGATAGATCGGGCCCATGCGAGTCAGGTAGGCGAGCAGCCAACTCGCGGCGATCCGGCGGGTTGCAGCCTCGTCCTCGCCAATCGCGAGGGGGACGCTTGCAGTGACCCCGGTCGTGGTCGGGTCCTCGGCCCGCGCTTCACCCTCGGCGAGGAGTGTCCGTCCATCCCGCAATCGCGAGCGGGCCCACAGAAACGGCAGCCAGTGGTCGGCGAGCTCGCCCGCCAGACGGACCGAGGCCGGCGAAAGCGCGGCGAGGGAGATCTCCACAGGCCACTCGGGCGGAGCCCCGAGGCGGAGTGCCCTCACGTCGTCTCTCTCGAGCGGCACCCGGTCGCCCCGGAGCAGTGCCCTGACGACGACGATCGTCTTACGCATCCGATCGATCGGCCGCTTCCAGGCGAGGCCGTGCAGGCCCTCGACCAGCGGCGGGCTGCTCGCGCCGAGGCCGAGCTCGAAGCGGCCATGGGAAGCTCGCTGCAGGCCCGCGGCGGCCATCGCTATCGCCGTCGGCGTGCGGCTCCAGACCGGGAGAACACCGGTGGCGAGCCCGATGCGCGAGGTGACCCCGGCGATCTGCGCAAGGAGCACGACCGCGTCCTGGGTCCAGCCCTCGGCGGCCCCGAACTGCGCGTAGCCGAGCTTCTCTGCACTCATCGCGAGCCGGATCGTCGCCTCCGCATCCTCCTGGAACGGCGTGATTCCGATGCCCACCCGCGGAGCGGCACCCGGCGAGGCGCCGGTTGTCCGGTTGTTCTCGGGCGGGGTCATGGTTGGGCGTTACGCGAGAGAAGGAACGGCGGATTGGAGCAGAAGAGCGGACCTGCTGGGTAGTTGTGGCGACGAATGACCCTGCCGCCTGCGGAGGCATCCTGACATGCAGTGCGGGGTGTTCCACGTTCCCCGGCGGACAGTCCGCCACTAGGCTGACCTTGGAATGGCCCTCGACGACCGGTTGGACCTGTACGAGGTGAAGGCGCAATTCGAGCGCTTCACCGAATGGCTGGACCTGGGGGAGATCGTCGCCGACCTGGGGTTCCTGCGGCGGGCGCGACGAACGCTGCTGCCCCTGCCACTGATCGACCGACCTGCGCCGATCGATCCCTCGGCGCACCTGCAGCCGTTCCGCTCACGACCGGTGCCGGAGCTTCAGGGCAAGCGGATCGCTCTGGTGGCATCGGGGGGCGGCGGGGCGGCCGTGGCCCTCGCGGGGGTCAAACGTGCCTTCGAGGAGGCGGGGATCGAGCCGGCTGAGATCATCGGGTGCTCCGGCGGCGCGATCTGGGGCTCGATGTGGGCGGCGGGGATGAGCTCCGACGAAATGACGGACTTCTCCCTCTCCTGGCGACCGGAGGACTACCTGGACATCCAGTGGCTGAAGCTTCCGCGGTTCGCCCTCTCGGCGCTCAGAGGGTTCTCGGGGCTGGCGAAGGGGGAGGCGATCGAACGCCTCTTCGACACGCGGTTGACCAGGATGCCGTGCGGGGAGGCGCCCATTCCGATCACGACCATCGTCTACAACATGGACCTCGGCAGGGTCGAGTACTTCGGATCGACGCGCACGCCCGAGGTCACCATCGGCCACCTCGTCCGAGTGGCGATCGCGCTGCCCCTGTTCATCGAGTCGGTCTCCGTGCGCGGCCATCTCTACGTGGACGGGGGGATCATCGAGAACTGGCCGGCACAGCCGGCGGTCGAAGCCGGTGACCGCTTCGACCACGTGATCGGCGTCAACCTGATGCTGCCCAAGGGCTTCGAGCCCCGGGACATAAGCGGCTGGCCGGATAGGACCGGCGGCCTGCTCCAGGCGAGCCGACAGCTGCAGCAGGGCTACCACCTCGAATTGGCGCGGCGGGCGAAGGACGAACTGGGGGAGAAGCTGAAGCTGATCGAGCCGATCGACGAGGCGGAGATCCGAGGGGTCTCGTTCTACGACCTGTTCCTGGACCGGACCCAGTGGCCGCGGCTGATCCAGCAGGGCTACGAGTCGGCGACCCGGGTGCTGCAGGGCTTCCGCTGAGCCCTCGGCGCAGCCGCGCGCAGGAGCCCCATACTCTGCGTATGGCAGTTGTCGACGCCGAAGAACGGCCGACACCAGAGAGCCGCCCTCCCGCCGGGCTCACCGCCCTGATCGAGCGCTTCGACCCCGATGTGATCGACGTGCCCAGCGGCTCGGCGCGCATCCGCCTGGCCGTCGATGGCGAGGGCGAGTGGGAGGCGGTGATCGATGACGGCGCGATCGAGTTGCAGCCGGTGATCGACCGCCAGCCCGACGCCCTGTTGAGCGCCGACTGGGCAACCTGGGAGGAGATCGCGCGTGACGTGCGCGGTGGAATGGTTGCCTTCCGCGAGGGCCGCCTGAGGGTCCGGCAGAATCTGCACCTCGGCGTCGGCTTCCTTGCCGCCACCAGCGGCATAGCCGACGAGCGCCGGCTTCGCTTCGAATCCGTCCGCACCCGGCTCGGCAAGATCTCGACGCTCTCGGCGGGCGAGGGCGATCCCGTGATCTGCGTGCACGGGCTGGGCGCGACGAAGGCCTCATTTCTCCCCACGGTCGCCGCGCTCGCCGACCACCATCGAGTGATCGCCATGGACCTGCCGGGGTTCGGCGATTCGGATAAGCCACTCGGCGCCCCCTATGACGCTCCCTACTTCGCTCGCGCAATCAAGGCCCTGCTCGACGAGCTGGAGATCGAGCGCGCCCACCTGATCGGCAACAGCATGGGCGGGCGCGTGGCGATCGAGATGGGGCTGCTGCGACCCGAGCGCACCGGGAGGATGGCCCTGCTCAGCCCGGCGCTCGCCTGGTTGCGAAGTCGCCGCTGGCGCTGGCTGCTCCAGGCACCGCTCCCCATGCTCGGCCTGATCCAGCCGGCGCCGCGCACGATCACCGAGCCGATCGTCCGCAACCTGGTCCCAGGTGGCAAGGACGGCTGGTCGGCCGCGGGCGTGGATGAGTTCCTGCGCTCTTATCTCACCCCGCGCGGTCGGGTTGCCTTCTACGAGGCAGCCCGAAGCATCTACCTCGACGAGCCGCACGGCGAACGCGGCTTCTGGACTCGACTCGCCGAGCTATCGCCCCAGACACTGTTCATCTGGGGGCGCCATGATCAGCTCGTGCCGCTGGCCTTCAGGAAGCACGTCGAGCGGGCTCTTCCCGCGGCGCGTCACCTGGAGCTTGACTGCGGCCACGTGCCGCAGCTCGAGGCACCGAAGCAAACGCACAACGCCATCCGCGAGTTCTTCGCCTGATGACCATCCTGATCGGCCACGGTGGTGCGAGCGCGATCGCTCCAGCGAATACGATCGCATCGTTCGACGCAGCCCGGCGCGCGGGTGTCGACATGATCGAGTTCGACGTCCGGCCGCGGGGATCGCGGCTGCTGGTGGCGCACCTCGCCCCCCAGACTCTCCGGCGCCGCTGCCTGACTCTCGACGACGCCCTGGACCACCTCGCGCAGCCGCGCTTCTCGGGGATCGGGTTGAACGTGGACGTCAAGGGCCGGGGCTGCGAATCGGCGATCGTGGCGATGCTGCGCGGGCGCGGCCTGCTGGAGCGCTCCCTGATCTCATCCCAGTCGGCGGACATCGTCGAAACGGTGCGGACAGTCGCTGCGAATGCCCGGACGGCAATCTCGATCGGCGGATACATCTCTCGCCGCGCCAACCGCTGGCACCCGCATGCCTGGCGTGAGCGGCTGCTGCATGAGCTCGCCGCTGGCCGCTTCGGCGACGTGATGCTGCACCACAAGCTCGTGGAAGCTGAGATCGCGGAGGCCATCGGGCGACTCGGCCGCCGGCTGTTCGCCTGGACCGTCGACGAACCAGCGCTGTTCGCGAGGATCGCCGATCTCGGCGTCGCCGGCGTGGCGACGAATGACCCGGCGCGCCTCCGGGTGCCGCGTTGACAGGCGTTCATCCTGGCTCTCCGCTCTGGCAGGACCGTGCATACCTGAACCGTCGCCTGAAGGTGGGCTCGAAGACGACCCAAGGACGTGGCGCTGGTGAGATGCCTGCCATTTCCTCGATAACCACAAACTTAGGTCTCACGCCTACGATGCTTGTGATCGTGACCTCGCGGAGCGCCCTTCGGGCAGCAGCGCTATCTCTGGCAGGGCTGATTCTTACGGGAATCGTTGCCTTGGCCTTGCCCGTCGGGCGCGGCTTCGACGCGACCACGCTTCACGGCTTCATGGGTTTTGACCGGCCGATCGCGGATCCGCTGCTCCTCTTGGTCATTCAGGTGGGCAACCCGGTCATCTACGCCCTCCTGGGCGGACTGATCGCCAGCGTCGCCCTCAGGCACCGGCGGCCGCAGCTGGCGGTGGCGATAGTCGCGATCCTCTTCGGGAGCGTGGCGAGCGCAGAGCTCCTGAAGCTGCTGCTCGCTGGATTGCGCCAGGGGGTTTGGGTCGCACCGGATTGGTCGATCGGTGGGGCCACCTGGCCGAGCGGTCACGCGACCGCGGCGATGAGCCTCTCCATGTGCGCGATCATGGTGAGCCCACCGGCTCGGCGCCAGGTGACCGCCGCGGCCGGGGCGGCCTTGACGATTGCAGTCAGCTACGCGTTGGTCATCGCGGGCGGACACCTGCCGAGTGACGTGATCGGGGCGTTTTTCGTATCCGCGCTCTGGACGGCGCTGGCTCTTGCCGTGCTACAGCGCGATCAAGAGGGGTTGACGCCCAGTAGCTGGCGATCGTTCATGAGACGCTCACTGGTGCCCTGGGCTGCCACGTGGGGGATCGCCGCCGCCTTGGTTCTGGCCGTGGTGATCGCACGTCCGGAAGCGGTCGCCGGGTATGTCCCTGGACACATGAAGTTCCTGGTTGGTGCGCTGTTGATCGCGATGATTGCGCAGGCGGTGGTCACAGGGTTCGCGCGCTTGCTCAGCGCCGGAGTGGTCGATGCGAGCAGCGCCTAGATCGGAGACCACCCCCTAACCCCGATGGTACGACCACCCTGAACGGCCTGCTGATCAAGGTGGATCCCGTCACCGGCGCCCAATCCGTGATCGCCTCCGGCGGGAACATGTTCAACCCCACCGCGCTCGCCATCGCCCCGAACGGGCTCGTGTTCGTCGCAGACCGTGGGC
>DASUPK010000171.1:0-15579 GCA_036276255.1 Solirubrobacterales bacterium
CACTCACGATCGGATTCGCAGTCGCCGGGATCTTCGGCGCCTGGGCGCCTTCGGCGCTTGCCTGTCCCGGCTCCCATGTGGGCGCCGAGTACCTGACGACGGATCAGGCACGCGCCTCCGTCGTCTGCCTGATCAACAAGAAGCGCGCTCGCAATCACGCCAAGCCGGTGCAGGAGCATCCACTGCTCGACGCGGCCGCGCAGACCCATACGGATGCCATGACGAGTCTGAACTTCTTCTCCCACGAGGGAGACGGAACGCCCGCCTCACGCGCCTCGAACGCCGGGTACATGACAGGCGCCAGGGCATGGGGAATCGGAGAGGACCTGTTCTGGGGCGCCGTCAGGCGGAGCACGCCGAGCGCAACGGTCAACGCGTGGATGCACAGCGCGGAACACCGCAGCGTGATGCTCTCCCGCTCCTATCGCCAGGTCGGGATCGGGGTCGCCCAGGGCTCGCCGGCCGGAGCGGACAACACCAACACGGGGACCTACACGGCCCTGTTCGGCTTCCGCAAAGGGGGTTAAGGCCCTCCGCCCTGTCATTAGCGGGATGTGACCTTCCTGCGAGGAAATCCTTATGGAATAGGAATAGGATGCGCGCGGGTGCCCGGGGATCTGACGACATGGATGTCGCGTTGCGCGTTGCCGTAGTCGACATCGGTACCAATTCGACGCGTCTGCTGATCGCGGATGTGGAGGGCACCGGCGTCTATGAGGTCGAGCGGCGGACGACCGTCACCAACATGGGGCGCGGCGTCGACCACACCGCCACGATCTGCTCGGATGCCGTGGAGGACGTCTGCACGGCGATCGCGGGCTACAAGGCGCGCTACGAGGAGATGGGCGCCGAGCGGGTGATGGCGATCGCCACCAGCGCGGTGCGCGACTCGGTGAATGGCCAGGCGTTCATCGCGGAGCTCCGCGAGCGCTTCGACCTCGACGCTCGCATGCTCACCGGCGAGGAGGAGGCCCATCTCACCTATCTCGGCGCCACGGCGCACCGGCCGACGGCCGGCCCCACCCTCGTCTTCGACGTCGGCGGCGGCTCAACCGAGTTGATCGTCGGCACCGGCCGCGAGGTCGGCTTTCACGCCTCGCTGCAGGCCGGGACGATCCGGCACTCCGAGCGGCATCTCAGCTCGGACCCCCCTGGCCCTCACGAGCTCGAGGACCTGGCGGCCGACATTCGCAATCTGATCGACCGGGCCGTCGCGGCCCAGCGCGACCGTGCGCCGACGCGCGCGATCGCCGTGGCCGGGACCCCCACCTCGCTCGCCGCCATCGACCAGGGCCTCGAGCCGTACGACCCGGGTCGCGTCCACGGCTATCACCTCGGTCTGCAGAGGACTCAGCGGATGCTCAGCCGGCTCTCGTCGCTGCCGCTCGCCGAGCGGCTCCGCATCCCCGGGCTCCATCCGGGACGCGCTCCGACGATCGTCGCCGGGACGGTCATCCTCGTCCAGGTGATGCGCGCATTCGGCCTGCAGGAGGTGGAGGTCTCCGAGCTGGACATACTCCACGGCTCCGCGCTTTCGGCCGCGATGGCTCCCGTCTGAGCCACCTCTTGGCCAGTTTGTAGCGACTTCAGAGGATCGACCCAATTTTCGGTATTGCCTCAGCCCCGGCGCGCATCCATACTTTTGGGGTCGGGAGAATTGGTGCTGGGCCGGACGCCCAACACCGCCTCTCGGCCCATAGGGTTCGGGCGTTTGCCGCAAGGCGCCTCCCGTCGCCTGGATCCACTACATACCCCCCAAGTAAGGCCCCTGAGACGTACCCCTGCCCGTCCTGACGGGGCCTGTTTGCAAAGACCGGCCGCCATGGATTGGCGGCCGGTCTTCCGAATAAAGGACGCAACGGGGTCGAGACATGGCTTCGCCATCAGATCGCGGCCACAAGCGGCCGCTAGGGTGACCGGATGAGTGAACCGGGGGGTCAGCGCCTCTTCGACGAGTGGGAGATCGAGCTTCACGGCCACCGGGTCATCTACCGGATCGCCGGCGACGGGCCGCCGGTGGTGTTGATCCACGGGATGGTCAATTCCTCGAAGCACTGGGAGAAGGTGGCGCTCGAGCTCGCCGAGCGCTACACGGTGATCGCGCCCGATCTGCTCGGCCACGGCGATTCGGCGGCGATAAGAGGGGACTATTCCCTCGGCGCTCACGCCTCCAGCATCCGCGACCTGCTGACGACCATCGGAATCGAGAGGGCCACGATCGTCGGGCACTCCCTGGGGGGTGGCATCGCGATGGTCTTCTTCTACCAATTCCCCCAAAGGGTCGAGCGCCTCGCCCTGATCTCGAGCGGCGGGCTCGGCCACGAGGTCAGCCCGATGCTCCGCGGGGCCGCCCTGCCGGGCGCGTCCGCCGGCATCTGGCTCGTCGCCAACCGTCGCGTCCGGGCCTCGATCGAGCGGGCCGGCGAACGGATGCGCGCTCGCGGCAGCCGCAGGGGTCTCCACCTCCAGGCCGTGGCCCGCGCGATGCGGCCGCTGCAGGAGGCGGCGGCGCGCCGGGCCTTTCTGCAGACCCTCCGGTCGGTGATCGACGTGCGGGGCCAGCACGTCAGCGCCATCGACCGGCTCTATCTGCTCGGCGAGCTGCCCACGCTGATCGTCTGGGGCGAGCGCGACAACACCATCCCGATCAAGCACGGGCTCGCTGCCCACGAGCGGATTCCGAACAGCCGCATGGTGACCCTGCCGAGGGCGGCGCACTTCCCCAATATCGAGGATCCCGATGGGCTGGCGCGCGCCCTGCTGGAGTGGCTCGACGAGACGCAGCCGGGCCTGATCGAGGACGCCGAGTGGGGCCAGATCGTGGGAGCGCGCTCGCCGCGCAGGCAGCGGCTCGGCGTCTAGCCGGCGGCGCTAGGTGGTCGCCATCGCCACCGAGTGGTTGGCGACGATGCGGTTGTCGGGATCCCAGCTCCGCTTGACCTGCGAGAGCATCTTGCAGGTCTCCTCGGGGAGGATCGCCTCGACGTCACAGGATCGCTCGGCGTAGTTGTAGTAGCCGCCGTCCGCGGCCCAGGGGCCGAGCGCGTCGTGGAGCTTGTCGAGCTGGCCCTCGATCGGCTCGCGCAGAGCCGGATCCATCAGCATCCCGATCCCGAGCATCACGTACGCGGCGTCGAGCTTGTCGAGCGCGCCCGCATTCTCGGGCGCACGCCCCAGCGCCCCCCCGAGCTGGCGAAGCTCGGCGAACAGCAGGGGAGAGTCCGACTCCGGACCCGCGGCCTCGACGAAGGCGTCGATCGCCTCGTCGGGCAGGTCGTTGATCGTCGCGTGGTGGCCGAGGCCGGGCACCGGCGGCTCGGGATCCATCGCGATCCGGGTCAGCGCCGGCGAGGGGATCTGGTCGAAGGCGTCCATGACGGGCTCGCCGATCTCCCGGAGCGGGGCGACCAGCTTCTCCCCCTCCTCCCTGCCGCCGATGCAGCAGGCGGTGATCGCAAGCCACTTCTTCCCGCGGATCTCCTCGGGTATATCGGGGATCGGAGGGAGGTTCAGCATGCGGACCATGCTGCCGACCTCCTCGGGAGCCTCGGCAGCCCAATCGCGATAGCGCCGCAGTCCGGCCTCGGTGACGTCTGGCGCGAAGAGCAGTCCGCCGGCGTATGCCTCGGCCACGGGAAAGAGATTGACGTGCAGCGCGGTGACGATCGCGAACCCGCCACCGCCGCCGCGGAGAGCCCAGAAGAGGTCCGGGTCTCTGCCCGAATCGACCGTGCGTGGCTCGCCGTCGGCGGTCACCACCTCGATCGAGGTCACGTTGTTGCAGGCCCAGCCGTACTTGCGGCCGAGCCAGCTCAGTCCGCCTCCCAGCGTGTACCCGGTCACGCCGACGTTCGGAGATGTGCCGGGAAGGAAGGACATCCCCTTCTCGTGCGCAGCGCCGCCGATCTGTTCGGCCAGCACACCCGCCTCCATGCGGGCGGTGCCATCGGCGACCTCGACCGCGTGCATACATTCGGTCTTGATCAGGATCACGTCGTCAAGCGAGCCCATCGCGACGGCGCCGTGGCCTGGGCCCTGGCCGGTGACCTTCAGGTCGTTGTCCGTGGCGAAGCGAACGACCTTCGAGACATCGTCTGCGCTCTCGACGAAGGCGACCGCGGCAGGCTGCTGATCGGCCGCCAGATTCCAGGCCTGGCGCGCCTCGTCCCAGTCGGAATCGCTCGACGTCGCCACTCGCCCCCGAGTGGACAGTTCAGAGAAGTCCGCCATGCCGGGCGGACTCTATTTCAGCCAGCGCCGGATTGGCAAGGCTTAGGATCCGGGTCCCGCGAGCGAGGAGAGCCGTGCCACGAACACCCCTTCTGGCCAGCTTGCAGGAAGCAATCGAGGGGGCCGAATGGTTCGAGCGGCCCCGGACACGGCGCGAGGTCCTGCAGGGCGCAACCGCTGCGGTCGCCGCCGGCACCGTCTGGTCCGCGCTGGGCTGCGGTGGCTCCACGCCGCCCGAGCACGATGAGCCGATCGCGGTGGTCGGCGCCGGGCTGGCGGGGCTCGTCTGCGCGCACCGGCTCAGGCAGGCCGGCCACCGGGCGATCGTGCACGAGGCAAGCGATCGCCTGGGCGGCCGCGTCTGGACGATCCACGACTATTTCGCCGACGGGCAGATCGCGGAGCACGGCGGCGAGCTCATCGACAGCGACCACGTCGCGATGCGGGCGCTGGTCGCCGAGCTTGGACTGTCGCTCTCCAATGTGGTCGCCGCCGAGAAGCCCGAGACGGGGGACGTCTTCCACTTCAATGGCGGCCGGTATCCCGTGCGCCAGGCCGTAGCCGACTTCGGCGCGGTCTATCCGAAGCTGAAGCGCGACCTGGCGGAGGCGGGCTATCCCACGCTCCACAATCACCACAAGCCGCGCGCGGTTGAGCTCGACCACATCTCGATAGCCGAGTGGATCGAGCGGAATGTCCCGGGCGGCCTGACGTCGAACCTGGGGCGGCTGCTCGACGTCGCCTACAACACCGAGTTCGGCGCGGACATCGGCGATCAGACCTCGCTGAACCTTCTCTACCTCCTCGGCTACTCGGGCGGGGGGCGCCTCCGCCTCTTCGGAGCGTCGAACGAGAAGTTCCGCGTCCAGGGCGGCAACGACCAGGTGGTGCAGCGCCTCGGCCGCGAGCTCGATGGGCAGGTGACGCTCAACTCCGAGCTGGTCGAGATCAGGCGGCTCGACGACGGCGCCTACCGGCTCACCTTCGACGGCGACGGCGGGACCAAGGCGGTGCGCGCGCCGAAGGTCGTGCTGGCGATCCCGTTCGCGGTCATGCGGGAATCGGTGGACTACTCGGGTGCGGGGTTCGATCCCGTGAAGACCATGGCGATCGAGCAGCAGGGGATGGGGACGAACTCGAAGCTCAACGTCCAGTTCTCCACCCGAGGCTGGCACGAGAACGACGCCAACGGCAGCACCTACGCCGACACCGGCTACCAGTCGACGTGGGAGGCGAGCCGCGCGCAGCCCGGGGGCGCCGGGATCCTCGTCGAGTTCACGGGTGGCACGATCGGCAGGGACTTCGGCGGCGCCAGCGCTGACGAGCGCGCGCGGCGATTCGTGCAGCAGCTCGGACCGGTGTTGCCCGGGGTGGCGGACTACAACGGGCGCGCCGTGCTCGACTACTGGACCGGCCGCCCCCTCACCCGCGGCAGCTACGCCTACTACCGGGTCGGCCAGATGACGGCCTTCGCCGGGGTCGAGGGCAAGCCCAGCGGCAGCTGTCACTTCGCCGGGGAGCAGACGTCATACACGTTCCAGGGCTATATGGAGGGTGCCGTCAAGAGCGGCGAGCGGGCGGCGAGCGAAATCGTCGGCGGCCAGGCCGCCAATTGATCCCCGGCTTCGCCATCAGGCAGCGACCGCAGCGGTCGCACAACTAAGTCGCTACGGCTTCGCCTCCGCTCCGAGATGGAGCGACCTCGCGGTCGCTTGGGATCTGGGCGACCCGATCGAAGGCGATCCGGGCGACCAGCGCGCCGGCGATCCCGGCGATACCCGCCATCACCAGGGCCGCGCGCGGGTCAATGGCCTGCGAGAGCCAGCCCGAGAGCGGGCCGCCGATCGGCGTCGAGCCGAGGAAGACGATCGAGTAGAGGGCCATGACGCGCCCGCGCATGCTCGGCTCCGAGGCGAGCTGCAGCGAGGAATTGATGCTCGCCGCCAGGGTGACCGTGGCAGCGCCCAGGGGAGCCAGTGCGGCGATCTCGAGCCCCAGCGTGGGCGCACCGGCGGCCAGCAGGGCGAGGAGGCCGAAGACGAGGGCCGCGCCGATCAACAGCGCCGGTGTGGCTCGCCCGCGCGCTCCGTTGACCAGGGCTCCTGCGATCGCCCCGAGACCCATCGCGGCCACCAGGACCGCATACGTCGAGGCGCCGCCGTGGAAGGTGAAACGGGCGAGCAGCGGCAGGACGGCCTGGAAGTTGTAGCCGAGGGTCCCCACGATGGCCATCAGGCCGAGAGGGATCCAGAGCTCCGGGTCCCGGCGGACATAGCGGAGGCCGGCACGGACGGCGCCGGGCTCCCGCGCCGCGACCTTCGCGGGCTGCAACCGCTCGGTGTCCAGCCCGGTGAGGACCCAGATCATGAAGACGAAACTCGCGGCGTTGAGGGCGAAGCAGGGCTCAACGCCGACGGTCGCAATCAGAATCCCGGCGAAGGCGGGACCCACCACGCGGGCGCTGTGGACCAGGACGCTGTTCAGGCTGACGGCGTTGACGACTCGGTCCGAGCCGACCATCTCCATCACGAACGCCTGCCGGGTCGGGTAGTCGACGGCGTTGACGCAGCCGCGCACGAAGACGAGGGAGAAGAGCATCCAGGGAACGAGCGCGCCCTCGGCCGAGAGGGCGAGCATCGTCAGCGGGGCGACCATGTGGAGGCCCTGCGTGAGGATCAGCAGGCGGCGCTTCGGCACGCGATCGGCGATCAGGCCTCCCCAGGCGCCGAAGATCAGCATCGGCAGGAACTGGAGCGCGGTGGTGATGCCCACCGCGAGGCCGCTGCCGGTGAGCGAGAGGACCAGCCACATCTCGGCGATCATCTGCATCCAGTTGCCGGACAGCGAGACCAGCTGCCCGGTGAAGTAGCGGCGGAAGTTCGGGATCTTGAGGCTCGCGAAGGAGCGGCCGAGGGCCTCCGTCACTCCAGCATCCCCTCCATCAGCTCGGCGGCCCGCTCCAGCGTGCGGCGGTCCTCTGCGTCGAGCTTGGAGAGGCGACTGGCCAGGTAGGCCGTCTTACGGGCGCGAAGGCGCTTCAGGAGCTCATGGGCCTCGGGGGTGGCGCTGAGAATCGAGGCACGGCCGTCCTCGGGGTCCCTGACCCTCTCCACCAGGCCGGCGGCCTCGAGGTGACGCAAGATGCGAGTCGCGGTCGGGCGCTTGATCCGCTCGCGCTCGGCGAGCTCGCTGGGCGAGAGAGGGCCGTGGCGCTCGATGGTCGCGAGCGCGGCGACCTGAGACGGGCCGAGGTCGATCCCGGCCTCCTGGCGCAGGCGGCGCGCCATCCGGGTGATCGCCCAGCGCAGGCGCGGGGCGAGCTCCTCCTTGATCTCCGGCGCCGTTTCGGAAGTAGTTTGCATTGCTAATTAGCTTAGCAAACCATCGCAATAGGCGCAATCTTAGGGGTGCCTAATGCGGAATCTGTTAGGGTGCCCGAACCTTGAAGCCCGACCAAAGCACTCGGGGTTCCTACACGCGCCTCGCCTGGTGGCTCAGCGGCCTCGCGGTGGTGACCGGACTCGTCTACCTGATGGCCACGGCCAACACCGGTCCCGCCGACCCGACCGAGCACCACATGAGTCACGGCACGGCGGTCTTCAACTCGGGGATGATCGTGTTCCGGGAGGGACTCGAGGCGATCCTGATCTTCGCCGCCGTCACCGCAAGCTTCCTTGGTGCCGACAAGTCGAAGCGCCGCCCCGTCGTGGCCGGCGCGGTCATGGCCTTCGGTGCGGCGATCGCCACCTGGTTCGTGGTGCAGGCCCTGCTCGACGTCGCCTCGCCGCTCGGGCCCAAGCTCGAGGCGATCACCGGCTTCCTGGCGATCGTCGTCCTGCTCATCGTCCTCAACTGGTTCGTGCACAAGGTCTACTGGTCCGACTGGATCGGCCGCCACCACAAGCGGCGCCAGAAGCTGCTCACGCAGACGGGTCCCTGGGTCGTCATCGGACTCGTAGCGCTCGGCTTTACGACCGTCTACCGCGAGGGATTCGAGGTGGTTCTCTTCCTCCAGAACCTCCAGCTGCAGAGCGGCACCTCCACGGTGCTCGAGGGCGTGGCGATCGGCCTCGCCTGCACCGCGGTGGTCGGCGTCTTCACCTTCTGGCTCCATCACAAGCTCCCCTACCGCCGGATGCTGATCGTGACCGG
Organism: Solirubrobacterales bacterium; assembly: GCA_036276255.1. Lineage (GTDB taxonomy): Bacteria > Actinomycetota > Thermoleophilia > Solirubrobacterales > 70-9 > DASUPK01. The sequence continues at coordinate 8,383 of DASUPK010000171.1, forward strand.
CGCGTTGGTCGCCGTCGTGCTGATGGTGATGATCGGCGGCACCGCCCTGTCCTTCATGGACCTCGGCTGGATCCCCAGCCATCCCACGCCGTTCACGGTCCCGACCTGGATGGGCACCTGGTTCGAGGTCTACTCGTACTGGGAGACGATCGCGGCGCAGCTCCTCGCCGGGATCCTGGTTGTCGGCTCCTACGTCCTCGCCGAGCACGTCAAGGTCAACCGGCGCGTCCGCAGGGGCGAGCAGCCAGCGGTCCGCGCCGACGCCCCTCCCCCGCTTCAGACGGAGACGGTCTAGCTCTCTAAGCTGGCGGGCGATGCGCCGTTCACCAGGGAACGTCGTCCTGATCGCCGCGCTCGGCCTCGCCCTGGCCGGGGCCGGTCTGGCCGTCGCGAAGAAGAAGCACCACCATCGGAGCTTGCCGCGCGGTCCCTATCCCAGTCTCGGCAGCTGCCCGGTCTTCCCTGCCTCCTCGACAGCCCCCAACGCGCCTTCGGCCGGGGACGAGTCGGCCTGGAACCAGGACATCTCGGCCGCGCCACCGGATCCGAATTCCGCGGCCTACATCTCATACATCTCCGCTCACGGCGGCGACCTCATCCACCCGGACTTCGGATCGCCCCGCGAGTACGGATTTCCCTACGCGGTGGTCGGCAAGAAGCAGAAGCGCACCAAGGTCAACTTCACCGCCTACGGCGACGAGTCCGACCACGGCGCCTATCGCGTCCCGCTCAAGGCGCTGGTCGAGGGCGGGCAGGGCTCCGACGGCGACCGCCACGTGCTGGCGATCGACTCGGCCCGCTGCAAGCTCTACGAGCTCGGTCGCGCATTCGCGCGGAAGAAGCCGAAGCCGCACTGGAACGCCGACGTCGGCGTGATCTGGGACCTGCGCTCGGCCGCGCTTCGACCCGACGGCTTCACCTCGGCGGACGCGGCCGGACTGCCGATCTTCCCCGGCCTGGTCCGTTACGACGAGGCGGCCTCCGGACACATCAATCACGCGATCCGGGTGACGGTCGACTCAACGCAGGACGCCTACCTCCACCCCGCCTCCCACTGCGCCGGCGACACCTCCAGCTCAAGCGCCCCGCCGATGGGCCTGCGCCTGCGTCTCTCATCGGGCTACGACGTCTCCGGCATCACGGGGCCGGCCCACGCGATCGCCGCGGCGATGAAGCAGTACGGGCTGATCGTCGCGGACAACGGCTCCAACTGGTACATCTCGGGCACCTCGGATCGGCGCTGGTCCGACGAGAACCTCGACCAGCTCAAGTCGATTCCCGGCTCGGCCTTCCAGGTGGTGCAAAGCGCCGCAGCCATTCACCGCTGCTGAAGCCCTCGGCCGGGGCGTTCACCGCCGACACCAGGCAATGAGGCGGCCGGACCGAAATTGATAGAGCTTCACGGATGAGATTCCTGCCCGACGAACGCCTGTACTGGGACGCGGACCACTGCCTGCGCTTCCTGCGCGAGCTGGAGCCGCCGGACGAGGACGATGCTCCGTCGGGCGAGCCCTACCACCTGTACTGGTCCGGGCCGTTCACGAACAAGCAGGCCTTCGCCGTGAAGGCTCTGCTCGCGACGCAGAGAAGGCGCGGAGAGGTCTGCCTCTGGCTGGACCCTGAGAACGGGTACCCGGGGCACGAACGGAACGAGGCCCTGCAATCGGTCGCCTGCGAGATCTCTGTGAAGCCCTTTGATCCGGCGCTCGAGTGCCGCGGAACGCCGGTCGAGGGCAGAACGGAGCTGCTCGAGCACCCGTCTCCCCTCGAGCGGGCAAACCTCCTTCGTCTCGTCACCCTCTACAAGTACGGAGGCGTCTACCTCGACCTGGACACGATGCTCCTGCGCGACCTGAGCGACCTCTTCGACCAGCCGTTCATGACCGAGGACTTCACCTACCGCTGGTCCGCCGACCTCCCGTACGGGAACAATGCGGTGCTGCGCTTCGAGCAGGGATCCGAGAACGCGTGGAAGCTCCTCGAGCGGAGCGTCGAGAAGGGGTCGTGCAACCCGACGGTGGTCCTTCGGTTCGAGGGTGCCGAGGAGGTCGATATGACCGTCCTGCCGTGTGCGTTCTTCGACCCCCTCTGGCCCCACTTCGACGGGAAGTGCCGTCTCGAGGCAGCGCCCTTCGACGGATTCGACGGCTTCTTTCGCAAGTTCAGCTGGCGCTTCCGCCCCGGCCCGGACGCCCGCTCCTACCGCGAGTTCTTTCCGGGCGCCTTCGCCTACCACTGGCACAACAATTGGGACGCGCGAGAGCACGACGAGTCCTATTTCGGCCGGTTCGCTCACGAGTTCGATGAGGAGCTGAGAGACCAGCGTCCCGACGATCTGACGACCGCCGCGTCGGCGCCCGCCCAGTGACGAGGTTTCTTACCTGCCGCGAGCGGCGTTGACCACCTGCGGCAGCGGCGTGATCGTCTTGGAGAGCACGAAGGTGTCCTCCGCCTGGGAGACGCTGATCGGCGCCGGGCTCGGGTCTCCGCTCTGCGTGATCGAGAAGCTGCCCACGATGCCGTCGTGGACACGGGTCCGGAAGAGCGAGGCGATCACGCCCGAGCGGGTCGCGCTCCCGGACTGGATCGCGGGCATCAGCACCTCGGCCGCCTGCCCCGCGTAGGGGGCGAAGAGCTCGAGCGGCTGGTCGCCTATCTGCGACTTGAGCTCCTTGACGAAGGCCGACCCCTCGCCGGTGAGGCTGCTCGGCACCTTGCCGGGGAGGCTGGCGTACATCCCCTTGGTGGCGGCGCCCGCCTGGTCGATCGTGCTCTGCTGCGCGAAGCCGTCGGGCGCGAGCAGCTTGACCGGGCCGTCATTGGGCCCGAGCACCGAGACCTTGTCCTGGATGATCCGCGCGCCGTTCTGCTCCAGCAGGCCGGCGAGCAGGACGGCGTCTGCTCCGGAAGCCTTCACCTTCTTCATCAGGTCGCTGTAGCTCTTCGCCTTCGGGTCCCACTGCTCGACACCGGCGATGTTCATGCCGAGCGAGCGAGCGGCGCTCTCGAAGGTGTCGGCCTGGCCCTTGCTGGTCGGGTCGTCGGCGGCGACCAGGATGTAGGGGTTCCGGATGCCGTGCCCATTGGCGAAGGTGGCGAGCCCGGCCATCTGCACCGCGTCGTTCGGGACGACCCTGATGTAGTTGCGCTTGCCGGACGGGTAGTGGACATCGGGCTCGTTCGGCTTGCAGATGCTGCCCGGCTCGGTCAGGCAGACGAAGGTGTTGCCGGGCGAGACCATCGCCAGGCCGCCGCCGGGGGCCTTGTTGAGGACGGGGATCTCGACCGCGGCGCAGCCGGAGTTGTAGGTGCCGATCACGCCGATCACGTCGGAGTTGTTCGCATATGCCTGCGCGTTGGAGCGGCAGAGGTTCTCGTCCCACTCGCCGGTCGACGCGAGCGAATCGTCGCAGGCCTGAAAGCCGACCTCGGTGTTACCGGCGAGCCAGCCCTTGCGCGCCATCTCCTGGACGATCGCGTCGTTCATCTGCTTCGAGCGCTCGGCGGAGTCGCCCTGCAGGGGCAGGTCGGAGACGATCAGCTTCTCCGCCTTGCCGCTGCCGGAGTACTGGACGTCGCCGCAGTTCGCATCCACCGGGGTGATGCCGCTGACCTTCTCGCTGTCGCTGTCGCCGCAGGCGGCGATGCCGAACGCGGCCGCAATCGCGGCCAGCGCAAGCAGCGCAGGGACGAGACGCCGAGGCACCGCCCGTGACCCTATTGGGTCAGTCCGTGGCCTTGGCGGCCTGGCGCTCCGGAGTGATCCGGACGACGTCCCAGGCCAGACCCAGCTTCTCGAGCGTCCAGATCACGCCGGCGGAGGGATCGATCTGGCGCTTCTTCATCCCATGCACGGCCGAGGTCGGAAAGGCGTGGTGGCTGTTGTGCCAGGCCTCCCCGAAGGTCGGAATCGCGAGCCAGGCCAGGTTCCGCGACTCGTCAGTGGTCTCGAAGTCCCGCTTGCCGAACATGTGGCAGAGCGAGTTGATCGAGTAGGTGACGTGGTGCAGGAACATCATCCGCACTGCGCCTCCCCAGAGCAACCCGGTGACACCCGCCATGACGGTGCCGCCGATCGCCCAGCCGAGGAAGAAGGCGGCGATGAACCCGCCGATGGCCCAGAGCACGAAGGTCCGGTCCACGTAACTGACGATCGGGTCCTTCAGCAGGTCCGGGGCGAAGCGCTCCTTCGAGCCGCGCTGGGTATGGATGAAAAGCCAGCCGACGTGGGCGTGGAAGAGCCCCTTGACCTGGGCCCAGGGCCCCTCTCCATATCCGACGTGCGGGCTGTGCGGATCACCCTCCTCGTCGGAGAAGGCGTGGTGCTTGCGGTGGTCCGCGACCCAGGAGATGATCGGACCTTCGACCGCGGCCGAGCCGAGTACGGCGAGAACCGCACGGGTTCGAGGGCCCGTCTTGAAGCTTCGGTGTGTGAAGAGGCGATGGAAGCCGACCGTGATCCCGAAGCCCGTCGGGATGTAGAGCAGCGCGAAGACGATGAGATCGCTCCAGCGCAGCCAGCTTCCCGCAAGCTGCCAGGCGACGATGCCCAGCAGCAGGAACGGGATGACCGTGAGCGCGCCCGTGATGATCCGGTCGCGCGTCTCGTTGGCGACGGGCTGGATGTCTCGCGCGAGCGGAACACGCGGCGTGCGCGCTGGTGAGGGCGGCACCGCCGTTGTGGACGCGCCGGTGGGGGGCGCTGTCACTCCGGCGGCAACGTCCGACATGAAATCTCCTTTGGTTGGTCCCACCGAGTCAATCCGACTCTCGTCGTTCCGACTCGGGTCTCGATAATCGGGACAGACCCTAGCGACATTCCATAAGCGATTGGTGAGCAATTCGGCTCCCCTAAGGGGAAGTGAATCCGCAGGCTCGCTAGTGTCGGCTCATGCCAACTGAGCCCCTCGTCAAGGAGATCGAGCGCGCCTTCCCGGAACGCCCGTTCACGATCGAGCTCTGGGACGGATCGAAGGTCCCAGCCACCAACGGCGACGGCCCGACGTTCAGGGCGCGTTCGCAGGACGCCCTCGCCTACGCGGTGGCCGCACCCGGCCAGCTCGGCCTCGGGCGCGCCTACGTCTCCGGCGAAATCGAGATCGACGACATCGACAAGGTCATCGAGGTCCTCAACGAGTGGAAGCCGCCCCCCGTCGGCCCGGGGGACAAGGCTCGGCTGATCGCGGCGGCGCTGCGGGCCGCCGGCGTCCGTCGTCCCCCGCCGCCTCCCAGGGCGGAGCTCCATCTCCGCGGGCGCAAGCACACCACCGAGCGCGACCGGGAGGCGGTGCGCCACCACTACGACGTCGGCAACGAGTTCTTCTCCCTCTTCCTCGACGAGTCGATGACCTACTCCTGCGCATTCTTCTCCCGCGTCCCACCGCGGAGAGGGTTCCGCCGTGAGCCCCCGACGCTCGCGGAGGCGCAGGATGCGAAGCTCGAGCTCGTCTGCACGAAGCTGGGGCTGCAGCCCGGCCAGCGGGTGCTGGACGTCGGTTGCGGCTGGGGCAGCTTCGTGATCCACGCGGCGCAGCGGCACGGCGTCGAGGCTGTCGGGATCACGCTCTCGGAGAACCAGGCCGAGCTCGCGCAGCAGAAGGTCGCCGAGGCCGGGGTCGAGGACAAGGTCGAGATCCGGGTCCAGGACTACCGCGAGCTCACCGGAGAGAACTTCGACGCGGTCGCCTCGATCGGGATGGTCGAGCACGTCGGCGAGTCCCAGATCGACGTCTACGCCGAGCAGCTCGCCTCGATGCTCCGGCCCGGCGGTCGGCTGCTCAACCACGGGATCTCGCGCCTGCGCCACGGCAACATCGAGGGCGGGGCCTTTTCGGAGCGATACGTCTTCCCGGACGGGGAGACGACCCACCTCTCCCGGGTGACCCTCGCCCTGGAGCGGGCCGGGTTCATCGTCCAGCACACCGAGGAGTTCGGCTCCGACTACGCCGAAACCCTTCGCCACTGGATCCGGAACCTCGACGACAACATCGAGAGGGCCGAGGAGCTGGCCGGCCCGGAGCGACTGCGGGTCTGGCGGCTCTACCTGCGCGCGGCGCGGAACGGCTTCGAGATCGACTTCACCTCGGTGTACCAGGTTCTCTGCCGGCTCGGCGAGACCTAGCAGGTTCCGATCGCCCACGGTCACAGGCTGGCCGTGGATTCCGTCCTTCAGGCTGCTACCGTCCCGCGCGTTAGGCCGGTGATACCGGCAAAGGTGTGCGTAGCGCTCGCGTTGTTGCTTCTCAGCTTCCTCGCGTTCGCAGCACAGTAAGAGGAGGCGAGATGCCTACCGGAACCGTCAAGTGGTTCAGCAACGACAAGGGCTACGGGTTCATCACACCCGACGATGGCTCTAACGATGTGTTCGTCCATTTCAGCTCGATCGAGGGGGACGGCTACCGTTCGCTCGAAGAGGGCGCGAAGGTCGAGTACGAGACCGAGCAGGGCCCCAAGGGCCCGGCCGCGACCGGCGTGAAGCAGGTCGCGTAAGGGAGCCCCAAAGCTTTCTGAACCGTTCAAGACGGCCCCGCAAGGGGCCGTCTTTCGTTCTGGGGCGTGGTAGACATGGTTGGAGGTGGCCACCTTTTGCCTTATCCACGGCGCCTGGCACGAGCCCTCCTGCTGGGATGAGCTCACCCCGCAGCTGACGGAGCGCGGTCATCAGGTCGTGGTGCCCGATTTGCCGTTACAGGATCCTGAGGCCGGATTCGATCAGCGCATCCGGCCGGCCCTTGACGCGATCGAAGGCGTCGACGGCCCACTGGTCATCGTCGGCCACTCGCAGGGCACGGCTTACTCGACGCTCGTCGGGGGTGAGAAGCCGGATGCCCTGCTCGTTCACCTCTGTCCAAGGCTCGGCGGATTCGAGCCGCCACCGGGAGCGCCGGAGATGTTCCGGCCGGGAATCCCGTTTCCCGAGACCCGCCAGGACGGCATGAGCGTCTGGGACCAGGAGGTCGCCATCGAGGCGCTGTACGGACGCGTGCCCTCGCCGAGGGCCGACATGCTGGCGGGACGCCTGCGGCCGATGGCCATGCCGGAGGAGGAGTACCCGCTCGACGCTCCTCCGGGCAATCGGGCCGCGCTCATCTACACCACAGAGGACGAGCTCTTCGAGCCGGCCTGGGAGCGGTTCATGGCGCGCGAACTGCTCGGCGTCGAGCCGATCGAGATACCCGGCGGCCACTTCCCGATGGC
>DASUPK010000172.1:0-5097 GCA_036276255.1 Solirubrobacterales bacterium
GGCCGCCTTTCGCAGCTCGATACCGAAATAGTGTGCACCCTTGTCGAGGGCCGGATGCGCCGTGACCGGCATCACGACGTTCGGTTGGGTGATGCCGCGCGCGCGACCCCATTCGCGATACACGAGCAGCGGGTTCATCAGGCTCTCGGTGCCGCCGCTGGTGAGCACGCCACAGACCCCGGCCCCGATGTCGCCGTGGAGCATCTCGGCGGTCATGGCGATGATCTCGCCCTCGAAGCGGGTGGCGCTCGGGCACATGTCCCGCTGGAGCGCGTTCTGGTGGGCGAAGAGCCCGAAGGCCTCCTTCAGGAAGGCGTAGTGGTCGCGGTCACCGCAGTACATGGTCCCGGAGCACTTGCCGTCCTCCCAGGCCCTGTCCTCCTCGCTCGCCATCTCGCGCATCTCGGTGAGGATCTCCTCGCGGGAGCGCCCATCGTCGGGAAGCTCACGGTTCACGCCGTAGCGCTCCGCGTAGGGATAGAAGTCGAAGAGATCGCTCATGCTTCGTCGCTCCTTGGGTGGGGAGCCCCTGGCTATACCACGATGGTTGGAGTGAGCGCAGTGACCTCAGTGGTTACCCCCGATGCGAAACGCGAGCGACGTAATAGCCTCGCAAGCACCCACTGCCAGCCCGGCGGAAAGGGGTGAAGATGGAAGACAAGCAGCTCAAGATCGTGATCGCAGGCGGGGGCGTCGCGGCGGTGGAGGCGATGCTGGCGCTCCGCCAGCTGGTGGCGACACGGGTTGAGCTCGAACTGATCGCCCCGAACGAGGAGCTGGTCCTGCCGGCGCTGGGGGTCGCAGAGCCCTTCGGAATCGCCGCACCCCCGGCGATCCCGATCGCCGATGTCTGCGGCGACCTCGATGCGACGCACCGGCGGGATGCCCTGCAGGGCGTTGATGCCGGGGCAAGGACGGCTCGTACCCAGTCGGGAGCCGACGTCCCGTTCGATGCCCTGCTGATCGCAATCGGAGCGTTCGCGGAACCGGCGCTCCCAGGTGCGCTGACCTATCGCGGGAGGCGCGACAACGACGCGATGAGCGCGCTGCTTCTGGCCGCTGAGGAAGGGACGGTCCGCCACATCACCTTCGCCATACCCACCTCGATCCAGTGGCCGCTTCCGATCTACGAGCTGAGCCTGCTCACGGCGACCGAGCTTCGAAAGCGCCAGGCGGATACCCAGGTGGCGCTGGTCACCCATGAGAGCTCACCGCTGGGGCTGTTCGGCACACGGGCCAGTCGCAGCGTCGGCGACCTGCTCCACGACGCAGGGGTTGAGCTGGTCACCCAGGCCCGCGCAGCCGGAATCCAGGCCGGCGGGCTCGCCCTGAACGACGGGCGCATCCTGCCGACCGACCGTGTGGTCGCCTCACCGCGCCTCACGGTTCCGGAGATCGGCGGGGTCCCCCAGGGACCTGACGGCTTCATCGGCACGGACCTCCAGATGCGAGTCGAGGGCACGCCACGCGTCTACGCCTCCGGCGATGCCACCTGGTTCCCGATCAAGCAGGGTGGCATGGCCGCTCAGCAGGCGGACGTCGCCGCCTCCGCGATTGCCGCGCTCGTCAATCCCGACCTGGACGTTGAGCGGTTCCAACCCACGCTTCGAGGCGTCCTGTTCACGGGCGGGGCGCCGCACTACCTCCGGGCCGAGGTAGGCGGGCGCCGGACCACCTCGGCCGAGAGCACCGCGGCACTGTGGTGGCCGCCGGCCAAGGTCGCTGGGCGCCACCTGGCTCCCTACCTCGCCAGGAGCGGCATGGAGGTGTCACTGGAGGACCTCGAGCCGCTCCACGGCGAAGTCCCCGAGGAGTCCGAGGAGGATCAGCGGGAGGCGCTGGGGCTCGCCCTCGCGGCTGCAGATGCTGATGCACACTGGCGCGACTATGCGGCGGCCCTTCGCTGGCTCGACATCGCCCAGAACCTCAACATCGGGCTGCCAACCGAATACGCGGAGAAGCGCCGGGACTGGGAGGCCGCCGCCGGTCGAGCGGCTTCACGTCGGTGACGTAGCCGGACGCCTCGCCGGCGGGCTAGATGTCCCCCGAGAACGTGTCGCACGACTCCAGCTTCCCCGAGTCGAAGCCGGTCTGCAGCCAGTGATCGCGCTGCGCCGAGGTGCCATGGGTGAAGGACTCGGGATCGATCCGGCCCTGGGCCTGCTGCTGGATCCGATCGTCCCCGACCGCCGCGGCAGCCGTCAGCCCCTCCTGGAGGTCCCCGCTCTCGAGGATGCCGCGGTCATAGGTCGAGCGAGCCCAGACGCCGGCCAGGCAGTCTGCCTGGAGCTCGAGCCGCACGGATAGGGCGTTCGCGTCACCGGGGTTGTCCTGGCTCTGCTGCCGGACCTTCCCCTCGATCCCGAGCTGTTGCTGGACGTGGTGGCCGATCTCGTGCGCGAGGACGTACGCCTGCGCGAAGTCGCCCGAGGCCTTGAAGCGCCGGTTGAGCTCGTCGAAGAAGCCGAGGTCGATGTAGACCCTCTGGTCGAGGGGGCAGTAGAAGGGGCCCGTGTCCGAGCTCGCGAGCCCGCAGCCCGAGTTCACCTGGTTGCGGAAGAGGACGAGCTTCGCCTGCTTGTAGGGCTTTCCGGCGGCGGCGAACTGCTGCTTCCAGAAGCCCTGGGCGTCGTCGAGGACGAAGGAGACGAACTGGACCTCCTTGTCCTCGTTCGGGCTCTGCGGCACAGAGTCCTGACCGGTCCCCGTCTGGGGGACCTGCGGGAACGCGCTGCTCGGGGCGGGCACGTCGAATCCCCCGCCGCCTCCCCCATTGCTGGCGAGCAGGTAGATGACGATCACGATGATCACGCCGACGATGCCGCCGCCGCCCATGCGCCCCATCGGGATCGGGAACCCGCCGCCCCCGCTCAGACCGCCCCCCTCGCCGCGCCTGTCCTCGACGTTGCCGCTCGCCTTGCCCGGCTTCCATTTCATCGCCGGCCACTCTATCCCCGGGCCGGGGCTACTCGCCGGAGGGGGAGTAGGACTCGAGCGTGCTCTTCTGTGAGAGCACGTAGAGCAGGATCAGTGCAGGGACGCAGGTGACGGCCGCGATGCCGAAGACCACGATCACCTCCGTGAGCGTGGCCGAGGCTCCGGCGGCGTCCGAGATCGTCAGCGACGTGGGCAGCATGTAGGGGAACGCGGCCGCGAAGTAGCCCCAGATCATCGTGACCCCGGCGCCCACCGCGGCCACTCGCAGCCCGCGGTTGCGTCCCGTGACCAACAGGCCGAGTGCCGCCAGGCCACAGATCCCCGAGAGGATCACCAGGGCGATGCCGGGCCACGAGGTGAGGCCGTCGTAGATGAAGCGGGCGTCCTGGCGAAGCGCGATCACGCCGATGACCGCGCCGATCCCGGCGACCACCGCCACGATGAGCGCCCGCCGCGCGAAGTAGTCCCGGAGGTCCGAGTCTCCCGCGGCGCCCGAGTCGCGGACCAGGAAGACGGCGGCGGTGTAGGCGGTGACGAGGACGAAGAGCGCTCCAGTCACCAGGGGGAGAAATCCCGACCAGCTCCCGGTCGGATCGCCGTCGCCGGCCGCGGGCACCTCGCCCGAGGCGATCGCTCCGACGACCGTCCCCATGAAGAAGGGCGTGAGCAATGACGCCACGCCGAACACTCGGGTCGCGGGGCCCTGGATGGGCCCGGGAAGGGCGTGCCGGAAGGCGAACCCGGAGCCGCGCAGCACGATGCCGAGGGCGGCCAGCGACAGTGGGATGTAGAGCGTCGTCATGATCGCCGAGAAGGCGCTGGGGAACGCAGTCCAGAGCACGACCAGCACGAAGATCAGCCAGACGTGGTTGGCCTCCCAGACGGGGCCGATGGAGCGGTCGATCTGGGCGCGCACGCGGTCGGCTCGCTCGCCTGAGCCGGCGAGCAGGTCCCAGACCCCGGCGCCGAAGTCGGCGCCGCCGAAGATCGCGTAGAGGGTGACGCCGACCCAGAGGATCACGGCGCAGACGTCAGCGGTGCTCACGCCGACGCCTCCGTGGCGGGCGGGGTGGACGGCGGGCTGTACGGAAGCTCGCCCGCTTCGGACTCGCCCTTGCTCCAGCGCTTGGACAGGCCGCGAAGAACGAGCACGGCAGTGGTCCCGAGGGCGATGTAGATCGCCATGGTGATCCCGAATACCCACCAGATCCCCTGCGCGGGGGTGACCGCCTCAGAGGTCCGCATGAAGCCCTGGACGATCCATGGCTGGCGCCCAACCTCGGTCACGATCCAGCCGGACTCGAGCGCGACGACCGCCGCGATCCCGGAGATCGCTCCCGCCCGCAAAAACCACTTCGAATCCGGGATGTCCCGCTTGCGCCACCAGGCGATCGCCCACCAGAGGGCAAAGACGAAGAGCAGGGTCCCGACCCCCACCATCACGTCGAACGCCGTGTGCAGCATGGTCAGCGCGGGGGGCTGCTCGTCCTTGGGGATCTGGTTGAGGCCGGTGACGTCGGTGTTCTTGCTGAACCCGACCAGGAAGGAGTCGAGCCCGGGAATCCCGATCCCGCCCTTCACCTGTCCGTCGGTGCAGATCCCTCCGAGGTACTCGGTCTGGTCGGGCCCGCCCTTGTAGATGCACTCCATGCCGGCGAACTTGGCCGGCTGGTCGTCGGCGACGGCCCGGGCCGCGGTATCGCCGACGAAGAGCTGTATCGGAGTGGCGATCGCGGCGACGGTGAACGGGATGATGAAGCCCAGGCGGTGGTAGCGATCACGCTTTCCGCGGAGCATGGCGACCGCATAGATGGAGGCGACCAGGAACCCGGTCACCATGTACGCGGCCAGGAACATGTGGAAGAACTCGTAGCCGGCGGCATTGTTGAAGAGCACGTCGAATGGCTGCACGTCGCTGACGTTGCCGGCGCCGTCCAACGTGAATCCCGCCGGCTGGTTCATCCAGGAGTTCGCCGCGATCACCGAGAAGGCCCCGCCCACGCCGGAGATCACGATCGGCACCGCCGACCACATGTGCGCTCGCGGCGAGAGGCGGTCCCATCCGTAGATGTAGATCGCGATGAAGATCGCCTCCAGGAAGAAGAAGATGCCCTCGATCGCGAACGCGACGCCGAACACGTCGCCGAAGCGGTCCATGAA
>DASUPK010000173.1:0-2864 GCA_036276255.1 Solirubrobacterales bacterium
TTCGCCCACGGCAAGCCGCTGCGGAAGGTCAGGCAGGGGGAGCTCGTGGACGCGCTGTTCGCCGAGATCGACAAGTCGCTCGACCGCGGCAAGGTCGAGGTCGAGGAGGAGAAGGCGCGAGAGGGTGCCGACTGGCTCGCGCGGATCGAGGAAGAGAACGCCGGCGAGCTCACTCCGGAGCGAATCGCCCAGATGGAGGCCGAGGCCTCGGACACCGAGCCCGACGACTTCCTGCAGCCGGTCAAGGCCGGCAAGCGCGTCAGCCTGGACGAGGAAGCATCGCCCACGGCGGGGCGACGCTTCACTCGCACCTAGCCGGCTCAGCCCTTCAGCCTGACCTTGACCGTGTGACTGGCGGGCAGGCCGTGCGTCGGGGTAAAGAGAATCTTGACGCGGACCCTGAGCCGCCCTCGCCGGGCCAGAATGTCTCGCGCGCGCTGCGTCGGGCGCGTGGTCACGGTCACCGGCCCCGGGCTCACATCGGCAACCCCGGGCTTCAGCAGGAGGGCCTGGACGCCCGGTGCGCCGAGCGCGTAGTCGTTCGGATCCCCGGCGACCAGCGTTCCGGGGTTCGGCACCTGCACCGTCGCCGAGATCGCGTTGCCCTTCTTTCTCCTTACCTTGGTGACGGTGAACGCAGAGGTCGGCTCGATGTCTGCGTTGAGCAGTAGCTCGAAGGTGTCCGTCCCGGATGGCGTCGCCCCGGCGGCGCCGTCGCCGAGGAATCCGGGCTCGAACAGGATCCGCTGACCCTGGTGATCCGCGGTGAAGTAGGTGACCCCGGGCGCGGCGCAACAATCGATTCCGATCAGGTCGCCACGCTGGATCGGGAGGCTCGTGGGGAAGACGTTGTCCATGTTCAACATCGGCGTGACGACGGCCGAGGCGCCACCACCCGTGTAGGTGCCATCCGGAAGCCGGCGGACGACCCTGAATGCGGTCGGGCCGGCCTTGTTGCCGACGCCCAGCCGCCATGTGGTGACCGTGCCGTTGACCGGGGAGGCAACACCTCCGGATGCCTGTGCGTCCGGAGAGAGATCGCCCAAAACCGCCGTGCAATTCGGGAGGCACGAGGTCGAGGCCATCGTCGAGCGCTGCAAGCCACTGCCGATCGTGACCGTGCCCTGGGCGGTCGCCGGAATTGCAAGCAGGGGCAAAGCCAGTGCTGCGAGGGCAAGACGCAGGACGCGATCCCTTCTCATCCGTCTCTACCTACGGGGCGGAGCGCCGCAGGGATTGAAGCGGCGGGAGATTTCTACTTGCGACCCTCGACCCGGCGGTAGTGATCACGCCAGATCAGACGGTGAACTCCGAGGTGGCGAGGCAGCCTTCGCACCCCGGGGATCACCGGGATGCAGATGAAAGCCAGCGACAGGAGCATCATCAGCGCCCAGATTTCGGCATCCGCGTTCTCCGATGTGTTGAACGGGGCGACCTGATACCAGAACGTGTAGAGCCAGAGCCAGACCTGACCCGGATAGCTGCCCGTCTCGTTCATCATCCCCCACTGCGTGCCGAGCAGATGCTGATCCTCGGCCCGGCTCTCGAAGTAACCGCCGCCAGAGAGGAAGAGGAGCGGCTTTGTGTAGTTCGTCTGGTAGAACTGATTCGCGTTGAGCAGGGCGCCGTCGAGGCCGCCGGTGGCGGCCAAACCGGCCAGGGAAGCCATCATCGGAGCCACCGGCCCGTAGTCGCCGGGCGGCACCTGGGGGATCCCGCTGGGGAACGTAGCGCCGTCGAGGGCCTTCGTGTAAGCGTCCGTCCAAGCCTTCTGCTGCGCCGGGGGGGCCGCCTGGTACTCCTGGAGCGCCCTGGTCAAAGCCGCGTCGCCCGGAATGCTGCTCAGCGGGTTCAGCACGAAGTCCTCGCTGGTGTTGATCGGGATATGGACGCCGGCCGCGCTCTGCAGGTTGAGCGGGCCGATCTTCTGTCCGGTGTCCGGCGTGTGGTTATACGGAGCGCCATATGTAGCGACCTCGCTCGAGCCGTCGAGCTCCGTCACGGCGGTGGCGACGAAGTCACCGGGATCGGTCCTCGCCCACTGCTGGATCGTGACCGGCTTGTCATCGGGAGAGGAGAAGAGGACCGCGAGCACGACGACCAGCGCAACGATCACGGCCAGGGCTACGACGAACTCCTTGACCAGGTCGTAGCGGATGTACGGGCCCTCCCATTCCTTCGACTCGAGTGGGGCGGGGCTGGGCTTCTGCGGACTCACCCGGTCTCCTCTGCCGCCTGCGCGGCGGCGACCTTCGCCGCGTAGGGCGGCACCACGCCGTGCTTGCGGACCAGGAGCACGTGACCCACGACGATCGCCACCACGGTGACCGGCAGGAGGATCACGTGCCAGGTATACATCTGGCCGAAGTCGATGACGTTGAAGAAGGCGCCGATCCCAACCGAGTTGAGGCCGTCCTTCCCTTCGCTTGCGATCCATTGCGAGTCGAAGTTCTGCTGGGAGAGGTATCCGGTGAAGGCGGTCCCGATCGAGACCAGGAAAAGCACTGCCCCGGTCACCCAGACCCACGATCGCCCGCCGCGCCACGCCCCCATGAAGAACTTCCCCCACAGGTGGACGACCATCGTGAAGAAGAAGATCTCGACGCCCCAGAGATGAACGCTGTTGAAGAACTTCCCGACGCCGGACTCGTGCCACCAGGCAGGGCCCTTGAGCCCGAGGATGATGCCGGAGCCGACGACGACGATCAGCGCCGCAATCGTGGCGACGCCGAAGACGTAGATCCACGACGACACGTAGGCGGGCTGCCGATCGGGCAGGAGCTTCTCCGGCGGCAGAGCGCCGACGGCGCGGGAACGCACCTGCTCGGTCCACATCCGCTTCTCCTGTGGCTGCTCCTGTGGCT
>DASUPK010000174.1:0-15572 GCA_036276255.1 Solirubrobacterales bacterium
GAGCTTTGCCGCCGTGGCGATCCTGAGCTCGGACCGAGGCATCCCGCTTTCGGCGCTGATCCTGGTTGCGTTCTGCGGGTTCTTCGCCTGGCTGACGACACGCACGCCCTTCGGCCGCCACATCTTCGCCACCGGCGGCAACGCCGAGGCTGCGCGGCGAGCGGGCATCCCGATCAATCGCGTCCGGATCCTCGTCTTCACGATCTGCTCGACGATGGCTGCGGCGGGCGGGATCCTGGCGGCGTCGCGGCTGATCGCGGTCAACCAGGCGTCCGGTTCGGGCGACATCCTGCTGCTCGCCATCGCGGGACCGGTGATCGCCGGCACCAGCCTGTTCGGTGGGCGCGGTTCCGTGTGGTCGGCGCTGCTCGGCGCCGTGGTGATCGGGTCGATCTCGAACGGCATGGACCTGCTCGGCCTGAACTCGGACGTCAAGTACATGATCACCGGCGGTGTCCTGCTCGTAGCGGTGACAATCGACGCCCTCTCCCGTCGCCAGCGAGAGCGGACGCAGGTGACGTAGCAAGCAGCGGGCGCCTCGCCGACTGCCACACGGCGCACCGATCCGTACCTAGAGTTGTTTCATGGGTGGGATGAGGCGGGCAGCCCTGATGACGGCCGCGCTTGGGGCACTGACCCTGGCGGCAACCCCGACCGCGGGCGCGCAGGCGCCGAGGAGTGGCTCGGCCGCGAGCGGACGGGCCGTGGTCCTGGTGGACACGCCGAGCCTGCCGGGCGGCGACGCCACGGCGGCCCGAGCGCGCTGGCACGAGCTCCGCTCAGTGTCGAGCGGGATCCTCGTGCGGGTGGCGGATCGCGACGGCCTCGATGTGGCCAGTGCCGTACCCGAGATCGGGATGCTGAGCGTCGAGGTCGGCCCCGGCGGACTGCCGGCGCTGAAGCGCGAGCTGGCGGGAGACCCGCGGGTGGAATCGGTGCGCCCCGACCCGCCGGTACAGCTTCGCTATTCGCCGAACGACTTTGCCTTCACCCACACCGATCCCCACGCGCCCAACGGGGACCTGACTCAGTGGAACCTGATCCGGGAGGGTGGGCCGCGGGCCTGGGACCTCTCGCGGGGGGCGGGCGCCGAGGTGGCGATGGTCGACTCTGGCGTCGATGGCAGCCATCCCGACATCGCGGGTCGCATCACCGGAGCGTCGGCGTTCGGGACCAGCTCGCCGACCACCGATTCCGTCGGCCATGGCACCCACACGGCCGGGCTCGCCTGTGGGGACTCGGACAACGCCTTCGGGATCGCGTCGATTGGGTTCGACTGCTCGCTCTACATCGAAAAGCTCGCTCTTCCAGGGTCGTGCTCCAACGTCGCCGCCGCGCTCACCGCAGCCGCCGATCGCCGAAGCGACGTAATCAGCATGAGCCTCGGCGGCTGCAATGCCGCCCTCGTGCCGGCCCTTAACTACGCCCAGTCGCGTGGATCCGTCCTGGTGGTTGCCGCGGCCAACAGTCCGAATCCGGACGGCTCGTGCATGACCTTTCCACTGCCCGACCCGCACGACTGCATCTATCCCGAAGAGTGGGCGCAGCCGCTCGGGACCGGCCCGAGCGTGAGTTACGACCGCGGCCTGGTGGTCACCTCGGCGCAGTACAACGGCGCCCCCTCCGGATTCGCCGAGCAGACGAGCCATGTCTCGGTAGCGGCGTTCGGGTCGGCCACCAACTCAATCGGTGGCCAGCAGGGGATCCTCTCCAGCTGGCCGGCCAACAGCGTCGATGAGGACGCGTCGGGCGGCCGTACCACTGTCAACGGCGACAACCGCTTCGCGTATCTCGAGGGCACGAGCATGGCGGCCCCTCAGGTCGCCGGGGTGGCCGCATTGATCCGCGCGGTGAAGCCCAACATCGCGAACAC
Source organism: Solirubrobacterales bacterium (assembly GCA_036276255.1). Classification (GTDB taxonomy): domain Bacteria; phylum Actinomycetota; class Thermoleophilia; order Solirubrobacterales; family 70-9; genus DASUPK01. Next base: position 1,874 of record DASUPK010000174.1, read on the forward strand.
CAAGGTCGTCCATCTGATCAAGGCGACGGCGAGCCACTGCGGCTCATACGGAGATGGCATCGGCTGGGGCGTGATACGGGCCGACCAGGCGGTGGCGGCGGCTCTCGACAGGGACGTCGGGGCACCCAGGTCGAGGGTGAAGCGGGTGCGACACGACCACGGCGCGGTGGACCTGAAGATCAAGCGATCCGACACGTCAGGCGGCACCGGCTGCGTGAAGCTCCCCACGGCCGGCGTCAAGAAGGTCCTGGTGTTCGCCTCGGCCGATGGGGGCCCCTACCACCGGATCGGAAAGACGACCAAGGGGAACCTCACCTTCCACGGCAAGGCCGGCCGTCGCTACCGCTTCTACTCGATCGCGATCGACAAGGACGGAAACCGCGAGGCGGCTCCGGGCAAGCCCGACCTGCAGCTGAAGCCCTAGCCGGGCAGGTCGGCGCCGGCTGCAAGGTCCGCCTGGGAGCGGGCCTCGGCGGCCTCGGCGGCGGCGACCAGATCCGCGAGCGACTCGGAGAGGCCGGTCGCGAGCATCTCGATGTCCTCCATCGTGTCGTAGTCGCCGAGGAGGCCGAAGTCGATGCCGCCGTTGTAGGACATGATCGCGATCGCGAGGGCGTGGTTCTCGGGCAGGAACGCGACGGGGAAGACGTCCTGGAGCTCGCGGCCGAGAACGTAGAGCGGGATCTGCGGGCCCGGGACGTTGGTGACGATCAGGTTGAAGAGGCGCGTGGAGAAGTTGATCCGCGAGGCCTGGGCCAGCAGCGTCGGCGGGGCGAAGTCATTGAAGCGGGAGATCACCTCGGCGCCGAGCGCCTGCTTGGACTCCTTCAGGCTGCCCATCGAGCGCTTGACCGCATCGAGCCGCTTCACCGGGTCCTCGATGTAGACGGGCAGCGGCCCCCGCATCGCGGCGATCCGGTTGCCGAGCTGGCCGCGCTCGTCCTCTGCACGGATCGAGACCGGGACCAGAGCCCGAAGCTCGAGACCCTCGGTCTTCAGCCCCCGGCTGCGCAGCCAGCTTCGCAGCGCGCCGCTGACGACGGCGAGGACGACGTCATTGACCGTGCCGCCGAAGGTGTCCTTGATCCGCTTGAAGGCGCCGAGCTCGGCCCTGCTCCAGGCGAAGCGGCGGTGTGACCCGATCTCCGTGTTGAGCGGCACCTCCGGCGCCGGGTTGGTGAAGTTCCAGGCCACCTCGCCAAGCGCCTCGCCGGCCTCGACCACCTTGCGCGTGGTCCGCATGGGATGGCTGGCAGCGCGAACCGCCCGGCGGGCCAGCTTGAAGGGCGTCTCGCTGAACTCCACCGCACCGCGCGCCGCGAGCTCGGCGGAGGAGGGGGAGGGGTGGGGCACCCAGTCGCGGTCCGGCTCGATCGGCGCGGGCACCGGCTTCACGTCGAAGAGGACCGTCGCGATATCGACGCCGGAGACGCCGTCCACCAGCGCGTGGTGGGTCTTCGTCACCAGCGCGAACCGGTTCTTCTCGAGCCCCTGAATGAGCCAGAGCTCCCAGAGGGGCTTGGAGCGATCGAGCCCCTGGGAGAAGAGCCGGCCCGCGATGTTGCGGAGCTGCTCCTCTGACCCCGGCGCGGGCAGCGCCGAGTGGCGCACGTGATAGGCGAGGTGGAAATGCGGGTCGTCCACCCAGAACGGCCTACCCGTCTCGATGGGCGGGAAGGCGAGCTTCTGGCGGAACCGCGGCACCAGGTGCAGGCGGCTGCGCACGTGATCGAGGAAATCCTCGTAAGCCGGAGGCGGCCCCTCGAAGATCAGGATCGCGCCGACGTGCATGTGCGCGCTCGACGTCTCGTTCGTCAGGAACGAGGCATCGATCGAGCTCAGTCTGTCCATGTGTCCCTGTGCCATGCCCGAGGGCAAGCCTAGCGTCCTGGAGTCGGTGGCCGCTACCCTTCGCCGGCGCGTCATGTCCACCTCCGGAAACACCCTCCCGGGTCCGTCCAGGGTCCTGCTCGCGGCGCCGCGCGGCTACTGCGCGGGAGTCGATCGCGCCGTGCAGACGGTCGAGCACGCGCTCGACCTCTACGGCGAGCCCGTCTACGTCCGCAAGGAGATCGTGCACAACAAGCACGTCGTGCACGAACTTGAGAAACGCGGGGCGATCTTCGTCGACCAGGAGACAGAGGTGCCCGAGGGCCAGATGGTGGTCTTCTCCGCCCATGGAGTGGCGCCCAGCGTCCACGAGAACTCGAAGAAGCGCCGCCTGCGCACGATCGATGCGACCTGCCCGCTGGTGACGAAGGTCCATGTCGAGGCCCGGAAGTTCGCCGCCGAGGGCTACACGATCGTCCTGATCGGCCACGAGGGTCACGAGGAGGTCGAGGGGACGACCGGCGAGGCGCCGGAGCGCACGGTGCTGGTGCAGACGGAGTCCGACGTGGACGACCTCGAGGTGGATGATCCCGACCGGATCGCCTACATCACCCAGACCACCCTCTCGGTCGATGAGACGTCCTCGATCATCGCCGCATTGAAGAAGAAGTTCCCGAATGCGGTCGGGCCCAAGACCGACGACATCTGTTACGCCACGACCAATCGACAGGCGGCCGTCAAGGCGCTGGCGAAGGAGTGCGATCTGGTGCTGGTGATCGGCTCGACCAACTCATCGAACTCGAACCGGCTGGTCGAGGTCGCCCGCGAGCACGGTGCCGACTCCTACCTGATCGATACCCACGTCCAGGTCGACGAGGCGTGGCTGGAGAGCGTCGAGACCGTCGGCATCACCTCGGGCGCGAGCGCACCGGAGGAGCTGGTCGAGGCGCTGGTCACCTTCTTCCGCGAGCGCGGCGCCGACGATGTCTCCGAGCTCCGCACCGTGGACGAGGACGTCCGCTTCATGCTTCCCGGCGAGATCCGCAAGGAGCTCGCCGCCTCCGGCACCTAGGCGAACAGGCCCTCGCCGACGAGCAGATGTTTCGGTGGCTCATCGAGCCTCTGTGGGAGTCGTGGCAGGTGCGGGCTCGCGGCGCAGGCGAAGCAGCTGCCTGCCGCGCCAGCGATCGGGCCAGATCACGTACAGGCCCATCGGGATTGCGAAGAGCAGGTAGACGAGGACCTCGATCTCGGTCGGCTGGGGCTGCAGCCCGAGCATTCCCGTGAGCAGCGAGCCGCTCACCGTGCCGGGCTGCACGAGCCAGCTCAGGTCGATCGCCTCCGCCTGCATGCTGTTGATCCAGCCGGCCTCGTGGGCCGTGTGGGCGGACGTGGCCAGGAGCCCGGCGGCGACCAGGACCAGGATGAAACCGGTCACACGGAAGAACCGGGACAGGTTGATCCGCACGCCGCCGAAGTAGATGAGCAGGCCGAGCGCGACCGCTGCGATCAGCCCGATCACGGCGCCCGTGCCGGCCGCGGCCGGGTCGGAGGTGTCCTGGAACGCCGCGAGCATGAACACCGACGTCTCGAAGCCCTCTCGCAAGACGGCGAGGAAAGCCATTCCGACAAGAGCTGCAGCCGAGCCCGCCACGAGCGCCTCGGCCACATGGCCTTCGAGCTGAGCCCGAAGACCCCGCGCGTGCCGGCGCATCCAGACGATCATGTAGGTGATCATCGAGACGGCGACCAGGCCGACGATCGTCTCCAGCCCCTCCTGCTGGCGCTCCGGCAGGTCCTCTCCGATCAGCCGGAGCGCCACCGCGACGGCGACGCAGATGGCGATGGCCAGGCCGACGCCGAGCCACATCGAGCCGAGCGCATCGCGCCTGCCCTGCTTCACCAGGAATGCCGCGACGATCCCGACGATCAGCGAGGCTTCGACGCCCTCGCGCAGGGCGATGACGAGAGTGGGGATCAAGGCGTCTCCCCGGCCGGGTGTGTGATGGTTGTTAGGACCACCTAATTCGGGGAACCTAAACAAATCCCGACTCGGATGTCGGGTTAAGCGGCAGGAGGGGCCGGTGCGAACTGGATCGAGTAGACGAGGAGTCCGGGAGACGGCTCGAGCCGGAGCGCATGGCGCTCGGTCCGCTTGTGCGCCGCGAGCTCCTGAAGGCCCGGGTGGGTGACCTCGATCGGTTCGCGCTCCTCGCCGTCGACGCTGATCGCGATCCGGCCCTCGCCGTCGGTTGCGGCGTAGGCGCCACCCGCCTCGTACTCGATCTCCAGCGCGCGGGTCCCCTCCGTGCTCGCCCAGCCCTGCTCCGTCGATCCGCCGGGGAAGATCTCCGCCGTCGGTGCGATCACCTTCACGTCCGGCAGGTCGGAGGGCCTGAGCGGCTCGAGCAGCGGTGGCCATTCGGTGCCGCCGTCGCTCTCGGGCAGCGCCTCGCGAATCGCCTCCTCGGTCCCCGCGTAGTCGCCCTCTCCCAGGTGGTACCAGCGCAGCGCCCCACCGGCTCCCCAGAGGAAGATCGCGGGCCAGCCGTGCGGTTCATAAAGGCGCCAGAGCGCGAACTCGCGGTCCACGACCACGGGCCAGTCGATCCCGAGGCGGTCCGCCGCGACGGCCACTACGTCGGTGTCCTGGGTGAACGGGAAGCGGGGCGAGTGGACGCCGATCGTGGTCAGGCCGTCGCCCTCGTAGCGCTCGTGCCACGCGCGGAGGTAGGGCAGCATTCGGATCGAGTTGAGCTGCGCGAGGTCGAAGAAGTGCACCAGCGCCGGCCGCGCCGCCACGAGGTGGTCGATGGAATCCACGCGCTCGCCCACCCAGTCGAGCCCGGGCGGGATGGGGGGCACGGCGATATCGGGTCGCGGGGGACGCAGGCGCCGGAGGGTATGCTGCTCGCGTCCCCGAGGAAAGTGAGTTGCCGTGAGTCAGTCGGTTTGGGAGCGGATCGAGGAAAGCCGTGCTCGCCATAACGTGCTCGAGCACCCCTTCTACGTGCGCTGGTCGGCTGGGGAGCTGAGCCGCGAGGAGCTGGCTCGATACGCAGGGCAGTACCGGCACGCGACCGAGGCCCTGGCTCGCCTGTGCACCCAAACCGCCGAGACCGCGCCCAACGATCACCGCGCCGAGATCGAGGCCCACGCCAACGAGGAGGAGGCACACGTCGGGCTCTGGGACGACTTCGTCGAGGCCGCCGGCGGGGAGATCGGCGCCGAGCCGACGCCCGAGACCGCGGAGTGCGTGTCCACCTGGACGGCGCCCGACGGATACCTCGCCCAGCTCGCCCGGATGTACGCGATCGAGAGCGGCCAGCCGGAGATCGCGCGGGTCAAGCGTGAGGGCCTTGCCAGCTTCTACGGCATCAACGACGGCGCCGGGAGCGAGTACTTCCGGATCCACGAGGAGGCCGATCATGTTCATGCCGAGGAGTCGCGCCGGCTGATCGAGGATGCGATGAGCCCCGAGGACGAGGACGCTCTCGTCGCCGCGGCGGAGTCCGCCTTCACGGCCAACTGGCGACTGCTCGACGGGGTCAGCTGAATCCAGCTGCGATGCGCCGCCACCGCCGGTGGATCAGTGATCGAGTGATCGGGATCGTGCTCGGGATCGTGCTCGGACTGGCGGTGATCGTCCTCTTCCTGTTCCTGGGCTCGCGCAACACGATCGATGAGCCGTCGCTCTCGGGCGGGGCCACCACCCAGACGCAGACGCAGCCCGCGACGCCGCCGGCCAAGGTGTCCAAGCCGAGACCGGGCCAGTAGGATTCTCGACTGGTGAAGTCAGCAATGCGCACCGCGCACCGGCTTCGTCTGGCGAGCATCCTGACGGTCGGCGCGTTCACGCTCCATCAGCTCCGCTATCTGATCGCATTCGGCGGGTCCTCCTCGACCGAGCTCGCTCAGGAGGGCCATCGCTACATGTCGGAGCTGCTGGCGCCGGTCGCGGTCCTCGTGCTCGCAGCCCTGGTGGCGACGCTGATTCGCGGGACCGAGGCCGCCGCACCCGCGCGGGCGCCGCTGGCACGGCGCATGGCGCTCTTCGCCGGAGCGCTGCTCGCGATCTTCGTCGGTCAGGAGATCTTCGAGGGGTTGATCGCGTCCGGTCACCCATCCGGCCCCGACGCTGTGTTTGCCGGCGGCGGCTGGATCGCGCTGCCCCTTGCGCTGGCCATCGGCGCCCTCGCCGCGCTGCTCGCCCGTGCGCTCGAGGGCGTCGAGCGGGCGATTGCGGTGGTCCACGCCCGCCTCAGGCGACGCTCACGGCCGCCCATTGTTCGCGGCCGAGCGCTTGCCGCTCGTCGACTTCATCTGTGCCTCGCCCCGCTCGCATTCGGCCTGGCTCGACGGCCGCCTCCGCCGGCACCTGCCTAGCAGGTGCCAATTCGCGTGCGTTTCGCCCTCGTTTAGGCAGCAGCGGCAGCGTGCGCACATCCAAGGAGGTCTTCAGCGATGCAATCGAGAGCTGCACGACTCGGGCTGATCGCAGCGGTCGTAGTCGCCGCGATCGTGGTCTTCGTCGTGCTCAGGGACAACAACAGCAACACGAGCAGCAACACCTCCAAGGGCGTTCAGGTGCTGAACGTCGACGCGCGCGGCAACCCCGTCGGCGGGGTGAAGACGCTCACCTACAACAAGGGTGACCAGGTCGAGCTGCGCGTCAACCTCGCGAAGCCTGAGGATGCCGTCCACGTGCACGGCTACGAGATCGAGAAGCCCGCGAAGCAGAGCCCGGTCACCTTCTCGTTCCCGGCGAAGCTCGACGGTGTCTTCGAGGTCGAGGTCCACAAGCTGAACGAGAGCGGCGACGCCCAGATTGCCGAGCTTCACGTCAACCCATGAGGTTGATGCCGAGGCTGAAGCTCGCCACGGGGCTCGCGCTCGCGAGTCCCGTGGCGGCTCTGCTCTTCCCCGACGCCGCCTCAGCGCATGCGCTGGTCGGCCGCAAGGACCTGCCGGTTCCCGCCTGGCTCTTCGCCTGGGGAGCGTCGCTGGTCCTGATCATCTCCTTCGCCCTGCTCTCTGTCGCGTGGACCACCGCTCGGCTGCAGGACGAGGACTGGCGAGCGATGCCTCGCTGGTTGTCCGCTGCCGTTTTGAACGCGGGAACGCAGCTGGTCTGCGGGCTGATCGGCGTGGGGCTGTTCGTCGTCGTGCTCTACGCCGGATTCAGGGGCATCGAGGACCCGACCCAGAACTTCTCGGTCGTCTTCGTCTTCTACACCTTCTGGCTGGGGCTGGTCGTGCTCAGCGTCCTGTTCGGTGACGTCTTCCGGGCCTTCAACCCCTGGCGAGCGATCGGCCGGACGATCTCGGGCGGCTTCAGACTCGCCGCCGGGCAGTCCGCGCCCGCGCCGCTCAGATATCCAGAGAAGTTCGGTCGCTGGCCCGCCGTGCTCGGGGTCCTGCTCTTCGTCTGGCTGGAGCTGATCGCCGGCGGTGGGGCGTCGCCCACCCCGCACGACGTCGCCATCGCCACCATCGTCTACAGCGCCATCACCTTCGTCTGCATGGGGCTGTTCGGGGTGGAGGAGTGGATCGAGCGGGGCGAGACGTTCAACGCGTATTTCGGCATGTTCGCCCGGCTCGGGCCCTTCGAGGCCCGCGACGGCGAGGTCGGCCGGCGCAGGTTCCTCACCGGCGCGCCCCAATGGGCAGTCGTCCCGGGAGCCGCTGCGCTGGTGCTCACGTCAATCGCTGTGACGAGCTTCGACGGCGCCCAGGAGGGCGTCTTCTCGGGCGTGATCCAGTGGACCTTCGAGCGCTGCAACGACATCGGCTTCAGCCTGCCGAACTCCTTCCGGATCGCCAACAGCATCTGGCTGCTGATCACCCTGGTGGGAGTGTCCGGTCTTTATTGGCTGGGCGTCACGGGCATGCACACCGTGCGGAGCTCGCCGCCGGTGAAGGAGCTCGGCCGCTCGTTCGCCCACACGCTGATCCCGATCGCCCTGGCGTATCTGGTGGCGCACTACTTCAGCGCCTTCCTCTACCAGGAGCAGGCTCAGTTCACCTACATCCTCTCCGACCCACTCGGTCACGGCTCCGACCTGTTCGGGACCGCGGGCGGCGGGATCAACTACGGGATCGTCGGGTCGAACACCGTCTGGTACGTGCAGGTGGCTGCACTGGTCGTCGGCCACGTCACGGCGTTGACGCTCGCGCATGACCGCGCGCTCAAGGTCTACGACAGCGTGCGGCACGCATCCCGCTCGCAGTACTTCATGCTCGCGGTGATGGTGGGCTTCACCTGCTTCGGTCTGTTCCTGCTCTCGCAAGCCAATGCGTAGCGGCCGTCGGTGGCCGCGATCTGGTGGCGAAGCCGTGCCATCACTCGCCTATGTCACAGCGTCATGCCGTAACGCCGCAGGCTGCCACACTCCAGAGCGATGAGCGCCCAGCTACCGCTTGCCCACCTGGGGCACTGGTATCTCTGGATTCCCTACGTCATCCCCGTGGTGGTCGTCCTCGCAGCCTCACTGCACGCCTTCCGGGCGCAGCGCCGCGAGGACCGCGATCGGGGGAGCGTTGAGAGACCGAGGTCCTAGGCAGGCTTTCCGCCGGCCCTCTATGTCCTTGGAAACGTTCCGGATGAGCTGCTACTCGACCGGGGCGTCGAGCGCGTCCCAGTCGTCCTTGCTGGCGAACTTGGTCAGCTTGGTCCCCTGGTTCACGGCCCGGAATGCGTAGCGCACCTGGGTCTTGCCGTCCTTGCCCTGACGCTCGTAGGTCGTCTTCTTGACCTCGGACTCCGGGATCTGGACCTTCTCTCTGAGCTTGACGTCGTAGAACTCGATTGCCATTTTGGGTTTCCTCTCTCGTTGTTGGGGCGACAGGCGACGTAAAGCATGGCTTCGCCGTCGGACGCGCCTGCGTGCGTGCCCCAATAGTGGGGTTCCAGCTAGGAGGCCTTGGGTTGGCGGTGCCTCAGCGGGTGATCAGCGAGATTCCGAAGATCACCGCGAATCCGAGCAGCGTCAGGCCGACGCGGCCCCAGGACGCGTGCTCGTGGGCCTCCGGAAGGAGGTCGGTGGCTCCCATGTAGAGGAAGAACCCTGCGTAGAAGGCGAGAAGGTGCCCGAGGGTGGCATCGGAGACCTGCACGAGTGCTCCAACGGTCACGCCGGCGAGAGGCGCGACCGCGTCGGCCACAAGCCAGCGGATCGCCTGCGAGCGGTCCTGCGACTGGTTGAGGACGAAGCTCACGGTGTTGAGGCCGTCGGCGAAGTCATGTGCAAGGACGGCGACCAGGACGAGCACGCCGGTGGAGGTGTTCGCTCCGAAGGCGAGGCCGACCGCAAGGCCGTCGATGAAGCTGTGCGCCGAGAGGCCAAACGCACCAAAGGTGCCCACCTGGCCATGCGCCCGGGCGTCGGCGGGCTCGTCCCGGTGATGGAGGACGAGCACTCGCTCGAACATGAAGAAGGTCAGGAAGCCCGCGCCCATCAGCGCCCCGATGGCGGTCGAGCCATTTGGGAGGAGATCGATCGCCTCGGGCAGGACGTCGAAGAGCGCGACCGCGACCACGATCCCGCCGCTGAGCGCGATCACCGTCGGGAGTGAATGGGCCATGCGCAGTGCGAGGACTCCACCGGCCATGGTGGTGACGACCGCGAACGCGGTCAGCGGAATGGCGATGAGCTGACCGTCCACGGCTCAGCTCCCGGCGCAACGCCGGCACTCACCGTGGATCACGAGGTCATGACCGCTCATCGAGTGCTTCAGGTCGCCCGCCAGCCGGTCCAGGTCTCGCTCGAGCCGCTCGTCCTCGAACGGGGTCACCCGCCCGCATCTGTCGCAGACGGCGTGATGGTGATGCTCCCCACCCGGAGTGACGGGCTCGAACCGCGCCACGCCCTCACCGAACTCGACCCGCTGGACGAGTCCCATTCCGTGGAGCAGGTCGAGCGCGCGATACACGCTCGCGATGCCGATGTCGCCTCCGGAGGAGTGCAGCTCGTCCGAGATCTCCTGCGCCGAGAGGCAGCAGCTCTGGCTGCCCAGCAGGGAGACAACGGCCTCCCGGGCCCCGCCGGTTCGGTGGCCCGCCTCCCTCAGCGCAGCCCGCGCTGCGTGCTCCCATTCGACCGCAGGGGCATGACCCATGCCCGCAGCCTAGCAGTTAGGTGAGAGTGATTCTCATTATCAGGGAACGGCGACCCGGCGCTCGCCGAGGATCTCGCCGAGGCGCCGCTCCAAGGCGACCGAAACCGCGGCTCGAACGGGGCCCCGATCGAGCCGCTCGACCAGCGCCTCGAGGAAGCCCTCGATGATCAGGCGCTTGGCCTCCTCAGCGGAGAGCCCGTGCGAGCGCAGGTAGTGAAGCTGCTCCGCGTCGATCTGTGCGACCGCGGCGGCGTGGGTGCAGCGAACGTCGTTGGCCTCGATCTCGAGGCCGGGAATCGCGTCGGCGTGAGCCTGCTTCGAGAGCAGCAGGTTGCGGCTCTCCTGGAAGGCATCGGTCTGCTGGGCGCCGGGGTCCACGCGGATCATCCCTCGCCAGACAGCGGTCGCCGATTCCTCCAGGACTCCTCGGAAGGCGAGGTCGGAGGTTGTGTTCTCCGCGGCGTGCTCCTGGGTGGTGTCGAAGTCGAGGTGCTGGGTGCCGTTGCCGGCGTAGGCGCCGGTCACGCGGGCGCTCGAGCCCTGGCCGGCCAGCCTCGTCTCCATCCGGACCTTGCCGCGGGCGGAGCCGAAGCCGAGCGCCACCCAGTCGAAGTTCGCATCCCGTTCCACCTCGGCCCGCTGGGTGCCGAATACCCAGCTGCGCTTGCTCAGTCCCTGGGCGGTGACGTAGCGGAGATTGGCGCCCGGCCCCACCCAGATTTCGGTCACGGTGTTGAAGAGGGAGTCGGGATTCGAGTCGGTCGAAAGCCACTGTTCCCACACTTCGGCTTCCGCACCCTCCTCGAGCACGATCAGCGTGCGGAAGGAGAGGGCCGACTCGTCGGCGTCCTGGACGGCGGTGATCAGAGCCGGCGCCTCGAGCCGCTTGCCGCGGGGCACGTAGACCAGCGCTCCCCCGCTCCAGGCGCCGTCGTTGCGCGCCACGAACGGATCGTCGCCCGGTGCCAGCGCGCCGAGCATCTCCCGCAGGTGCGGAAAGCGCTCGAGCGAGGCGTCCAGGGAGGCGACCAGAGGCTCGTGCGGCCGCCCATCGCCCTCGACCTCGACCGAGGTCCCTTCGAACACCGTGCCGTCCACCTGGACGACCAGGTGGTCGGAGCCCTCGGGCGGGTTGAGGACGCCGTCGGCGCGAGATCGCGCCTCGGCGACGGCCTCGGGAGCCGGCGAATAGGCATCCAGGTCGAGCCCGGAGAGGTCCGTGAACTCCCAGCCGCGCGTCTTCTGCGTCGGCAGCGGCGGTGCCGCGCCGACGCTGGTCGCCTCTCTCACGACGCCCGACCGGAAACGGCGGTCCCGGATCGACAACATGCGGCGTCCTCGGTCGGCCGCGTACCACCCGGTACGCGGCCTCCCTGCCTCCTTGCCTGCCGCCGCCCGGGGCTCGCCGTTTCGCGGCCGGAGTCCCGAGAAAGGCGACTAGCCAATCGAGCCCTCCATCTGCAGCTCGATCAGCCGGTTCAGCTCGACGGCGTACTCCATGGGGAGCTCTTTGGTGATCGGCTCGATGAAGCCGTTGACGATCATCTTGGAGGCCTCCTCCTCATCGAGCCCGCGGGACTGGAGGTAGAAGATCTGCTCCTCGCCGACCTTGGAGACGGTCGCCTCGTGGCCGACGTCCACGTCGTCCTCGCCGATGCGGATCGTCGGGTAGGTGTCCGAGCGCGACTCCTCGTCGAGCAGCAGGGCGTCGCAGACGACCTTCGACTTCGACTCCGAGGCGCCCTCGGCGATCTCCAGCAGGCCGCGGTAGCTGGTGCGGCCCTTGTCCTTGGAGATCGACTTGGAGAAGATCGACGACGTCGTCTTCGGCGCGGCGTGGATGATCTTGCCGCCGGCGTCCTGATGCTGGCCCTCGCCCGCGAAGGCGATCGAGAGGATCTCGCCGTGGGCCCGCTCGCCGAGCAGGTAGATCGACGGGTATTTCATGGTCAGCTTCGACCCGAGGTTGCAATCGACCCACTCCATCGTCGCGTCCTCGTGGGCGACCGCCCGCTTCGTGACGAGGTTGAAGACGTTCTGCGACCAGTTCTGGACCGTCGTGTAGCGAACCCGAGCGCTCTTCTTCGCCACGATCTCGACCACAGCGGAGTGGAGCGAGTCCGTCGAGTAGGTCGGTGCCGTGCAGCCCTCGATGTAGTGGACGTCGGAACCCTCCTCGGCGATGATCAGCGTGCGCTCGAACTGGCCCATGTTCTCGGTGTTGATCCGGAAATAGGCCTGCAGCGGCATCGCGACCTTGACGCCCGCGGGGACGTAGACGAACGAGCCTCCCGACCAGACCGCCGAGTTGAGCGCAGCGAGCTTGTTGTCGTTGGGCGGAATGATTGTCGCCCAGTACTCGCGGACCAGGTCCTCGTGCTCGCGGAGGGCCGTGTCCATGTCCGTGAAGATCACGCCCTGCTCCTCGAGCTTCTCGTTGACCTGGTGGTAGACGACCTCGGACTCGTACTGGGCGCCGACACCGGAGAGGAACTTGCGCTCCGCCTCGGGAATGCCCAGGCGGTCGAAGGTGTTCTTGATGTCCTCCGGCACCTCTGACCAGTCGCGGCTGTTCTTCTCGGAGGCGCGGACGAAGTAGTGGATGTCGTTGAAGTCGATCTGGTTCAGGTTGCCGCCCCATTGCGGGGTGGGGCGCGACTCGAAGTGCTCGTAGGCCTTGATCCGGAAGTCGCGCATCCACTGCGGCTCGTCCTTGTACTCGGAGATCGACTCGACGACCTCGCGCGAGAGGCCCTTCGGCGACTTGTAGGCGTAGCCCGACTCAGGGTCGTGGAAGCCGAACTTCTCCTTGTAGTCGGCGTTGATGCCGGCGAGCTCGCGCTCCTCGGCGGGGCGCTCTACAGATGGTGCGTTGGGGATGGTGGTGTCGGGGGTGGCCATCTAGACCTCCAGCTTGACGGTGTCGTCCACGATCGTGACCGGGTAGGTGGTGACCGGTTGGTAGGCGGGGAGGGTCTTGGGGCGACCGGACGTGAGGTCGAACAGGGACCCATGGCGTGGGCACTCCACGGTACAGGCGTCGGCGTCGAACGGGCCCTCGGCGAGCGGGCCGTCGTCGTGCGAGCAGCGGTCCTCGATTGCGTAGAGGTTGCCGTCGCAGTTGAAGACGCCGATCTTGGCACCATCGGGTGCGTCGACCAGCCTCATCTCCCCGCTCGGCAATTCGCTCGCGGCGCAGACGTCGATCTGTTGTTTCGTGCCTTCAGTCACTTTATTCCTACCCGTGAAGTCGGATTTTAGCTGGGTGTGCGGTCCGGTAGGTTGCACCTGCCTTGACTCTCGTCCTGATCATCGTCGGGATCCTCGTGGTCCTGCTGATCGCCTTCTGGTTGACCTACAACCGGATGGTCTCCCGCCGCAACGCGGTCGACAACAGCTGGGCTCAGATCGAGGCCGCGCTCCAGCGACGGCACGACCTGATCCCCAACCTGGTCGAGTCCGTCAAGGGCTACGCCGCCCACGAGAAGAGCACCTTCGAGGAGGTCACCAGGGCCCGCAGCGGCGCGGTGGCGGCCAAGGCGCCGGGCACGCAGGCCGCCGCGGAGGATGCGCTGACCGCAGCCGTGGGCAAGCTGATCGTGGTCGCCGAGCAATATCCGCAGCTGCGAGCCACGGAGAACTTCCAGCAGCTCCAGCAACAGCTCTCCGATACGGAGGACCAGATCCAGATCACCCGCCGCGTCTACAACGACACGGTCCAGACCTACAACACGATGATCCAGCAGTTCCC
>DASUPK010000175.1:0-7508 GCA_036276255.1 Solirubrobacterales bacterium
GAGGCGCTGAAGGCGATCAAGGCATCCGACCAGCACGGCTACGCGACCCTCGTCCTCGCGGTCTTCGCCCTGATCCTCCTGGTGATCGCGATGGCGGCCCGGGGCGATCAGCTCGGTCAGGTCGCCGCGGTTGCGATCGCCGTCTGCGGAGTCGTCGCCCTGCTCATCTTCCTGATCGGCGATCTTCCGAAGGTCAACAACGTCGGGACCCTCGACGACCCGCGCCAGTCCTTCATCGACGCGGAGGCGAAGCCCGTCGCGGGCTTCTGGCTCGAGCTGATCGGCGCCCTGGTGTTGACCGTCTGCGGAGCGGCGCTCGCCACGATGCGCCCCGACCGTACTGAGACGAGCGAGGTCCACGGCGGCCGTACCCACGACAGCACGGTCGCGGAGACGGCCACCACCCACCTGGAACGCACCCGCGGCGACTAGTAGCGCCGGGGCGGCTTCGCCATCAGAACGCGGCCACCAGCGGCCGCCCGACATGAGTCGCTACGGGCTTCGCCCTCCGCTCCAAGAGAGAGCGGCCTGGTGGCCGCCTACCAGCGGTAGTGCGCGAAGGCCTTGTTGGCCTGGGCCATGCGGTAGATGTCGTCCTTGCGCTTCCAGGCGTTGCCCTGCTGCTTGGACGCATCCAGGATCTCATTGGCGAGGCGCTCGGCCATCGACTTCTCGCCCCTGGCCCTGGCGAACTCGACCAGCCAGCGCACCGCGAGCGTCCGGGCCCGGCGGGCGGGGACCTCGACGGGCACCTGATAGGTGGCGCCGCCGACCCGGCGTGAGCGGACCTCGAGCACCGGCGTCAGCTGCTTGATCGCTCCCTCGAGCTCTTCGACCGGGTTGTTGCCGGTGCGCTCGCCGACCAGGGCGAGGGCGTCGTAGGTGATCGTCTCGGCGACCGACTTCTTGCCGTCGCTCATCACCTTGTTGATCACCTGCTGCACGATGCGGCTCCGGTAGACGGAGTCGGGCTCGAGCAGGCGGATGGTGGCCTGGTTGCGGCGCGGCATCTATGAAGCCTTGACGCCGTACAGCGAACGGCCCTGTTTGCGGTCGGAGACGCCGGCAGCGTCGAGAGCGCCGCGGACGACCTTGTAGCGGACGCCCGGAAGGTCCTTGACTCGTCCACCCCTGACCAGGACCACCGAGTGCTCCTGGAGGTTGTGGCCTTCGCCCGGGATGTAGCTCGTCACCTCGAGCCCGTTCGTCAGGCGAACCCTGGCGATCTTCCGAAGCGCCGAGTTCGGCTTCTTCGGGGTGACCGTGGCGACGCGGGTGCAGACGCCGCGCCGCTGGGGAGCGGCGACGCGCTTCTTGCGACCCTGGCCCGACTTCAGGCCCGGCGTCGACATCTTCTTCTTCTTGTGGGTTCGTCCCTTGCGGACGAGCTGATTGGTGTTGGGCACGGCGCGTGATGTTAGCTCAGATGTCTCACTACGCTTCCCGCCGATGCCGGAGTTCAACAAGAGACAGAGGTCGACCGGGGACGGGCCGGTGCTCGCGGTCGACATCGACGGGGTGATCAGCCTGTTCGGCTTCGACCAGCCCGAGCCCGGCCGCGTCAGCCTGAACGACGCCCCCGGGGAGTTTCACCTGATCGACGGGATGCTCCACTGCATCGCGCTCGAGACGGGCCCGCGGCTGAACCGCCTTGCCGACAGCTACGAGCTGATCTGGGCGAGCGGCTGGGAGGACCGGGCCAACGACCACCTCCCGAACATCCTCGGCCTGCCACAGCTCCCCTACCTGACCTTCGACGGACGCGCGCGCTTCGGGACCGCCCATTGGAAGCTGGAGGCCCTCGACGAGTACGCCGGCTCGCGGCCGCTGGCCTGGATCGACGACAGCCTCGACGTCAGCTGTTACGAGTGGTCCGAGAACCGCTCGGCCCCCACCCTGCTGGTCCCGACCGAGTCCGACGTCGGCCTCCTCGACGTCCACGTCCACGCCATCGAAGGCTGGGCCAAGGACGGCTTCGACGGATCCGATCGGGGGTAGACTCGGCGCGATGGGAGAGGTGGTGCCGATCATCTTCTTGGCCGTGATCCTGAAGATCCCGGTCCTCTACGGCATGTGGCTGATCTACTGGGCCGTCAAGGCCGAGCCGGAGCTGGAGGACATGCCCGGCGAAGCCGACGACCACAGCTTCCGCCGCTTCCGCCGGAGCCCAACGAAGCCAAAGGGCCCACGCCGAGGCCCGCACGGCGGCTCCGCCAAGGCTGAGCCTGACTGCCCGCCAGGCGGCCGCACGAGAACGCCGGTGATCGAACCGCGCCTCGCGCCGGGCATGGCCGCACACGAGCGCCGAGAGCACACGCCAGCCGACGGCTAGGTAGCACCGAGACAACGACAACCAGGAGGGAACCGACATGGGTCAGCCCGTGGTGCATTTCGAGGTGGTCGGCAAGGACGCGAAGCAGCTCCGAGACTTCTACGGCGAGCTGGCCGGCTGGAAGTTCGACGTCTACGAAGGCGGTCCGACCGACTACGGAGTCGTCTCCCGGGAGGGCAACACCAACTCCGAGGGACTCGGCATCGGCGGAGGCGTCGGCGACGGCCCGGAGGGCTACGAGGGCCACGTCACCTTCTACATCGAGGTCCCCGACGTCGGAGCGTCCTTGGACCAGGCGGAGAAGCTCGGAGGCCAGAAGCTGATGGGTCCAGACACTCCGATGGAGGGCCTGACCATCGGCCTCTTCTCCGACCCAGAGGGCCACGTCGTGGGCCTCGTCCAGGAGCACGCCGGCTCCTAGGAGGAGGCTTCGGCGCGCAAGCGGCAGCTCGGGCGGGTGGGCGACAGGACCCGCCCGCCTAACGCTTGGGTCCCTAGGAGCTTTCGCTCTCTGACTTCTCGGCCTCAGCCGGCGCGCCAGGCGTCTCGATTTCCGAGGCGAGCTCCTCGAGCTCCTCCGCGAACGAGGGACCGAAGCCCTCCATCTGAGAGCCGGCACCCTCACCGTCCCCGGCGAGGTCGAGCTCCTTGGCCAACTCCTCCTCGGAGAACTCCTCCACCGGAGGCTGGGCCGGCTCCACCGGCTCGATCTGCAGCGAGCGGTAGTGCTTGAGCCCCGTGGCCGCTGGGATCAGCTTCCCGATGATCACGTTCTCCTTCAGGCCCATGAGGCGATCCCGCTTGCCCTCGAGGGCCGCGTCGGTGAGCACCTTGGTGGTCTCCTGGAAGGAGGCGGCCGAGAGGAAGGACTCGGTGGCGAGGGACGCCTTGGTGATCCCGAGGATGACCTCCTCGGCCTTCGCCGGCGTCTTCGTCTTCTTGCCCTTGAACTTCTCGTTGATCGCGTCGAAGACCAGGCGGTCCTCCAGCTGACCGGGCAGCAGCTCGGTCGAGCCCTTGGACTCCACCCGCACCTTCTTCAGCATCTGGCGCACGATCAGCTCGATGTGCTTGTCGTTGATGTCGACGCCCTGGGTCCGGTAGACGCGCTGCACCTCGGCCACGATGTAGACCTCGGTATCCGTTCGACCCTTGATCTCGAGGATCTCGGCCGGATAGAGCGACCCCTCGTTGAGCTGGTCGCCTCGCTCGACGCGCTTGCCGGCTTCCACCAGGATGTTGGTCCGGGGTGGGAAGGACTCCGCGTACTCCTCGCCCTTGTCGTCGGTGATCGTCAGCTTGACCGCCTTGTCGGTCTCCTCGACCGTGACCTTGCCGGCGACCTCGGCGAGCTTCGCGAGGCCCTTCGGCTTACGAGCCTCGAAGAGCTCGACGACACGCGGCAGACCCTGCGTGATGTCCAGGCCGGCGACGCCGCCGGTGTGGAAAGTCCGCATGGTGAGCTGCGTGCCCGGCTCGCCGATCGACTGCGCGGCGATGATGCCGACGGCGTCACCGATCTCCACCAGGAAGCCGGTCGCGGGCATGACCCCGTAGCACTGTCGGCATACCCCGGACTCGGCCTCGCACTTGAGCACCGAGCGGACCGGGACCGTAGCGTCCTGGTCGTCGGCGAAGGCCTCCTCGAGCTCAGCAACTTCGGCCTTTTCGATCAGCTGGTTGCGTTTGAGCAGGTCGCGGCCGCGCTTGGTGGTGAACTTCTTCGCCGCCACCCGGCCGAGGAGGTTCGGGTTGACCTCTCCGGCATCGCGGTAGATCGGCATCTCGATGTGGTCCTTGGTCTTGCAGTCGTCCAGGCGCACGATCACGTCCTGGGAGACGTCGACCAGACGCCGGGTCAGGTAGCCCGAGTCCGCGGTGCGGAGCGCCGTGTCGGCCAGCCCCTTCCGCGCGCCGTGGGTCGAGATGAAGTACTCGAGGACGGAGAGGCCCTCCATGAAGTTGGCCTTGATCGGCCGCTCGATGATCTCGCCCTTCGGATTGGCCATCAGGCCTCGCATGCCGGCCAGCTGGCGAATCTGCTTGAACGAGCCTCGCGCACCCGAGTTGGCCATCATGAAGATCGGGTTCAGCTCATCGAGGTTGTCCTCCATCGCCTGCCCGACCTCCTCGGTGGCGCTGTCCCACTGGGAGGTGACGGCCTCCTTGCGCTCCTCGGCCGTGATGTAGCCATCGTCGTACTGGCCCATGATCTCCTCGGTCTTCGACTCGTAGCGCTCGAGGATCTCCTCCTTGTCGGGAGGCGCGACCACGTCGTTCTTGGAGATCGTGATCCCCGCCTCACTGGCGAAGTGGAAGCCGAGGTCCTTGAAGGAGTCGAGCACCAGCGAGACCGCCGGGGCCCCGTAGTTCTCCACCAGCTGACTGACGATGTCGTTGACGTCCCGCTTCTTCAGCGAGTCGTTGATGAACTCGTACCGGTCAGGGTCGTACTCGTCGCCCAGCGCCTCGGCGATCGCTCGCTCGACGCGGTCGTTGTAGATGATCCGGCCGACGGTCGTCAGGAAGTGCTCGTGACCGGGGCGACGGTACTCCGCGTAGTCGTGCAACTGGACGATGCCGTTCTCGTAGGCGAGCTCGGCCTCCTGCGCGGTGCGGAACGGATGCGGCTTCTGGTCGAGCTCAGCCCGATCGAGCGTCTTGACGTCGTCACCCGCATACGTCAGGTAGTAGAGACCGAGGACCATGTCCTGGGTCGGGGTGGCCAGCGGGGCGCCGTGAGCGGGCGAGAGGATGTTGTTGGAGGAGAGCATCAGGATGCGCGCCTCCGCCTGCGCCTCCGCCGAGAGCGGCAGGTGCACGGCCATCTGGTCGCCGTCGAAGTCGGCGTTGAACGCGTGGCAGACGAGTGGGTGGACCTGGATCGCCTTGCCCTCCACCAGCACCGGCTCGAAGGCCTGGATGCCCAGGCGGTGGAGCGTCGGCGCGCGGTTCAGGAGCACCGGGTGCTCGTGGATGACCTCCTCGAGGACATCCCAGACCTCCGGGATCATCGAGTCCACCATCTTCTTGGCGGCCTTGATGTTCTGGACCTGCTTGCGCTCGACGAGACGGGCCATGATGAACGGCTTGAACAGCTCGAGTGCCATCAGCTTGGGCAGGCCGCACTGGTGCAGCCGCAGGCTTGGGCCCGAGACGATCACTGAGCGGCCGGAGTAATCCACCCGCTTTCCGAGCAGGTTCTGCCGGAAGCGGCCCTGCTTGCCCTTGAGCATGTCCGAGAGCGACTTGAGCGGCCGGTTGCCCGGTCCGGTGACCGGACGGCCGCGGCGGCCGTTGTCGAACAGGGCGTCGACGGCCTCCTGCAGCATGCGCTTCTCGTTGTTGACGATGATCTCGGGGGCGCCCAGGTCGAGCAGCCTCTTCAGCCGGTTGTTCCGGTTGATGACGCGCCGGTAGAGGTCGTTCAGGTCCGAGGTGGCGAAACGGCCACCGTCGAGCTGGACCATGGGCCGCAGCTCCGGCGGGATGACCGGGACGACGTCGAGGACCATCCACTCGGGCTTGTTGGCCGACTTGAGGAATGCGTCGACGACCTTGAGCCGCTTCACCGCGCGGGACTGCTTCTGCCCCTTCGAGGTGTTGATCGTCTCCTCGAGCAGCTCGGCCTCGTTCTCCAGCTCGACCTGCTCGAGCAGGTCGCGGATCGACTCCGCGCCCATGCCGCCGCGGAAGTACTCGCCCCAGCCGAACGGCGAGCCGAAGCGGTCCTTGAGCTCGCGGAACGTGGTCTCGTCGTTGATCACGTCCTTCGGCTTCATCTCCGAGAAGATCTTGAAGACCTCGCGGATCCGCTCGGCCGCCTCATCGAGGTAGGCCTCGGTGTCCGAGATCTCGGCGTCGAAGGTCTTGCGGAGCTCCTTGGCCATCTTGTCGCGATCCTCCGCCTTCATCCGCTTCACGTTGGTGACGCTGTCAGCCCAGAGCTCGTCGTCGTCATTGAATCCGTCGGTGGTGCCGGCGGGCGGCGCCTCGGCGTCCTTCTCGGCGGCAACGCCGAGGTAGGCGAGGCGGCGGACCAGGGCCTCGTTGAGCTCCTGGCTGCGCTGCTCGCGCTCGCGCTCGTACTCACCGGCCTGCTTCTCTACTTCCTTCTCGAGCTTGCCAAGGTCCTTGGAGCGCGCCTCCTCGTCGACCCAGGTGATCACCGAGGCCGCGAAGTAGAGGACCTTCTCGAGCTCCTTCGGAGCCATGTCGATCAGGTAGCCGATCCGCGAGGGGACGCCCTTGAAGAACCAGATGTGCGAAACCGGCGCGGCGAGGTCGACGTGGCCCATGCGCTCACGGCGCACCTTGGAGCGGGTCACCTCGACGCCGCAGCGCTCGCAGACGATGCCCTTGTAGCGGACCCTCTTGTACTTGCCGCAGTAGCACTCCCAGTCCTTGGTCGGACCGAAGATGCGCTCGCAGAAGAGGCCGTCCTTCTCCGGCTTCAGCGTCCTGTAGTTGATGGTCTCGGGCTTCGTGACCTCGCCGGAGCTCCAGCCCCGGATCTTCTTGCCCGAGGCAAGCCCGATCTCAATCGCGTCGAAGTTGTTGATGTCGATCACTTCTTTGCTGCCTCCTCGGCATCCGATGCATCAGTACCGCCGTCGCCCTCGGCGACGACCTGCTCTTCCTGCTCGTCGGCGGCCTTGTCCTTGTCCTTGTCCTTGTCCTTGTCGCTGGCGCCGTTCCCGCCGTCCGCGCGCACGCCGGACAGCTCGATGCCGAGTTCCTCGGCGGCGCGAAGGAGGTCGTCCTCCTCCTCGCCCATCTCGACTCCGTCGCCCTCCTCGGAGACCACGTTGGCGTCGAGCGCCAAGCTCTGGATCTCCTTGAGCAGGACCTTGAACGACTCGGGAATCGAGGGTTCGGGGATGTTCTCGCCCTTGACGATCGACTCGTAGGCCTTGACGCGGCCGACGGTGTCGTCGGACTTCACGGTGAGCATCTCCTGCAGGGTGTAGGCGGCGCCGTACGCCTCCAGTGCCCACACCTCCATCTCGCCGAAGCGCTGGCCGCCGAACTGCGCCTTGCCGCCCAGCGGCTGCTGGGTGACCAGCGAGTAGGGGCCAGTCGACCGTGCGTGGATCTTGTCGTCGACCAGGTGCAGCAGCTTCAGGATGTACATGTAGCCGATCGTCACCTTGCCCTTGTAGGGCTCGCCGGTGCG
>DASUPK010000176.1:0-8855 GCA_036276255.1 Solirubrobacterales bacterium
GCGGGCATTCGGGCGCCACCAGGGAGCGCCGATGCCGGCCAGGCCGGGGAGCACGCGAGCGCCGGCCGAGCTCTCCGCCTCGCGGGCCAGCCCGCTCAGCCCTGGCGGATCCTCGGCGATCCCGAGCTGGTTGCACATCCACTCGAGCATCGCCCCGGCAGCGAAGACCCCGCCATCGAGCGCGTACTCGACCTTGCCGTCGATGCTCCAGGCGACCGTGGGCAGCAACCCGCCGGCGGGTTCCGGCACCCCCTCGCCGACATGGGCGAGGACGAAGACGCCGGTGCCATAGGTCGCCTTGACCCGGCCGGGCTCGACACACGCCGCGCCGGCCAGTGCCGCCTGCTGGTCCACCACCTGGCCGCGGAACGGCAGCTCAACCGGCCAGCTCTCGTGCCGCAGCGTTCCCAGCTCGCCGGCCGTGTCGCGGATCTCCGGCAGGACGTCCATCGGGATGCCGAAGATCTCGCAGAGCCGCTCGTCGAAGCCGGGTTTGTCGATTCGCTGCAGCTGGGTTCGCGACGCGGTGGCCGGTTCAGTGGCGAAGCCGGCACCGAGGCGGTCGCAGAGGAACGAGTCGACGGTCCCCATCCGCAACCTGCCGTCAGCCTGAGCCTTCTTCACCTCGTCGTTGTTCTTCAGCAGCCAGGCCAGCTTGGCGGCCGAGAAGTACGGGTCAAAGGGGAGGCCGCTGAGCTCCTTGACCTCTTCCTCCCTGTCGGTGAGCTCGTCGAGGATCTCCTGCGAGCGCTTGTCCTGCCAGACGACGATCGGGCTGAGGGGCTTCCCGGCCTCCGAGTCCCAGGCGAGCACCGATTCGCCCTGGTGATCGAGCCCGCAGGCAATGACCTCGTCATCGGTTGCGGCGAGAAGCTCGGCCACGGCCTCGGTGACGGCGGTGACCACCTCCTCGCCGTCCTGCTCGACCCAGCCCTCCTCAGGATGCCGGTTCACCTTGTCGCGGCGAGCGTCCGCGACAGGCTGCAGCCGCTGGTCGAAGAGTGCGGCTTTGACGCCGGTGGTTCCCTCGTCGATGCCGAGCAACATGCCGTCGCTCATGGGGAGACCCTATTTCACCGCGATGATCACGGGGCTCCCGGCAGGATCGACAGCCGCAGCCCAGCCGGCTGGGATGTGGGCCGAGCGGCCGGGCACCAGGCGGCCCACCCGGCCGCTCCACAGCTCGCGGCCATCCTGGCGGACCTGGATCCGTGCTCGTGAGACGAACTCGCGCGATCGGAGCAGGAAACGGTCGCGCGGCGGCGGATACCCCGTCGCCAGCAGCAGGTTCGGCGCCACCCAGGCCAGCGGCCTATTGGACGTGATTCGCACGTGCGACGGCCACTCCCCGGGCCCGCGCAGGTACGCCGCGACCGCCGGGGCCACGTGGCGGCCGTCGAGGGCGCAGACGTCGGCCGTCTCCGCCGGATGCATGAGGTTCCCCGCCGCGAACACGCCTTGGCGGGTCGTCCGCAGCGCGGGGTCGACAAGTGGGCCGAGGGTTCCGCGGTCGAGCTCGCAACCGGCCATCACCGTCAGCTCGTGATCGGGGATCCAGTCGGCCGTGAAGATGACCAGGTCGCACTCAACTGTCCGGGTCAGCCCCGAGTCGATCTCGGTCAACTCGACCGACTCGACCCGCTCGGAGCCGTGAATCGCGCTGACCTTGGTCCGCGACCAGACCGGCGCGCGATAGCGAACGGCCGCCCCCGCGCGAAAGGCTCGCAGTGTCTGATGCTTGGGCAGCTCGGTGACCAGGCCCGCGACCGATGCACCGCCGTGCGCGAGCGTCGCGACGGCGGAGAAGCTGACGTGCTCGGCGCCGACGATCACCGCCCGCCGTCCCACCTTCTGATTACGCAGGTGAACCAGTTGCTGCAGCGTTGCGGTCGTCATCACACCCGCAGGGCGAGACCCCGGGACGAGACGGGCGGAGCGAGGCCGCTCCCGGCAGCCGGTGGCCAGGACAACGGCGGGCGGCTCGATCTCCCAACGGCCGTGGGGACCGGTCAACTTCAGCTGCCGGTCCCCCTCCCACTCGGTGACCATCGTCTCGGTCAGGACCTCGACCGCCGCCCCCTCCGCGAGCTCCCGGTAGCGGCCGGCGTACCGCGGGCCGGAGAGCACGGTGCGGAGGTCCCGCAGTCCGAAGCCCAGGTGATCGGAGTGACGCGGAATCCCTCCAGCCTCGCGCTCTCGCTCGATCACCGTTACGGGCGAGTTGCCGAGCCGGCGCAGCTCGATCGCGGCGGCAAGGCCCGAGGGTCCGCCGCCGACGATGACGGGCCCGTCATCGATCGCCATCGGCGTCACTCCCTTCCAACGCCGCCGCGACCTCAGCCCCACAGAAGAAGCCCTGGCAGCGCCCCATCAGCGCACGGGTCCGCCGTCGCAACCCGTCCGCATCGACGGGCGGGATCGGGCTTCCCAGCGCGGCGTCGATTTCGGCGCGGGTGACCCGCTCGCAGAAGCAGACGATCCGCCCGCAGTCGGGATCGCTCGCGATCCGCTCGCCCTCCTGGTAGGGGCGGGTTCCGAACTCGCCGATGTTCGGCATCCGGAGGCTGCTCTCCTCGGGTCTATCCGCGAGGTCGAGCCCCGCGTCCGCAAGCGCCTCCCGCACCCATTCGGCAATCGCCAACGATCCGGTGATGCCGGTGGAGCGGATCCCCCCGGCGCAGACATAGCGCTGGTCTGGGTGTGCGGTGAGCTGGTAATCGCGGTGCTCGGTCGCCGCCCGGAGCCCGACGTAGGTGGCGGTCACCTCGTGCACCTCGAGCGCGGGCAGGATCCTGGAGCCCGCCTCCATCAGCGAGGCAAGGCCCGCCGAGGTGGTCGAGCGGTCCGTTTTGTCGGGCACGTCGTCTGCCGTAGGCCCGAGCAGCACGTTGCCGTAGATCGTCGGAGAGACGAGCACGCCCTTGGTCTTCTCGGTCGGCACCGGCAGCAGGACGTGGTTGAGCAGCCCGCGCGCCAGCTTGTCGAAGACGATCAGCTCCCCGCGTCGCGGTGTCACGTGAAACTCAGCGTGGCCGAGCATCGAGTCGAGCTCATCGCTGTGCAGGCCGGCGGCGTTCACCAGGTGCTGCGCGCGGATCGCACCTCTCGCCGTAACGACCTCGTGGCCGCCATCGCTCGGCCGGACGCCGGTGACCGCCGCGTTCAGGAGCAGCTCGCAGCCCGCCGCCACCGCCTCGGTGGCGAAGGCGAGCGTCGTGGTGAAGGGGCAGACGAGGCCCTCGCCCGGGATCTCGAGCCCCCCCTCGGCGCCCTGGCCGATGTTGGGCTCGCGGGCGTAGAGCTCCTCCAGATCGACCGGGCGAGCCTCCTCGTACCCGTTCTCGCGCGCCTTCGCCTCGATCCCCGGCAGGGCGTCGCGCTGCTCGGCATTCCAGGCGATCATCAGCGCGCCGAGGTTCACCGTCGGAATCCCGACCTCCGACGCGTACTGGCTGAGCAGCTCATAGCCGCGGGCTACCAGGCGCGACTCGATCGTCCCCGGCTTCGCATCGAAGCCGGTGTGCAGAATGGCCGTGTTCGCCTTGCTCGTCCCGGCGCCAACATCTGAACCGGCCTCGATCAATACGCAGCGAGCGCCCAATCGACTCACCTCCCGGGCCACCGCGCAGCCGACGGCGCCCGCGCCGACGACCGCGACATCGAATTGGCCCTTGGGGGCCGACCCTTCACGCAACGAAGCACTCACTGAGGCCGAGAGTATCCGTGCGGGACCGAGCGACCTCGTCTCATCCGTGGGTCACGTGCACGGCCACGAAGACGAGGTAGAGGGCGATGATCAGGGCGCCGTCGAAGCGACGGGCGCCGCCCGGCCTGGCGAGCACGAGGAGGGTGACGATCGTCATCCCGGTGAACCAGCCGAGGTCGAACTTGACCAGGCCGGTGGCCCCACCGAGCCCGACGATCAGGGCGGGGAGCATCACTCCGCCGGCGAGGTTGATCGTGTTGGAGTTGAGCGTCTCGCTGACCAGTGCGGTCCCGCGATCGCTCGTCCCGAGCCGAATCGCCGTGAACGCGTTGGGCAGGCTGGTCACCACCGCGAGGATCAGCACTCCGACCACGACGTGGGAGAGGTGCCAGTCGCCGGCGAGCGAGAGCGCCGTGTGGACCATCCCCTCGCTGCCGAGAATGATCAGCGCAACCGCGAGAACGATCAGCCCGACCACCTTCCACATGTCCTGCTGGGGATCCGGGATCGCGGCGATCGTGCGATCCCGGGCTCTCGCCTCCGCGGTGCTCGTGTGGAGTCGACCGCGCGCCAGCAGGACCAGGTACGGAACCGCGACAAGCGCGAAGGCCGCCACCGCGACCCCGGCGGAGATCACGCCCAGGATCAGCCCTGCCGCGATCACCGCCGCGAGCAGCGCCACGGCGCCCTCGACGAGCAGAGAGCGCCTGGTCAGGTGAACCGCCCCGGCGAGGACCGCACTCATCCCGATCATCGCTGCGAGGTTGAAGACGTTGGAGCCGAGAACCACTCCCATGCTCACTCCCTTCTCGCCGGCGGAAAGGGCGATCAGGGCCGAGGAGATCTCCGGTCCGTCGGCGGCGAGGGCGGTGAGCAGACCGACGAGAGGCTCCGACAGGCCGATCCTCGGCCCGACGTGGTCGAGCCTGTCGGCGAAGAGGGCCGCCGCGGCCAGCGTGACCGCAACTGAGAGGCCGAAGAGCGGAATTGCCAGGGCTGGGCTGATGGGATCTCTCCTTTGCGGCAGACGAACGGATCGCCGACCAGCCTTCCCGGCACACCTGGGGGGCAGGCTACAGGCGTGGGGTCGCTAAGTTCCGCTCATGCCTCGACCTCTGATCGGAGTCTGCGCCGCGGTCGAAAACGCGCACTTCGGCGTTTGGAAGGACGAGCCTGCTGTGCTGCTGCCGCTCTCCTATGCCCGGGCGATTCACGGCGCAGGCGGGATGATGGCGATGCTGCCGCCCGACCGCCGGGCAACCGAGGATCCCGACGAGTTGCTCGATCGCCTTGACGCGCTGGTGCTGGCCGGTGGAGCCGATCTGCACCCCGGCAGCCACGGGGCCGAGGCTCACTTGGAAACGGTTGGCACCAACCCCGACCGGGACCGCTTCGAGATCGCGCTCGCTCACCGGGCGCTCGAGCGACGGATTCCGGTTCTCGGTGTCTGCCGCGGGATGCAGATCCTCAACGTCGCCTGCGGCGGGACGCTCGATCAGCACCTGCCCGACCGGCTCGGCCACGAGCGACACCGGCCCGTCCCGGGATCCTGGGCCGAGCACGACGTCCGAGTCGAGCCCGGGTCGCTCGCCGCTCGCGCCGCGGGCGCCGAGCACCTCACCGTGAAGAGCCATCACCACCAGGGCGTGGACACGGTGCCCGATTCGCTCTCCGCGACCGCCTGGGCGACGGACGACGAGAGCGTCGAGGCGATCGAGTCAGGCGACGGGAGCTTCGTTCTCGGCGTGCTCTGGCACCCGGAGGAAGACCCGTCGGACTCGGTGATCCCGACCCTGGTTTCGCAGGCGACGGGCTGACTCCGGGACCTTCTTGCTCGGGCGGAGGATGAGGATCTCGCCCGGGGCGTTCTCGAGCATCCAGGCGACGTCGTCGGCTGTGAAGCCGTCTCCGTTGGTCGCGCCCGCCGCGACGATCTGATCGAAGCGCTCGTGTGCCATCAGCAGGCGCAGCGCGTGGCGGACGCTCCTTCCCGCCTCGATCCGCGAGTCGACCGGCACTCCCTGGTTCGCCGCCCGCTGCTCAATCGCCTCGAGCAGCGGCAGGGCGGCCTCCGCCTGCTTCCGCAGCGGGGTGTCGAGCTGCACGCTAAGAGGGACGATTGCCAGGTAGGCGGGGACCAGCGTCGCCCCCTCGGCCCGCGCCAGCCGGATGGCGGCGTCGAACGCGGGGGTCGAGAGGGTCTGGCCCACGAAGGGAAAGACGATGCGCTTGGGAGCGGGGGTGATCGCGGCGTCGGTGCGCCGGCGCTTGAGCTCGCCCACCAGCAGGTAGCCGGTGGAGACGACGAGGGCCGCGATCACGATGATCGCGATCGGGCTCATGCCTCCCCCTCCTCACCGCGCAGGGTGCGATCCGCGACGACCCTGAGGTCGACTCCCGGCAGGAACTCGAGCAGCCGGGTGGGAAGCCCGGGGCGGAAGCGGTCGAATCCGGTTCTCGGGCTCGGGGTGCCGATCAGCACGTAGGTCGTGCCCTTCTCTTCGGCGACCTCCTTGACGGTCTGTGCGACGTCGTCGCCCTCCTCAACCACCAGGTGAGCGCCGAGAACGGCTGCGAGGCGACCAATCGCGTCGAGCTGGTTCTGCTCCTCGGCGCTCGGCTTGTAGCCGGGCCGTTTGACCCAGAGGAGATCCAGATCGGCGCCGAGCCGCTGGGCGGAACGCCAGGCGCGCCGCACCAGTCGCTGGGCCCTCGGCGTCGGCTTGATCAGCGCGAGCAGCCGCTCGCCGACGGCCTGCGCCGAGGCACTGTCGGCAAGCCGGTCCTCGCGCCGGCCGACGGGCTCGCGGACCATTCGTTTCGCCTCGACATCCTCGGCGACCTCGCGCAGCGCCACCTCGCGAAGGGCGGCGAGATTCTCGATGCGGAAGAAGTTGTTGAGCGCCGAGTCGATCCGCTCGGATGGGTAGATCTTGCCCGCGCGCAGCCGGGCAAGCAGCGCCTCCGGCGTCAGGTCCATCAGCACGACCTCGTCGGCCGAGGCGAGCACCGCGTCGGGCAGCGTCTCCCGGACACGGACACCGGTCAGCTCGCAGACACTGTCGTTGAGGCTCTCGAGGTGCTGCACGTTGACCGTCGAGTAGACGTCGATCCCGGATGCGAGCACGTCCGCGACGTCCTCGTAGCGCTTCTCGTGCTCGAGGCCGGGCGCGTTGGTGTGCGCCAGCTCGTCGATCAGCGCCAGGTCGGGCGCGCGCTCGATGACGGCCGGCAGATCCATCTCCTCCAGGTCCGTGTCGCGGTATTTCACACGCCGGCGCGGAACGAATTCGAGGCCCTCCGCCTGGTCGACCGTCTCCTGGCGTCCGTGGGGCTCGAGGTAACCGATGACGACGTCCCGCCCGGATTCGGCATCGGCGCGACCCTCCTGCAGCATCCGGTAGGTCTTTCCGACTCCGGCGGCCATGCCCAGGAAGACCTTGAGGCTGCCGCGGTCCACCTCGGCGCCGTCGCGCTCGCGACTCTCTTCGGTTGGCTCGGCCATCGTCACCAAGTTTCCTCCCGTTCCTCCATGGCATCGAGGATGTCCTCCGCCTCGGCGCGCAGCTGGCCCGCTCTCACCGGCGCGTACAGCGGGCTCGTGGCGTCCGTGAGCAGCAACTGAATCCGAGCCACCCCGTGGCAGTAGACCGGCTCCTGCGTGTCGAGCAGGGCGGCGACCCGAACCAGGGGGAGCTTGGCTCCCGCGAGCTCGCCCCGATGCGGGCGGACGACAGCCGAGCGACCCCGTCGTTCGCCTGACATCTCGATCAGCCTGCCGACGCAGTTGGCCAGGGAGTGGCGGTTGCGGGAGCTGGTGAGCCAGGCCGCCCTCCGCGCGAGGAGCGGCGTGGACTCGGGATCGGCCCCCTCCGCGAGCGCCCGGTCCAGGGAGATTCCATGCAGTTTGGACCGCAGATTCAGGAAGAGCCCGGGCGTTCGGGCGGGGGCGACCGCCGGCTCACGACCGGCGACGAGCTCGATGCCGGCGAGCTGGCGGCGCATCTCACGCCCCGAACATGCCGTGGACGATCAGGTCGATCAGCTTGATCCCGATGAACGGCGCGATCACGCCGCCCAGCCCGTAGATGAAGAGGTTGCGGCGCAGAAGCGCGCTCGCGCCGGCAGGCCGGTAGCGGACCCCGCGCAGAGCGAGCGGGATCAGCAGCGGAATCACCAGCGCGTTGAAGATGATCGCCGAGATGATCGCCGACTCCGGCGTGCCCAGATCCATGATGTTGAGCTTGTTCAGGGGCCCGTCCGCGCCCGCAGACGTCGCATAGGTGGCGGCGAAGATCGCCGGCAGGATTGCGAAGTACTTCGCCACGTCGTTCGCGATCGAGAAGGTCGTCAGCGCGCCGCGGGTGATCAGCAGCTGCTTGCCGACCTCGACGATCTCGATGAGCTTCGTCGGGTTGGAGTCGAGATCGACCATGTTCCCGGCCTCACGCGCCGCCTGGGTTCCCGTGTTCATGGTCACGCCGACGTCCGCCTGCGCCAGCGCTGGGGCGTCGTTCGTGCCGTCGCCGGTCATCGCGATCATCCGCCCGCCCGCCTGCTGATCCTTGATCAACTCGAGCTTCTTCTCGGGCGTGGCCTCCGCCAGGAAGTCGTCGACACCGGACTCATCGGCGATCTTGGCGGCCGTCAGTTTGTTGTCGCCGGTGATCATCACCGTGCGGATGCCCATCGCCCGCAGCTGGTCGAAGCGATGGCGCATGCCGTCCTTGACGACGTCCTTCAGGTAGATGACGCCGAGGACCTGGCTGTCCTGCGCGACCGCGAGCGGGGTGCCGCCCTCGCGGCCGATCCGGTCGAGCTCCTTCTCGAGCTCCGGCGGAGCCGTGCCGCCCTCGGCCTTGACGAAGTCGATGATTGCGTCGCCCGCGCCCTTGCGCAGCCGACGTCCGTTGACGTCCACGCCGCTCATCCGGGTTTCGGCGCTGAACGGGACGAAGTTCGACTCATGGGAGGACATCTCGTGCTCGCGAATCCCGTATTTCTTGGCAAGCACGACGATCGAGCGGCCCTCGGGGGTCTCGTCGGCCAGCGACGACATCTGCGCCGCCTCCGCCAGGTCGGCCTCGGCCACTCCCGGCATCGGAACGAACTCGGTCGCCTCGCGGTTGCCCAGCGTGATCGTGCCGGT
>DASUPK010000177.1:0-7248 GCA_036276255.1 Solirubrobacterales bacterium
ATCTCGAGCCGGCTCGGCAGCGACCCGAGCCCCGGCGACGTGGTCGTCTTCCACCCGCCCCAGGGCGCGATCACCGGCCGCAACTGCGGTGGGCCGAAGGAGCCCGGGCAGCCGTGTCCGACCGAGACGCCGGATGAGGCGGACGAGAACTTCATCAAGAGAGTGGTCGCCGGGCCCGGTGACACGCTCGCGATCAAGGGCGGAATCCCGATCGTCAACGGCGAGCCGTTCGAGGGCGACTGGGAAATTCGCCCATGTCGCGGGATTGGCGGCTGTGATTTCCCGAAGCCGATCACGATCCCGCCCGATCATTACTTCATGATGGGCGACAACCGTGGGTCGAGCGACGACAGCCGCTTCTGGGGGCCGGTCCCCAAGGACTGGATCATCGGAGAGGCCTTCGCCACCTACTGGCCGCCCGATCGAATCGGGATCTTCTAGCCGCCACCAGGCCGCAGCACTCAGGAGCGAAGCGCGAAAGCGCGAAGCGACTTGTGATGGGCGGCCGCTTGTGGCGGCGGTCTGATGGCGAAGCCGGGTAGAAGGAAGCGCCGCACGGCCGCCCGGCTCTTTCGCTTCGACCGATCCTTCGGCCGGCGCTTCGTGGCGGGCGTGGACGAGGCCGGAAGGGGTTCGCTGGCCGGGCCGCTGCTCGCCGCCGGCGTCCTGATCGACCTCGAGCGGATCGGCCGCTCGGAGCGTCTCGCGCTCGCCCGGCTGGACGACTCGAAGCAGAAGAGCGAGGAGGAGCGGGAACAGCTCTATCCGGCCGTGATCCGCGCGGCCGCGCACGTCTCGGTCGCCGTTCGGTCCCCGCGCTGCATCGACAGCAACGGCCTGCACGTCTCGAACCTGGCGGCCCTCACCGACTGCATGCACGCGGTGGCCCAGGTCGAGGCGACCCGGCTCGTGGACGGCTTCCGGCTGCACGCCTGCGTGCTCGAGCACGAGAGGGTGGTGGACGGCGATGCCCGCAGCGCCGCAATCGCAGCCGCCTCGGTGATCGCCAAGGTCACGCGCGATCGCTACATGCGCCGGGTGGCGCCCCTGTATCCCGAGTGGAGCTTCGAGGGCAACGTCGGCTACTCGACTCCCGAGCACCGCGAGGCGATCATTCGCCACGGGATCTGCCCACTGCACCGCCGGTCCTTCGCCTCGGTCGCGTACTCCCAGCTCGACCTGGGGGATTGGGGACCGGCTTCGCCATCTGTCGGGGCGGCTAGCGGCAGCAAGGATGAGTCGCGGCCGCAAGCGGCCGCTCCAGATGGAGCTGCCTTGCCGCCCCTAGAAGGCCTGGCGGATGTGATCGACATCCGCGATGCCATCCGCTCGGAAGCTGACCCCGACGACGTCGAAGCGGTAGCCGGCGACGCCTGACGGACCGCGGCGCTCCGCGATCCACTCGCGGGCGAGCCGCCGCAGCTTGAGCCGCTTGCGCCGGCCGACGGCGTGCGCCGGCCGCTCGGGCCCGCGCACGGCCCCGGCGCGGCCTGCCTTGACCTCGACGAAGACGAGCGTCGAGCCGTCCAGGGCGACGATGTCGAGCTCCCCCGACGGGAGCCGGACGTTGCGCGCGACGACTCGCCACCCCGAGCGGCCGAGGCGGGTCGCAACCAGCTCCTCGGCACGGCGACCAAGCCGGAGACGGGCATGGGTCATCGCCGCAGCGTGCGGAGCGCTCGCGCCCCGGCGGCGCGCCAGTCGCAACGAGGGCGCGATCAGACCGTGACGTTCGGCGCGCCAGCCGCGACTCCGCGCCGCATAGCTTCGTCTCATGTTCGCTGTCGCCCGCACCTTCGCGCTCATCGGCGTGGCGGCGGAGCCGGTCCATGTCGAGGTCGACATCGGGAGCGGTCTGCCCTCGTTCACCATCGTCGGCCTCCCGGATGTCGCGATCAGGGAATCGCGGGAGCGGGTCCGGTCGGCCCTGGTCAACTCGGGCTTCAGCTTCCCGCAGCACCGGATCACCGCCAACCTGGCCCCAGCCGACCTCCACAAGGCCGGCCCGGGGTTCGACCTGGCGATCGCTGCCGCGCTGCTGGTGGCCTCGGGCCAGCTCCCGCAGCGCGTCCTCGACACGTACGCCCTCGCCGGGGAGCTGGCACTCGACGGAGCCATCCGGCCCGTCCCGGGCGCGCTCGCCATGGCCGAAGGGGCACGGGAGTGGGGCATGCGCGGGGTGGCGGTGGCGCCCGGCGACGCTGCCCAGGCGGCTCTGGTCGGAGGGCTCGAGATCGTCTCCATCGAGCACGCCACCCGGCTCCGCGACCTCGCTGACGGCTCGATCGAGCCGGTCCCGGCCGCCCCGCCGCCCGATCCGCCGACTGACGACCTGCCCAACCTCGAGGACCTGCGAGGCCACCCGGCTCTGCGCCGCTGCCTGGAGATCGCGGCGGCGGGGGCTCACAGCATCCTGCTGATCGGGCCTCCCGGAGGCGGCAAGACGCTGGCACTCAACCGGCTCCCGTCGCTGCTTCCCCCGCTCAGCCGGGAGGAGGTGATCGAGGTGACGCGGATCGCCGGCGTCTGCGGCGAGAACGGAGGCCCTCGAGTCCGCCGCCCGTTCAGGGCCCCTCATCACACCGTGTCCGGGCGGGCGCTGGTCGGAGGCGGCTCGCCCCCCCGGCCCGGTGAGGTCACGCGGGCTCATCGCGGCGTTCTCTTCCTGGACGAGCTCGGCGAGTTCCGCCGCGACGCGCTCGAAGCGCTGCGGGTGCCCCTCGAGGAGGGCGCGGTCACCATCACGAGGACGACCGGGACCGTCTCGTTGCCCTGCCGCTTCATGCTGGTCGCCGCGTCGAACCCTTGCCCCTGCGGCAACGGGCCCGACTCCGGGGAGTGCGAATGTCACCCGGGCGCCGTCTCCCGCTACCTGGCGAAGCTGAGCGGGGCGCTGGCCGATCGCATCGACATCACTGTCGGGGTCGACCCGCCGACACCGGAGGAGCTCTCTGACGAGAGGGTCGAGGGCTCCGCCGCAGTCAGGGAGCGGGTGGTGGGCGCCCGGCGCGCGCAGGAGGATCGTCTCGGCCCGGGCCGGACGAACGCCGACATGACGCCGGGCGAGCTGCGCCGACACTGCGATCTCGAGGCCCCGCCTCGGCGAACGCTCGAAGCGGGCCAGCGCAAGCTCGGCCTCAGCGCCCGGGGGTGGGACCGGTGCCTGCGGCTCTCGCGGACGATCGCCGACCTGGCGGAAGAGGACCGGATCGGAGTCGAGCACATCTCCGAGGCGCTCGACAAGCGCAGGCGCCCCGAGCGGTGAGCGCGCCGTCCGAGGCCTGCACCGACTGCCTGCGGCGGGCCTGGCTGATCGGCGAGCTCGCCGGGCACATCGAGAAGGCGGTCGACAACAGGGCCGGGGCGCGGGCGCACGAGCTGCTCGCGCTCGCCGACGATCAGCTTGCGGAGGCGATGGCCGGCACGCGTGCGGGCGAGCTCCTGGAGAGCGCCGCCCGCAGGAGTCCGCAGCGCCTGCGGGAGGAGATCGCCGGCGCGCGCGCCTGGGCCTGCTGCCGTCACGACGGGCTGTATCCGGGCGCGCTGCGCGCGCTCGGCGATCCTCCGGCGGTCCTGTTCGGCCGAGGGGATCCGGAGCTGCTCGCCGGGTTCGCCGCCGAGCGCATGGTCACGATCGTGGGATCGCGAAGGGCCAGCGCCTACGGCCGGGAGATCGCGACGAAGCTCGGCCTCCAGATCGCCTCGGCCGGCCTCGACGTGGTGAGCGGGATGGCGATCGGGATCGACTCATGCGCACACCGCGGCGCCCTGGAGGCCGGCGGTCTCACCGTGGCCGTGCTCGGCTGCGGAGTCGATGTCCCCTATCCGCCACGTCACACCCGTCTCTACGAGGAGATCGTGAAGAGGGGGCTCGTGATCGCGGAGCTCCCGCCGGGGACGACCGCGCGTCGCTGGACGTTCCCAGCTCGGAACCGGATCATGGCGGCGCTCAGCCGGATGACCGTGGTCGTGGAGGCGCGGGAGCGCTCCGGCTCCCTGATCACCGCCGAGATGGCCCACGACCTCGATCGGGAGGTGGGGGCGGTCCCGGGGCGGGTCGGATCCTCGCCCGCCGCGGGCACCAACGCCCTGCTGCGCGACGGCGCGTCCGTCATCAGGGGGGCGGAGGACGTTCTCGACTCGATGGTCGGAGTGGGGTTGGTGCCCCCGCGGGCTCGGGTGCCGCGCGGTCCGGCGCTCGAACCGGAGCTGGCCGGCGTGCTGTCGCTCGTGGAGGAGGGATCGACGAGCGCAGACGCCCTGGCCCGGGTGTCGGGCCTGGGGCCGGGGCCGCTCGCCGCCGCCCTGGTGCAGCTCGAGCTCGAGGGTTTCCTGCGCTCGGATGCCGCGGGCCGCTACGAGCGCACCGCGCTGGCCGCGTCGGAACCCGCGTAGCGACCGTCACTAGCCTTACCCGGGTGACGGCTGAGCGGCGCATCCCGATCGCGATGACGATCGCAACCTCGGATTCCGGCGGTGGCGCCGGGATCCAGGCGGACCTGAAGGCGTTCGCGCGCTGTGGAGTGCACGGCACCTCGGCGATCGTTGCGCTCACCGCCCAGAACACTCACGAGGTGATCTCTGTCGAGACCCTGCCCAGGCAGTTCATCCTCGATCAGGTCCGCGCCGTAGTCACCGATATGGGCGTCGACGCCGTCAAGATCGGGATGCTCTTCGATGAGCCCACGATCGAGGCCGTGGACGAGGCCCTGGACGAGGTGGGGGAGGTCCCGGTGGTGCTCGACCCCGTAATGGTTGCCGAGAGTGGCGCCATCCTGCTGAAGCCCGAGGCGAGGCGGGCGCTGATCGAGCGGATCGTGCCGCGCGCCACCGTCGTAACGCCCAACGCCTCGGAGGCGCGCGAGCTCACGGGGCTCGGCGATGACGCATCGCCCGAGCAGCTCGCTCGCGCGGTTCACGCGCTCGGCCCCGAGGTCGCGGTCGTCACGGGCGGCCACCTCGACGGGGCGGACCGCTTCTTCGACGGCGATGTCCTCGAGGAGATCGAGGGCCCCCGCCATCCCGACGGCGCCGCCCACGGGTCCGGCTGCACCCACTCCTCGGCCCTCGCGGCACGGCTGGCACGGGGCGACACGCCGCTCGAGGCCGCCGGTGAGGCACGCCGGATCGCCGCCGAGGCCGTGGCGCACGGACTGCGCGAGATCGGCTCCGGCGCGGGACCGGTCGACGTACTTGCGGCCCTTCGCGAAACGGATCGCGGGAAATGACGGCCCCAGATCACCGGCAGGCGGCGTCCTCGGTCTGTCCGAATAGCGCTGCTATCCGGACTCCCTGCGTCCTTGCCTTGCGGCACCTGGGACACGTCATTTCCTCGCGCCCGTTCCGAGAAGGGCCGCCCGGCATAATCGAGGAATGAAGCTGCTTCGCATGACGCCGGGAAAGGGCGATGTGCTGCTCGCCGAGGGTGATCCGGCCGTGGCCGAGGACGAGGAACGCCTCGTCGCGGAGTTCCGCCGCCAGCTCGACCTCGGCATGTGGGCCGCTGTGCCGCACGAGGGACCCGGCGGCAGCCGCGAGGCGACGATGGTCCGCGATTTCTCGGAGGTCCCGGTGGGTGCCGAGCGCGTCATCTTCTTCCCGCAGGCGGCCGGCGGCTGATGCGGCGCAGATACGTTCGCAACACGGCGCGAGACCGCCGTGCCGAGCAGCGGGCTCGCGAGCTGCTCCGCGCGACGGCCGGTGCCGAGGCGCTCGACACCTACGAGCGCTTCGGGCTGCTCTCGGTCGAGAAGGATGAGTACGGCTATCTGATCTACCCGCATCGGCCTCTGGTCGCTTACGACGCGGCGACCGGCGAGCTGCTCAGTGAGTACTGCGTCCGTTTTCGCGACGGCTCGGACCCGGAGGCGGGGGAGAGGCTCCCCGACGCCGACGACGTGCTCGCCAAGTGGATGGCGCTGCGCGCCGACGAGCACGAGCTGATCCGCACGGCGAACGTCCATCCGCTGGGACGCCAGCTCGACCCGGCTATGGTCCGGCGCGATCTGGAGGCGGTGAGGCAATGGCGGAGATAGCGACAAACGGAATGCGGACGCGCTCGAGCGTGGTCTTCGACGGCCCCGAGCGCGCCTTCGCCCGCGCTTACATGAAGGGAATCGGCTTCGGGGACGACGACCTCCGCCGTCCGACGGTCGGCATCGCCAACACCTGGATCGAGGCGATGCCCTGCAACTTCCACCTCCGAGACCTGGCCGAGCACGTCAAGGAGGGCGTTCGTGCCGCGGGCGGCACGCCGCTCGAGTTCAACTCGATCGCGATCTCGGACGGGATCACGATGGGGACCGAGGGTATGAAGACCTCCCTCGTCAGCCGCGAGGTGATCGCGGACTCCATCGAGCTCACGGCCCGCGGCTACCAATTCGACGCGGTGATCGCGCTCTCCGGCTGCGACAAGACCATCCCGGGGTGCGTGATGGCGCTCGCGCGCCTCGACATCCCATCGCTGATGCTCTACGGCGGCTCGATCCTGCCTGGCCGCTGGCACGACCAGGATGTGACCATCCAGGACGTCTTCGAGGCGATCGGCAAGCACGCCACCGGCGAGATGTCGGACGACGACCTCTACGAACTGGAGGGATGCGCCAGCCCGGGCGCCGGCGCCTGCGGGGCGCAATTCACCGCGAACACGATGGCCAGCGCCTTCGAGGTAATGGGGATCACCCCGATGGGGTCCGGCATGGTGCCCGCGGTCGCTGACGCGCGCAACGAGGTGGCGCGCCAGGCCGGCGTGCTCGTCATGAAGGTGCTCGCGGACGACCTTCGGCCCAGCCAGCTCATCACCAGGGAGTCGCTCGAGAACGCGATCGCGACCGTCTGCATGTCCGGCGGTTCGACCAACGGCGTCCTCCATCTGCTCGCGGTGGCCAACGAAGCGGGCATCGAGCTCGACATCGACGACTT
Organism: Solirubrobacterales bacterium; assembly: GCA_036276255.1. Lineage (GTDB taxonomy): Bacteria > Actinomycetota > Thermoleophilia > Solirubrobacterales > 70-9 > DASUPK01. The sequence goes on from DASUPK010000177.1 coordinate 6,922, forward strand.
CGACCGGATCTCGGAGAAGACGCCGCTGCTCGGGGATCTGAAGCCGGGGGGCCGATTCGTCGCCAAGGACCTCTACGAGGCCGGCGGCATCGGCGTGCTCGCCAAGCGCCTCGACGAGGCGGGCGTGCTCAACCGGGAGTGCATCACCGTCACCGGCAGGACCATCGGCGAGGAAGCGGACGCGACCCAGGAGACCCCGGCGCAGCAGGTTGTCCGTCCGCTGGACGATCCGCTCAAGCCCACGGGGGGTCTGGTGATCCTTCGCGGCAACCTTGCCCCGGAGGGCTGCGTCGTCAAGGTGGCCGGTGAGGAGCGGCGGACACACAC
>DASUPK010000178.1:0-9963 GCA_036276255.1 Solirubrobacterales bacterium
TCTTTCGCACCGAGGGCATCGCGGTGATCCAGACGCCGTTCCGCTCGCCACAGGCCAACGCACACGCCGAGCGCTTCGTCCGCACCGCACGGACCGAGTGCCTGGCTGCTGATCGTCGGCCCGCGACAACTCGACCGCGTCCTGCGCGTCTACGTCACTACAACACCGAGCGCCCGCACCGAGCGCTCGGCCGCTGCCCACCCGTCGTGACCCAGCCACCGACGCCACCACCCCCGCTCACCGCTGTCCATCAACTCGAGCGACGCGACCGACCCCGGCGGTCTCCTGCACGCGTACCACCTCGCCGCAGCATCACGAAACCGAGTATTGGCACCCTTCAGGGTTAGGAGCCCAGGACGGCCGCGCCCTCCGGCGCCGGACTACTCGATGAGGTACTTCCGAAGGACCTTGCCCAGGGGGCTCCTGGGAATCTCCTCGCGGAACTCGACGATCTGCGGCACCTTGAAGTCGGCCAGGCGCTCCTGGCAGAACGCGACGAGCTCACGCTGCTCGCAGCCGTCGGTGGAGACGATCGCCGCCTTGACGATCTCCTCGCCCTCGGCTCTGCCCTTCACGCCGACGACCACGGCCTCGCGCACCTTCGGATGCGCCACGAGGACATCCTCGACCTCGATGGGGTCGACCTTGTGGCCGGCGACCTCGATGAAGAGTTTCTTGCGGCCGGTGATGAAGACGCGGCCCTCGGCGTCGACTCGCCCGAGGTCACCTGTGAAGTAGTAGCCCTCGCGAAAGGTCTCGCGGGTGAGCTCCTCCATGTCGGCGTAGCCTCGCGTGATGGCGGGGCCGCTGACCGCGATCTCCCCTTCCTGGCCCGGTGGCAGAGGCAGCCCCGCGTCGTCGACCACCATAACCTCAACCCCCGGGGCGGGCGTGCCCACTGACGCGGAGGTGGCCACCGGATCGGGGTCGACGTTTATGGTCATGACGCCGGTCTCGGTGGACCCGTAGAGCTGACGCACGGCGATGCCGAACCTGTCGAGGAAGCCGAGGAACGCCTGCTCGGGCAGAGCCGTGCCGGCGGAGTAGCAGAGGCGCAGTGAGGAGAGGTCCGCCCCGCTGTCCGCGTCGGCAAGGAGGCGGAAGTTGAACGGCACGCCGGGGAAGATCGTCACTCGATGCCGCTCGAGAAGCTCGAGCGCGCGCCCGCGGTTCAGGATGAACGGGTTCGGCTCTTCCATGATCACCAGGGTGCTTCCCGTCCGGACGAGCGTAGTGAGGCAGTTCCCCATGCCGTACGTGTGGAACAGCGGGATGGCGCTGAAGAGCGTGTCCGACGGGGCGATCTCCATGCTCACCATGTAGCTGTCCGCCTCGGCCCAGCATTGCCCGTGAGTTCTCGCCACCCGCTTCGGACGTCCGGTCGATCCCGATGAGTACTGGAAGACGTAGTCCTCGTCGGCCGCGCGAGAGGCGAGTCGCATGCCCTGGTGCTTCTCGATGAGTCGGTCGAGAGACAGCGTCCGCCCGCGCGCCGAGGCAGTCGTGATCAGTGGCACGCTCTCGTCGCGCCGCCCCATGATGCGCTCGGACAGAGCGATCCGGGCCTCGTCGGCGATCACCGCGCGGACGCCGCTGTTCCGGAAGTAGAAGTCGAGCTCGTCCTGCTTGAACAGGGGATTGAGCGGAACGACGACGGCCCCGATGCCCGTAATGGCAAGCCAGCTGACGACGAAGGCGGGCGAGTTGGGCAGCAGGAGAGCGACGGGATCACCCGCGCCGATGCCGCTGGCCGTCAGCCCGTGAGCCAGGCGCTCGACACGATCCAGGAGATCCGCATAGCTCAGGCGCTCCTCGCCAAACACGAGGGCGGCCTCGCTCCCACGCGACCCGGCGTGGGCGTACAGATCGTCGGTCAGCATTCGATCTCCGGGGTCGGCTGCACCTCAAGGCCTCGATGGCGGCGCCCGATGGAGCTGACCGGTGAGCGGTCGCAGGCCGTGTCTGCCGGTGAGCAGCCATCCCCGGCCCTCGACGAGCATCAGGCGTCGCAGGACCCTGCGGGTACGGGCGCGCATGACATCTTCGTAGCCGCTGGACGCCCACAGCCAGCGGGCGGGCACGTTCTTGCTGGCCACGAAGCCGTACATGCGCCGGTAGCCCAGTCGCCCGAGCTTGGCTTCGACGCCGGCAACGAACTCGGCTGGCGTGCCGTGCCCGCGGTGCTCCGGCGCGATGAAGAGGTCGTACCCAAAGACCTCGTCCTCGGCCAGACGAAGGCCGAAAGGGGTCAGGTAGAAGCCATCGACCGCCTGCGTGGCATCGTGCCACCAGAAGTACCCGATCAGCTCGCCGTCGCGGAAGCCGAGCAGCGCCCGCTTTCCCTCCGCCAAGCCCGTCGCGAAGCGAGGTGTCCGCGAGGCGTTGCACTGGCGGCGGTTGAACTCGGCGAGCAGCGGGAGGTGGTGGGCCCCCGCCTCCTCCAGCCGGACGGTGCGGGTCGCGGTCGGCTCACCGGAGGCGAGCTCCTTGCGCAGGACGATCTCGTCGGTCTTCGCGTAGAGCTGGGCCCAGGCGATGTCCCGGATGAAGGCGAGCGCGGCCTTCGGGCCCTGCTCCCGGAACAGCACCGAGAGGTCGCGCGCGGTCGCTCGGGCCGTGTTCACCGGCCGCGGGCCCGGAGCCGACCGGAGGAGCTCGCCTCGGCCTGCTTGCGCTCGACGTAGTTCGCCAGCTGGCGCAGGGTCTGGAAGTTCGCCGGCACGAGGTCGGCGTCCGAGACGCGGATCCCGTAGCGCGACTCGCAGAAGTCAACGAGTTGCTGCACGCCGAGAGAATCGACGATGCCCCGCTTGATGAGGTCCTCGTCTGCTGTGATGGACCCCGCGCCTTGACCCGAGACGAGCTCGCTCACGATGAATTCGTACAGCTCTCGCTGGAGAGGGGCCAGGTGTGTGGAATTCGATGTGGAACCGCTCATGGTTTAGCCAACCACCTTTCCCATCAGTGAGACGAGGGCGATGATGTCTCGGGCGAACGAACCGAACTCGGACGCCGCGATGAGCTGCGGCGCGTCGCACAGCGCCTTCTCCGGCGCGGGGTGGACTTCGACCATGATCCCGTCGGCCCCCGCCGCGACAGCGGCTCGGGCGAGGGCCGGGACCAGCTCGCGCCGACCTGCCGCATGAGAGGGGTCGACGATGACCGGCAGGTGCGTCTCCTCCTTGAGCACCGGGATCGCCCCGATGTCCAGCGTGTAGCGGGTGGAGCGCTCGAACGTCCGGATGCCCCGCTCGCAGAGGATGACCCGCGGGTTGCCCTCCTTGAGGATGTACTCGGCCGCCATGAGCAGCTCTTCGACCGAGGCCGACGGGCCCCGCTTCAGGAGCACCGGCTTGTCGCCCCGGCCGACCTCGGAGAGCAGGAAGAAGTTCTGCATGTTGCGGGCACCGATTTGGACGACGTCGGTCGTGCCGATCACCGCCTCGACGTGTCGGGGATCCATGACCTCCGTGACGAGCGGCAGCCCCGTCTCCTCGCGAGCCTCCGCGAGGATCTCCAGAGCCCGCACACCCAGGCCCTTGAAGCTGTACGGCGAGGTGCGAGGCTTGAAGGCGCCTCCGCGCAGCATGCTGGCGCCGGCCTCGTGGACCGCGCGCGCCGTCTCCAGCGTCTGCTCGCGACTCTCGACCGTGCATGGGCCGGCGATGAAGCCGAAATGGTCTCCGCCGATCCGGCGCCCCCGGACCTGAATGAGGGTCGGCTCGGGCGAGGTCTCCCGGGACACGAACTTGTAGGGCCGCTGGATCGGCAACACCTGCTGGACCCCGGCGAAGCCTTCGAGAGACAGGCTCGCCAGCTTCTCGGGATCGCCGATCGCCCCGATCACGGTCGACTCCTTGCCGGGTGTGACGCGGCCGTCGGCGCCCACCGCAGCCAGACGCTCGAGGACCTCCTCCACCTGATCGGACGCCGCTCGCCGGCTCATCACAATGAGCATCTGGAGCTCGGCGGATTCGTTCGCGGCCGTCACAGCCGCCTCGTCGGTTTGCGATCCGTTGTCAATCGACTCGGGCATGGACTGGGCCTCCTTGCCATTGGAGATCGAGCTCGCGCGAAAGCGCCGGCGTGATCCGTTCGTCTGACCCGACGATCGCTCCGTCACAGCCTCGCACCGGCTCGATCCCGCGGACTGCACCGGTGAGGAACATCTCGGCGGCTTCGGGGAGCCGATCGAAGGCGACGGTCTCCTCGCGCACAGGGATGTCGAGCGCCTCGGCGAGAAGCAGGACGCGGCGCCGGGTCACACCGGGGAGGATGCGGCCGTCGGCGGGCGGGGTGACCAGGACCCCGTCGCGGACGACGAAGAGGTTGCCGCGGCTGGCCTCGAGGGCCGCGCCGTCACGATCGACGAGCAGCGGCACGCGGGGGGCGACGTCCGCTTCGGCGCTTGCCAGCAGCCCGCGGTCGGCCCACTTGTGGGCGCCGATCCCACCGGCGACGACGAGCGGGGCCAGGTCCACGCCTCGATCCCAGCCCGGCAGCACCAGGGACGCCTCGACGGGCGCGACGACAACGTCGGCCACCAGCACGCCCGGGCCGTCGGGTGCGACGGTCAGGCGCAGGCGCGCCAGGTCCGCGCCGCTCGCGTGGTCGAGCACGAGCTCGCGTGCGGTCGGTGGCGCAGGCGCCCCGAACAGGGCGCCCAGGCTCGCGTCGAGGCGCGCGAGGTGTGCCTCGAGCTCGAGCGGCCGGCCGTCGAGCACCAGCAGCGTCTCGAACACGCCGAGCGCCGGGTCGGGCCGCGGGCCGCGGGCCTGGCCTACCGGCGGGCCTGGCGCCCGCGATGAGCCTCCGCGCGCGTTGCGGGACGAGCTAGACAAGATACTTCCGAAGGACCTCGCCCGACGGGCTCTTGGGGATCTCCTCGCGGAACTCCACCATGTGCGGCGCCTTGAAGTTGGAGAGCCGTTCGCGAGCAAACCGGATCAGCTCGCGCTCCTCACACGCGCCATCCGGCACGACGACCGCCTTGATGATGTCCTCGCCCTCGGCGCCGCTCTCGACCCCGACGACGACGACCTCGCGGACCTTCGGATGGACGGCCAGGACATCCTCCACCTCGATCGGGTCGACCTTGTCGCCCTTGACATCGATGAGCACTCGCTTCCGCCCGGTGATGTACAGACGTCCGGCCTCGTCGAGGCGGCCACGGTCATTTGTGAGAAAGTAGCCGTCGCGGAACACGTTCCGATTGAGCTCGTCCAACCCCGCGTACCCGCGCGTCATGGCGGGACTGCGCACCGCGATCTCGCCGATGTGCCCCGGGCCCGCGGGCTCGCCCGTCTCATCGAGCACCTCGACCTCCACGCCTTCGAGCGGACGCCCCACGGAGCGCCATGTCGTCCAGGGGTCGTCGTCGACGTTCGCCGTCACCGCACCCGCCTCGGTGAACCCGTAGAGCTGGCGGATGGGGACGCCGAACCGCTGCTCGAAGGCGTCGAAGATCGGGCGCGGCAGGGCCGCGGCGGCGGAGAAGCACAGGCGCAGCGAGGACAGGTCGCCGCTGCCGGGGGCCTCAGCCAGAAGGCGGAGGATGAAGGGCACCGCCGGGAACACTGTGACACGCTCTTGCTCGAGTACCTGGAGGGCGTGGTCACGCCGGAGGACGAACGGATGGGCGTCCTCGAGGATGACGAGAGTCGCTCCGCTGCGTAGCGCCGCCAGCATGCACGATCCCATGCCGTAGCTGTGAAACAGCGGGAGCGTGCTGAGCACGACGTCGATGGAGGTGAGGCCGAGGGTCGCGACGAGGCTGTCGGCCTCGAAGCCCAGCTGACCCTGCGTACGCGGCACCTGCTTCGCGCCCCCGGTGCAACCGGCCGAGTACTGCAAGACCACGTCGTCGTCGGGACCGGCGCTTTCGAGCGCCATGGGCGCGTGATCGGCGATGAGTGACTTCACCGTCACCGCGCCCGCACCGGCGTCACCGGTGGCGATGATCTCAACTGCGTCATCGTGTCCAGACACGAGGTCCCGGCACAGCGCGGCCTTGTCCGCATCGGCTACCACGGCGCGGACGCCACAGTCGTACAGGCAGAAGCTGAGCTCCGCCTCTTTGAAATGAGGGTTCAGCGGGACCGCGACCGCGCGCAAGCCGGCGACGGCTAGGAAGCTGATCACGAACGCCGGGGTGTCTCGCATGACCAGCGCGACCGGGTCGCCCGCCCGGACGCCTCTCACGGAGAGGCCGTGAGCAAGACGCGCGACGCGCGAGGCGAGCTCGGCGTGGCTGATCCGCTCGTCGCCGTACACCAGCGCCGCGTGTTCGGCGAGCTCCTCGGCGGCCGTCGCGAGCATCTGGGCCAGCGGGCCGGACTCTGCGCCGGCACGCTCGGCCGACCGTCCGTCGCCTGCCGGAGACCGATCCTTGACTGAACGACTCACGTTCATCCCCTCACCGTCGCGACGCTGGAGACTCGGCCCGGGCGGCAGCGATGTCCTGGACTCCACGCTCGGACTCCTCCACCGACCCCGCCTCCCGGGGCGCTTGCCCGTCGACGCAGAGCATGATCGCCCGCATCGGGGCCTCGGCCTTCAGCAGGATCTCCTCGTACTCGTCCTCGGCATCTGACTGCATGACGATCGCCCCGCCGGTGCCGATCGACGTCGACTGGTCGTCCGTCACGATCGTGCGGATGACGATGTTGAGATCGGCGGCACCGCTCAGGCCCAGGTAGCCGATCGCGCCCGAGTACACCCCCCTGGGCTCCTTCTCGAGCTCGTCGATGATCTCCATCGTCCGCTTCTTCGGGGCTCCGGTCATCGAGCCGCCGGGGAAGCACGCGCGGATGCATTCGGGCGCGCCGACCTCCCCGCGGAGATGGCCGGCGACGGTGGAGACGAGCTGGTGCACCGTCTCGTAGGTCTCGACCTCCATGAGATGTGGCACGTGGACAGTACCGATCTCGCACACGATGCCCAGATCGTTGCGCAGGAGATCGGTGATCATCAGGTTCTCGGCCCGGCTCTTCTCGTCCGTTCGCAGGTGCTCACTCAATCGGCGGTCCTCTTCCGGGTCGTGACCGCGACCGCAGGTGCCTTTAATCGGCTTCGCCTCCACCCAACCGTCACGGTGGACTTTGAGAAATCGCTCCGGGGAGGAGCTCATGACCGCCACGTCGCCGAAGCGCAGCAAGGCGGAGAAGGGGGCCGGGTTGATGTGCCGGAGGATCCGATACAGCCGGAGCGGATCCACGGCCGCGTCCATCCAGACCTTGTTCGTCAGGCAGATCTCGTAGGTCTCACCCTCCGTCAGGAGGTCCTTGCACCGATTGATGTCGTCGATGTAGGTGTCGTGCGGTCGGCTGAGACGGAACTCGACCGGCGAGTCGGCCGCGCCGTCGGGCGAGATGTCGAGCGCCGGCAGCTCTGCCAGGGCCTCCATCCCCCGGCTCACCTCGTCGACCCACCGCTCGCCCGCCGCAGCAGTGGCGAGATCGGTGAGACACACGACGTAGGTCGCCGCCTCGAGATGGTCGAAGGCGACGAGCCGGTCGGCGAAGACGAACGTGGCATCAGGGAGCGTGGAGCGGTACGGAAGGTTGCCCTCGCAGTCGGCCTTGAGCTCGTAGCCCAGGTAGCCCACGAACCCGCACGTCAGGTCGAACGGCAGGTCGCCGCCGAGCGTGCCGAAGCGACGAAGCTCGCGATCGAGGTAGTCGAAGATCGACTCGCGCTGGACCTCGGTCGCTTCCGGCCGCGCGACCCGGACCTCCCCGGCGGCGACGTCGTAGGTCACGACCGAGCTCAGCGGGCCACCGCTGGCACCCATGAACGAGAACCGCGAGCGGGCGTCGGACACCTTGCTGCTGTCCAGCCAGAAGGCGTGGCGTTCCTGGGCGAAGAGATGGCAGAAGACGCGCTCCGGGTCGCACTGGCGATCTAGCCTGCGGACCTTGAGCTCCAGCTCTGGGGGCCGTTGCGCGCTCGCAGCGGGCCGGTCTTCGGTCGCCAGAGCCGACGACGCCCGGCCCCTTGATCTGACGCGGGACCGCGACGGGATCTCGCCTCTGACCTGCTCGGTCATGTCGCGGAAGTTCTGGACGAGCTGACGCCCGTCGTTGGTGCAGATGGACTCGGGGTGGAACTGCACGCCCCAAAGCGGCCGCTCGCGATGCGCGAGCCCCATCACGACGCCGTCACTCGTCCAAGCCGTGACTTCCAGGCACTCGGGGAGTGGCTGAGCCGCGCACAGCGAGTGGTAGCGGACTGCCTGAAACCCCTGCGGGATGCTTGAGTACAGCGGCGATTCGCCATGGAAGACCGCGCTCAGCCGACCATGCATCACCTCCGGCGCGTGGACGACGGTGCCCCCGCAGAGGTGTGCAAGCCCCTGATGCCCGAGGCACACGCCCAGCAGCGGGACCTCGGCGGCCTCGATCGCGTCCTTGCAGACGCCGAAGTCCTTGGTCCGCTCGGGGCGGCCGGGCCCCGGGGAGATCACGATGTTGTCGAAGTCGAGATCCTCCAGCTCGGCCCAGGTGGCCTCGTCGTTGCGGACGACGATCGGATCTTGACGATTGACGCCCGCCAAGAGCTGAAAGAGGTTGAAGGTGAACGAGTCGTAGTTGTCGATGAGGAGGGTCCTCATCGGCAGCGCCCCACGCTCAGAGTCTTCATTGCTCATCTCCCCTGCCAGCTCAAGTGAGCGACCTGGCCCCGCTCACGGCTCCGCCGTTGGGCCGATCGTCCCAGGTGCGCGGCCGCGAGGCAAGCGGGCATGCGCGCCTTGAACCGTAGGACCTCGCGACCACGGGACATTGCGGTTATTGGGTGTTCCGCTCGGGTCAGCAGCGAGACGTCACGGATTCGAGCGCGAGGTGCGCGCTGAGCGCCGCGCACAGCGGGATGCCAGCGGGCTCGCGGGCGGGGAGCTCATCCGCAGGCATCTGAAGCGCCCACGGCAACCAAGGGTAGGTTGCCTCATCGTGTCGAAGGATCAACGCCCGCCGGGAGGCTCGAGCCCCGAGCGCCCAGCTGACGCGCACGACGAGTTCGAGCCGCTGTCGATCGCCGCCGGCGGACTCGAGGTGCTGCTGGCGAGGTTCGGCGTCCTGCTCTCGCAGATGGTCATGATCCTGCTCACCGGACGGTTCATGGGTCCGTCGGGCCGAGGCCTCTACGCTCTTGCGTCGCTGAGCATCGGCCTGTGCCAGGTGCCGTTCGGTTCAGTCTGGGTGGCCAACGCCGTGGAGCTGGCGAAACGTCGCGCAACCCCGCGCGAGCTGTTCGGCCTGTCGATCGTCGTCGCGTTCGCGGCAGGCGCGCTGACGTCCGCAGTGGCAATCGCAATCTCCCCGGCGCTCGGCGATCGCTGGTGGGTGTTGGCGCTGCCCTCGCTCGTCACCCCGTTCGTCCTCCTGCGCGCGTACCAGGAGGGCTTGTACCAGGCGCTCGGCCACGTGCGCGCCGTGAACGCCCTAGGGATCGGGCGCTCGGTGCTCGCCGTCGTGTTCATCGCTCCCCCGGTGCTCGCCGACGCCTCGTCGCGAACCACCATCATCGTGTGGGAGCTGTCGTTCGTCCTGCTGGCGATCACGGCGTACTTCCGGCTGCGCGCCTTCATGGGCCCGCCGCGATATCCGCGCGGCCTCACCGTGTATCGCCGGGTGACGAGGTAGGGCTGACGATCTCGGGTTTCAGGGCGTCGAGGTCCTGAACGAGCGCATCGCCTCATCGCGCTGGCGATTTTCGCCACCGACGCCACCGTCGGCGTCTTCTCGATCGCGGTGGCCGCGACCGAGGTTCTGCTGCTGGCGACCGACGCGCTGGGGCTCAGCACGTTCAACCGGATCAGCTTCGACTCGCGCGAGGCGTCGGCGGCGCTGACCATCCGGACGATCCGCCACTGCGTGCTGCTCGCCGCGGCCGCGAGCGTCGTCGTCATCCCGGTCAGCTACGTGGCGCTACCGTGGGTCCTTGGCTCCGGCTATGGCGACGTCC
>DASUPK010000179.1:0-2865 GCA_036276255.1 Solirubrobacterales bacterium
GTTGACGTGAGCCAACTCCATGTCGATTGGAACCCCGCTTTCTGCTCCGTGACCCGAGAAGCGAACCCAGACGAACGCCCGATCGCCCTTGGTCTGGATCTCAAGCGGCTCCACCTGCAGGTCGGGATAGACCTCGACCCATCGCCCGATCTGCCTCCTCACCGCCTCGATTCCCCGGTGAGTCGCGGGGTCGGGGTCGCTGGCGGAGTTCACGTACACGCCGTCGGGATGCCAGATATCCAGAGAGGCGAGCTCTTGCTCGTCAACGGGGTCTCGTTCGGCCTGGTTGAACCTGGCGTATCCACGGCGGATGAAATCTTCGAGACTCTCCTCCGGCATCGCCCACGCAGTATCGCGATTGGGGAGGGTATCCCGCCTTTCGTTTCTCAAATCTGTGTGGGCCGGGTATATGAGAGATACGGACGCCCGCTCCGCTCGACCACTCCCCCTCCCCCGCCCCCCCCAGCGGCCCTGGTCGAGCGTTCGGCTTCCGGCTACCGCCGCCACTCCACGTAGAGCAAGAGGACCTGGCACCTACTCAACGTAACGTGCGAAGAAGAAGGGAGGGGAATGGGATACGTCCTGGGATACGGACGCCTCAATGCCGCTGGTAGTGCGGGATGCCTACGGCTTCGTAGACCGACGCTCTATCCAACTGAGCTACGGGCGCGTGCGGGCAACAGGGTAGCGACGAGTGTCGGAGCTCAGACCCGCTCGCGATCGGCCGCTTCGGCACGGCGCTTGGCTGCACCCTCCTCGCGCTCGGCGAGCTTCCGTTCGTACTTCTCGAGCGTTTCGGCGGGATTTCGGCCCGCGTCGACGGGAGGAGCGAGGGCGCGAAGCTCGTCCAGCAGGCGCTGCGAGAGGGCGGCAGGTGTCTCGGAGGGGTCGGTCTGACCCGAAGCCGGCTCGAAGAAGCGGACGCGGATGCGCGGGCGCTGTGGGAATCGAGCCAGGGCCGGCGTGCCCTCGACCGCGGCGCACACCAGGCGAGCCTCCGGGACCTCGACGGCGAGGCGGCCAATGCCACTGCGCGCCCTCAGTGTGCGCCCGACCGAGATCGTTCCCTCCGGGAACACCCCGACGCAGGAGCCACGGCGCAGTGCAGCCACTGCGTTCACGAGGGCGTCGGCGTCGCCGGCCGCGCGCTCGATTGGGATCTGGCCCATCCCGTCGAGGACTCGGCCCAGTCCGGGCTTGTCCCACAGGCTCCTCTTGGCGAGGGCGCGGATCTGACGCCTGTTTCGCGCAGCCACTCCCACCACAATGGGATCGGTCTGCGAATCATGGTTGGCGACCAGCAGCGTGGGGCCCCTGCGGGGCAGGACCTCCAGGCCCTCCACCTGCAATCGCCCCCACCAGCTCACCAGGGGGACGCAGACTGCCATCGCGGCCCGGTAGGCGAGGGTGAACGGCTCGGGAGAGTCCATCAGGCGAGCTCGGGGATGTGGCGCTCGATGTGCGAGCTGATCGTCTCACGTACCCAACGCTGCTCGTCCGAGTCCGCCATCCGGTAGCGGCCGATCAGCATCTTCTGGTCGTCCAGCGGGAGGCCGGAGATCTCCCACCTGATCACCAGGTACTCGAAGAGCATCTCGTTCCGCCGCGCCCAGACGTCCTCGGCGGAGGATGCGTCCTTGCGGTGCGGCTTCGCGATCTTGCGGATCGTCCGGTCGCTGAGCGACCGGCGAAGGCTGAGCACGTTGCCCTCGGGATCGGTGTAGTCCACCGTCTCGACCGGCTCACGTTCGCGACGTCTGCGCGGCATGGGAAAAGCATCTCAGCCCGGCGCCTCCGGCAAGGTGCCGGGCTGAGAGAAACCGCTACGCCGTCGCAGCGCCGGCGCGCCGGTACATCACCACGCTGGCGATGATGATCCAGATGCCGGTGAGCAGGAACGCGATGAACCCGAGGGGACCTGCGAAGAAGAGGATCCCGATAACGAGCGCAAGCCATCCGAGCCACTTCGGCAGGTCGGCCTGTCCCTTCAGCGTCGCCCCGGCCACGCCGAACAACATGATGGTGAGTGGGAAGGCGAACGCAAAGAAGTCCCAGTTGTCCAAGGCGTTCAGGGCGATCATCGCGTCACCCGGGAGCTTGTTGTGGCCGCCGTCGACAAGCGCGGCGTGAACGGTGATCGCGAGGCAGAAGCCGGCAACCGAGACGACTCCTCCCACCAGCGCGACCGTCGGCCAGAAGTCACCGTTCGCACCGTCTCCCCTCAGGTAGTCCCTGAGGGCGACGATGAACATCGCGAAGAAGATCACGGCGAGTGCCACGATCACGGCCGCAACAACCTCCTTGGTCTGATTGTCGTGGTAGAACGCCGAGATCTTCGATGCGCTGTCGTCGCTGCCGGGCGTGTCGCCTCCGACTGGACCGAAGCCGATGATCAGAAGGACCACAAAGGCGATCCCAGTCAGCGGAGCGAACCGTGGCAATTTCATTTGCCTCTCCTTATCGTCTCCCCCACTTCCCCCTCGCCCGGCGACCCTATCCCCTCGGGCGGACTCTGAATAGCCTTCTCGCGTCTCCAATCCGGTCAACATCGCTGACCTCGAGCGGCTGGCGGCAGAGAAGCTCGAGCCTGGTGCCCACGGCTACTTCGCCGGGGGCGCCGGAGACGAGCGCACCCTGCGGCGAAACGCCGAGGCTTACGAGGGATGGGAGCTGCGGCCGCGCGTGCTGGTCGACGTCTCGGCTGTCTCGACCAAGACGACGGTGCTCGGGACGGAGCTCGACGTCCCGTTCCTGGTCGCGCCGGTCGCCTTCCAGCTCCTCGCCCATCCCGACGGCGAGGCCGGGATGGCGCGCGCGGCTCATGACGCCGGCACGGTGATGTGCCTCTCCAGCCTGACCAGCACC
>DASUPK010000180.1:0-21598 GCA_036276255.1 Solirubrobacterales bacterium
CTGCTCACCGAGGCGGTGTTGGTCTCGAGCATCTTCGTCCCGAACGGTGTGATCGTCTCGACCAACGGGCGCACCCAGGACACCAGGACCTTCGACGCGACCGGGGACTCGATCCCCAAGCACCCGATGGTGGTCCTGATCAACGGCGACACCGCCTCGGCCTCGGAGATCGTGACCGCCGCCCTGGAGCAGTCCGGCACCGCGAAGGTCGTCGGAACCACTTCCTTCGGCAAGGGGACGTTCCAGGAGGTGATCCCCCTCAACAACGGCGGGGCGTTGGATCTGACCGTCGGGCAGTATCTGACCCGGAATGGGACATCGATCAACGACGTCGGAATCCCGCCGCAGGTGAAGGCGAAGGACAACCCCTCCACGAAGCCGGACGAGGGCCTGAACAAGGCGCTCCAGGCGCTGGCCCCTCAACTCTGAAACGCGTAGTCCTCGTCGGGAAGCGCGGCCGCTTCCTCGTCGGCGAGCTCCTCTTCGAGCGCGGCGGGCAAATCGAGCTCGGTGGCGGACGCCGCGCAACGACCCCCGGGCGCATGGCGCTGGTCGATCTCGGCCAGGGCCGCGGACGGGCGAAGGTGGTCAGCGAGCTCGGGGACCCCGGGGTCGCTGCCGACGTGATCGCGGCGATGCTGGAGGATCGCGAGGTCCGCACCGGCTTCTCCCGCCGGATGGAGGAGGAGGCTGCGCAGGCGACCGAGCGGGCGAAGTCCCTCGACTTCGACCGGCGCGACCTCAGGGACCTCGCCACCTTCACCGTCGACCCTGCCAGCGCGCATGACTTCGACGACGCGGTCTCGGCCGAGCGAACCGACCGGGGCGTCCGCCTCTGGATCCATATCGCCGATGTTGCCGCGCACGTTCGGCCGGGCGACGGGCTCGAGAAGGAGGCGTATCGCCGGGCGAACTCAACCTATGTCCCGGGCACCGTCGCGCCGATGCTGCCGCACGTCCTCTCGAGCGACGCCTGCAGCCTCGCTCCGGACCGCGAGCGGCTCGCCGTCACCTCGGAGATCGAGCTCTCGGAGGCGGGGGAGCCGCTCTCGGCGAGCTTCTACCGCAGCCTGATCCGCTCGGACGTCCGACTCGACTACGACGGGCTCGACGAGATCTTCGCCGGCCGCGCGCGTCCGCCCGAGTCGATCGCATCGCCGCTCGCCCTCGCCCGGGATGCCGCGGCGACGCTCGCCAGCCGCCGCCCACGCTCCTCGCTCGAGGTGGAGACCTTCGAGCCCGAGTTCCGCTTCGAGGATGGCCAGGTGATCGGAGCCCACTCGGTCCCGCAGACCGAGGCCCACCGCCTGATCGAACACCTGATGATCCTCACCAACGAGCGCGTCGCCGAGCTGCTCGAGCGCCGCCGCGTCCCGGCGCTCTACCGCGTTCACGAACAGCCGGATCCAGACCGAATCAAGTGGCTGATCGAGCAGCTTGCCTCCCTCGACATTCCGACCCCAGCGCTCCCGGACGAGATCTCCCCGCAGCACGCCGGCGACCTCGCGGGCGAGGCGAGCCGCCTGGTCGCCCGGGAGGCCGAGCGCCGCGGGCACGGCCGCGAGGCGTATACATCGCTTGTGCTCCGCTCCCTGAAGCCCGCCCATTACACCGACCGGAACCTGGGTCACGCCGGCCTGGGCAGCTCCGCCTACGCCCACTTCACGTCGCCGATCCGCCGCTATCCGGATCTGGTCGCCCACCGCGCGCTCCTCTCGGCAATCGGGGCGGATGAGGAGCCGCCGCGCGCCGAGGGCCTCGCGGAGATCGGCGCGCACTGCTCGGAGCGCGAGCGGGACGCGACCCGGGTCGAGCGCGATGCAGACTCCGTCTGCGCGTCCTTCCTGCTGCAGCGAGAGCTCTTCGAGCGCGGGCCGGATACGAGGTTCGAGGGCGAGGTCTCCGGCGTCGTGGGCGCCGGGGCCTTTGTGCGCTTCGGCGGGGCCCTCGCCGACGTCTACGAGGGCTTCCTGCCGGCTCGCCGGATCGGCGGGCGCGAGCGCTACGAGTTGGATGAGACTGAAACCAGGCTGGTCGGGATGCGCGGCGGCGCCGCGGTCCGGATCGGCGATCCGGCGACGGTCACCGTCGATCGAGTCGACGCTCCCCGCGGCCGGGTGGACCTGCTTCCCTCCGAGCGCTGATGGCCAATAGGAAGAGCAAGGGCCCGCGGGTGCCGGTCAGCGGCGACGTCGCCACCAACCGGCGGGCGCGGCACAAGTTCCAGCTGCTGGAGACGACCGAGGCCGGGATCGAGCTGCGCGGCAGCGAGGTCAAGTCGCTTCGCGACGGCAAGGCGCAGCTCAACGAGGCCTACGCCGTCATCAACGACGGCGAGGTCTGGCTGCGCGGTGCGCACATCCCGCCCTACCGGCCGGCCTCCGACCAGAACCACGAGCCCGACCGGCCGCGCAAGCTGCTCCTGCACCGGCGCGAGATCGAGCGGCTGATCGGCAAGACGGCGGAGCGCGGGCTCACTCTCGTCCCAACCAGGATCTACTTCAAGGGGCCGCGGGCGAAGGTCGAGCTGGCCCTGGCCAAGGGCAAGGAGGGGCGGGATCGACGGCGGGAGATCGCCGATCGTGACATGCGCCGCGAGGTCGAGCGCGACTTCAAGCAGCGGCTCGGCTAGTCACGGGCAAAGAGTTCGGCGATCGGCAACTCTGCGCCCGGGTGCAGGGCAAAGGAGTTCTCACGAGAACGAATCTCCCGTGCAACGATTGGGCACACCGATGCTTGCTGCAATCGATACAGGCACGCTCTCCGACTTCGTCAAGGACAACCCCGGCGAGGCGTACGGGATCGCGGCCGCGGTCATCCTGCTGCTGATCCTCCTGCTGCTCGTGCGCCGTCGCCGCGCCGCGGAGACGGACGAGGCCGGCGAGGCGGCCCCCGCCGCGGACGCGAAGGAGGAGGAGAAGGAGGACGAGGCCGATAACTCCGAGGAGCCGGAAAAGGCCGCTGAGGACGAGGCTGCTGAGGAAGAGACCGAGGGCGAGGGGGCCGCAGAGGAGAAGCCCCTAGCGGCGGCGGCCGCAGAGGAGAAGACTGAAGCCGAGACATCCGCCGACGCCGAGGCCGAGCCCGACACGGAGACGGCAGAGGCCGAGGCCGCCGGCGGCAAGCCCTCCCGCAAGGAGCGCCGCGAGGAGCGCAAAGCGAAGCGCCAGCAGATCGCGGACGAGAAGCGCCGCTCCGAGGACCAGGATCGCCGGGCCTGGGAGGAGGAGCGCAAGCGCCGCCGCGAGGAGCGCCAGCAGCGCAAGGAGGAGCGGGCGCGCCGCAAGGCCGAGCGCAAGGGACAGGCTCCGCCGGAGCCGAAGGCGGAGGAGCCCGAGGCCGAGGTGGCTGAGGAGAAGACGGATGGCGCCGAGGTGAAGACCGGCGCCGAGGCCGAGGCGGAGAAGTCGACGATGCTTGCGGCCGCGCTCGGCCTGGGCGAGGGCGCTGCCGAGAAGGCAGGCGGTGAGGATGAGGAGGAGAAGCAGCCCAAGCTCGAGGAGGTGCCGATCGGGGGCGAGGATGAGAAGGAGGAGGCGACCGGGACGCAGGCACTCGACGAGATTCCGCCCACGGAGCCGGTCACGCCCGAGCACAAGGACGAACCGGAGGAGGCCCAGTGGGTTCCGCCGGGCAGCGGCCCGTCGCGACTCCGGGAGATGCCGGAGAAGCCCGAGGAGGAGTCCACCCCTGAGCCCGAGGAGGAGTCCACGCCTGAGCCAGCGGCGGAAGTCACCCCCGACCCCGCACCGGAGCCAGAGGACGAGGACTCCGTGTTCACGCCGGTCGCGCCGGAGCCGGAGAACGCCCCTGGCGGCTTCGCGCGGACAGCTGCCGAGGGCGAGGAACCCTCGGACGTGAAGTCCGTGGAGGAGGAGAAAGAGACGGCTGTTTCGGAGCCCGATGCGTCGGGGGCCGAGCTCGCGGCGTCCGCGCCACCGGCGCCGGACGAGCCGCTCGAGATCACCTCGTCACCGGGCGGCACCAGCTCGCTGCAGGAGGAGATCGACCGGCTCGCCCGCGAGGACGCGGAGAGAGCGGCCGCGCCGCCCCCCGCCGAGCCGACGCCGCCGGCTTCCGAGCAAGTCGAGGCCGAATCCAAGCTGCCGCCGGACGTAACGCCGCCGCGTCCCTACGACGCGGCTCCGGAGCGGGAGGCACCCGCACCGCCTCCGCCCCCGTCCGATTCCCCGCCTCCCACATCGGCGAGCCCGGAGGTCGAGGAGCTGGCCGCCGAGCAGCAGGAGCGCTTCAGCGAGGAGGAGCAACGGGTTCGCGCCGAGGCGGAGGAGCGCCTGCGCCGCGCGGAGGAGCTCGAGCGCGACGCCGAGGCCCGCGTCCAGCGCGCCGAGGAAGAGACTGAGCAGCTGATCAAGATGGCTGCTGATCAGGCCCGCCGCCAGGCGCAGGAGCAAGCGAGGGAGACCGGCGAGGTCAGGCTTCGCGAGGAGGCCGAGCGGCTGCGACTCGAGACCGAGCAGCGCGCCCGCGAGGAGTCCGAGCGGGTGCGGCGCGAGGTCGAGGACCGGACCAAGCTCGCGATCGAGCGGGCGCGCAAGGAGGCCGATTCGCGGGTGGCCGAGGCAGCGGAGCAGGCGAGACGCGAGGCCGAGGAACGGGCCCGAGCCGAGGCCGAAGAGCGAATCGACGCCCAGGTCCAGGAAAAGATGACCGGAGAGACCGAACGGCTCTCCAGCGCCATCCAGGAGGCCGAGCGGCGCCTCGAGGCCGAGCGCGAGGAGCGCGAGCGTGCCCTGGAGGACGCCCAGAGGAAACTTGAGGAGAGCGAAACCAGGGCCAAGGTGGCCGAGCAGCGCGCCGCCGACGCCGAGCGAGTGGCGCAGCTCAAGCTGGAGGAGGCCGAGCGCGAGCGCAGGCTGCGCGAGGTCCTGGAGCGTGTGAACGCGGCCGAGGCCCGCGCCAAGGAGGCGGAGCGGAAGGCGCAGGAGGCCGAGGCGGCCGCCGCGAGCAGCATCCGGACGACCGAGGAGCTGGGCTCAGAGTCCGCCGCCGAGTCGCCCTCGTCGTCGACGCCTTCAATCGCCGCCCCCCCGCCACCACCGCCGCCCCCTCCTGCGGCCGCACCGCCACCTCCCCCGGCGCCCCCGGAGGCCACATCGCCGCCGGAGCCGGCCGCCGAGCCGAAGGACGAGGAGGAGGACCGCGATGAGGAGGAGGCCGAGGACCAGGACGAGGCCGAGAAGGGCGGCATCCTCGGCCGCACGGTCGGCGCGATCCTCGGGGTCGGCCCCGGCCGCGAGGAGGAGGCCGAAGTGGAGGAAGAGAAGCCGGGGGAAGCGGAGGAGCCGGAGGACGCCGCCGAGCCCCAGGTCGATGCCGGCGACCGGACCAACCTCAACAACGCCACCTTCGAGCAGCTTCGCGACGCCGGCTTCTCCGTCACCCAGGCGACGCGCGTGATCACCTATCGCGAGCGCCAGAAGGGCTTCAAGTCGCTCGACGACCTCGCCGACGTCCCGGGCATGCCGGGCCGGTTCCTGCGCGAGGTCAAGGGCAAGCTGACCCTGTAGTACGCCCGGGATCAACCCGGCCACCTACCCAATCGATCTCGCGGCCGCCGCTATGTGACGGCGAGCTGCCGCTCCGGGCTAACATTGTCTTTGACATAGCACGGGGCCGAATTGGATTCGACTTGGTCATTCGTGCGATTAGGTTGCAGGCCGAGGTTCCAGGAGGCCTCGTTAAACACCTGGACCAACCAATACGTGCGGACCATGAGTTCGCTCTCGCCGCTTAGCTAGAACCTAGGCAGCGTGTGTCGGCCCACCCGAGCCCGAGGGGTGGGGTCACCGGCATCAGAATCGGGCTCACCCGGTCGGCTCGTCCCGACCATCCGGGGACAACCAAGGGACTTGGCCCCTCGGCATCTCTCGCCGGCTGCAGAGGTCGAGGGGCGAGAACGAAGCGCCGGCTAAGCCTGTAGAGACCGATCGTTTCGTGACCGAGGACGTGGCTTCGATGCCACCGGCTCCATCTCCCAAGAGGCTCGCGATGCCCGCGACGCCTATCTAGACCTCCGTCGGCTCGCCGATCGGGAGCCAGCGGAAGCTTTCTCGCACCCCGTCCGGCGCCGAGGAGAGCTCGCGCTCGATCGCATCGCGGCCCTCGCGGAAGTGCTTCCAGCCCTCGTAGTGGATGGGGATCACGGTGCGCGGCCGGATCAGCTCGCAGAGCTCGATCGCCTGGCTCGCGGTCATCGTGTAGTGAAGGGGTCCGGAGACCGGGAATCTCACGCCACCCAGGTGAAGCAGGGCGGTGTCGACCTCGAGCCGGTCGGCGACCTGCTTGACGCCGTCGTATAGCACGGTGTCGCCCGAGATCCAGAGCACGCCGTTCTGCTGGCCGTCCCAGCCGAGGGCGAAGCCGATCACATCACCGACGATCGGATGGCTAAGCGGCGGCCCATGACGGCAGGGGGTGGCCGTGATCTCGATCGACGGCCGATCCGGGTGCTCGAGCCAAGTGGCCTGCCAGGGCTCGAGACCTCGGGTCTCGCCGCCCAGCCGCGTCGCTCCAGCCGCAGTGGTGACGACGACTCCGGCGGATGGGAGCAGCTCACGCCCGGCCGCATCCAGGTTGTCCTCGTGGTGGTCGTGGCTGAGCAGCACGGCGTCGATCCGCCCAAGCTCGGCAGCCGGGATTGCGGGCTCGGTGAGCTTGGTCGAGCCGGTACCCCAGCCGAAGCGGTACCTGCCGCCGGCGGGGTCGAAGGTCGGGTCGGTCAGCAGCCGCCATCCCTCGATCTCGATCAGGACGGTGGGCCCGCCGATGTGGGTCAGCCGGATCCCCATCGCGTGCAGTAATACTTCACTGCGCAAATTCACGTCAGATAGGGAGAAGGGCATGGCTGAGATATCCGAGCGGGAAGCCAAGGAGATCGAGACGGCGAACACGTCTGGGACCACGCCGGTCGTCTTCATCCACGGGCTCTGGCTGCTGCCGAGCAGCTGGGCCAACTGGGGCGAGTTCTTCAAGAATGCGGGCAACGCGCCGCTGATGCCGAACTGGCCCGACGATCCCGAGACGGTCGAGCAGGCCAGGGCCAATCCAGACGTATTCGCGAAGAAGAACCTGAAGCAGATCGCCGACCACACGGCGGAGGTGATCGGCCGGCTCAAGAAGAAGCCGGCCGTGATGGGTCACTCGACCGGCGGACTGCTCGCGCAGATGATCGCCGACCGCGGCCTCTCCGCAGCGACGGTCGCGATCGACCCCGGCCCATTCCGCGGCGTGCTGCCACTGCCAGTCTCGGCGTTGCGCTCGGCGGGCCCTGTGCTCAAGAACCCCCTCAACAGGGGCAAGGCGATCACGCTCACCCTGGACCAATTCAAGTACGGCTGGGCCAACGCGCTAGACGACGACGAGGCGAAGCGGCTCTACGAGACCTACCACGTGGCGGCCCCCGGAGTGGCCCTGATGCAGATGGCGAACGCCAACCTCAATCCGTGGACGGAGGCGAAGGTCGACCCGAAGAACCCAGACCGTGGGCCGCTCCTGATCATCGACGGCGAGAAGGACCACACGGTTCCCTGGGCGATTGCGAACGCCGCCTACAAGCGCCAGAGCAAGAACCCGAGCGTCACGGAGATCAAGCGGATACCGAACCGCGGCCACTCACTGACCATCGACTCCGGCTGGCAGGAGGTCGCGCAGGCGTCGCTCGATTTCGTCAAGCGGTTCGCCTAGTTCCAGGTTCGTCGTGACTGCGACTCACGGGGCCGCTTTCACGTGGAATTAACCCGACAGGTTGAACTTGGGGCTGTGATGATGGAGGGTGGATAGGGCCGACCATGCGCGGACGCCCAATCTGGGGCTTGAGCGTTTGGGGCGGGTTCCTCTGCACCCTGTTCGCCCTCAGCTCGGCGATGCACGGCTCGCTTCTGGCGGGTGCCGTGCTTGCCGCCGGAGCCCTTTTCCTATTCGCCTGGGCACTCTGGTTGGCCGAGTGACCAGCGTCGACTCGGCTTTGCAACTGACCGAAATCCTTAAGGATGGGGCGTAGCCTTTCTGAAGATGAAGCATCTGCGCCGCATCTCGACCCGCCGCCTGATCGCGCTCTGCGCGACGACCGTGGCCGTCGGCGCTGGGGCCACGGCTCTGGCGATGGCCGCAACCGGAGGCGGACCGACGCCTCCCGCGGAGCCCCTGCCGGTCGCAGTGCACGACGCCCTCAGCGCACCCAAGGTCGAGGCAGTCAGCGCGCGCATCCAGTTCACCAACGACCTGATCACCGGTTCCAACGTGCAGGGCGCGGACCCGCTCCTGACCGGGGCCTCCGGGCGGCTCTGGGCCACCGCGGACGGTCAGCTGCGCATCGAGCTCCAGGCGGACTCGAGCGCCGAGGGCGCCACCAGCGACAGCCAGGTGCTCTCCGACGGCCATCGCTGGTTCGTCTACGACTCGGGATCGAACACGGCCTACGAGGGGACCGTTCCCGCTGATCATGGCGGTGCGGTTGGCGCGAACGCGGCGAATGAGCAGCAACCGCCTTCGCTCGACCGGATCAAGAAGGGGATCGCGAAGCTCGGCGAGCACGCCATCGTGAGCGGAGCGCAGCCGACGGACATCGCGGGCCGGCCCGCCTACAACGTTCGGGTGGAGCCGAAGGACGACGGAGGGCTTCTCGGAGGCGCCGAGCTCGCCTGGGATGCGGTTCACGGGACGCCGCTCCGCGCGGCGGTCTATCCGAAGGGCGACAGTTCGCCGGTGCTCGAGCTCAAGGTCACCGACATCTCCTACGGCCCGGTCGCCGCATCGGTCTTCGACGTCCAGCCACCCCCTGACGCCAAGGTCACAGAGATCAGCCCGCCCGCACACCGTGACGGTGGCAGCGGCGAAACGCAGCCGGTCACGGGCCTGCAGGCCGTCCAGCAGCAGGCTTCCATCCCGCTCTCCGCTCCCGACTCGCTCGCGGGCCTGCCCCGGAACGAGGTCCGGCTCACCCACAGCGGCACGGACGCGGGAGCGCTCGTCACCTACGGGCAGGGCCTCGGTGGAATCGCCGTGATCGAGCAGCCCGCGGATGCGTCGCGCGACTCATCGCAGGCCGGCGGCGATCACGGCCAGCTCAGCCTCCCGCAGGTGTCGGTGAACGGAGCCCAGGGACAGCAGCTCGAAACCGCGCTCGGGACCATGATCAGGTTCCAGCGCAACGGCGTTGAGTACACGGTTCTCGCCTCGGCTCCATCCGCAACGGTGCTGACGGCCGCACGAGCCCTGTAGTCGATGGCGGAGTCTCCGCCGATTGAGGTCCGCGGGCTGGTCAAGCGCTACGGGGAGATCACCGCGGTCGACGATGTCGACCTGACCGTCAACTCCGGAGACGTCTTCGGCTACCTCGGGCCGAACGGAGCAGGCAAGACGACGTCGCTGCGGATGATGCTGGGACTCATCCGGCCGAGCGCGGGGTCGGTGCGGCTCTTCGGTCGCGACCCGCAGATCAGCGTCACGGCACTGGACGGAGTGGCCGGCTTCGTCGAGGCTCCGTCGTTCTACCCGTACCTCAGCGGCCTGGACAACCTGAAGCTCTGCCAGGCGCTGGACGGTGGGGACAACGGCATGGCCACGATCGACGAGGTCCTCGAGATCGTCGAGCTCCGAGACCGCGCCAAGGACAAGGTCAAGGGGTATTCCCACGGAATGCGGCAGCGGCTCGGGATCGCCTCGGCGCTGCTTCGCAGGCCGCGCCTGCTGCTGCTGGATGAGCCGGCCACCGGCCTCGACCCGGCCGGGATGCGCGACATGAGGATGCTGATCCGGGATCTCGGCGAGCGCGGGATCACTGTCCTGCTCTCCAGCCATCAGATGAACGAGGTGGAGGAGCTCTGCAACCGCGTCGCGATCATCCGCAGCGGCCGGGTGGCCTACGAGGGCTCTCTCGCCGAGCTTCGGAACCGGTCGGGAGTGAGCTACCGGCTGCGGACCACCGATGACGCGAGGGCCACGGATGTCTGCGCGGCCCAGCCCGGCATCGAGGTGCTCGCGACGTCCGACGCGGCCCTGGCTTTCAAGGCCGAGAACGAGGACGCCGTCGCGGCGCTCTCGATCGCGCTGGCTGAGTCCGGCGCGCCCGTGGTGGAGCTGACGCCGCGGCAGGCGACGCTCGAGGATCTCTTCTTCCAGCTCACCGAGGGCGACCAGCGCCCGCGAGCCACGCACACGAAACAGCTGATCGAGGAGCCGGCATGAGGGCGGGGGTCCTGACGGTCTACCGCTGGGAGCTGCGAAAGCTCCGCGCCCAGAAGCGGACGTACCTCGGCCTGGGGGCGGCGGCCGCGGTCCCGATCATCTTCGTGATCGCCCTGGTGACCGGCGGTGGGCACCCGAACGACGTCGCTTTCGGCAAGTACGTCCACGACACGGGGCTCGCGGTCCCGCTCGTGCTCCTGCTGTTCGGCTCGATCTGGCTCTTCCCGCTGATCACCGCTCTCGTCGCCGGGGACATCGTGGCCTCCGAGGATCGCAACGCGACCCTCAAGATGATCCTGACCCGCTCGGTCGAGCGCCATCAGGTGTTCGCCGGCAAGGCCCTGGCGGCGGTCACCTACGCGGTGCTCGCGATCGCGATAGCCGGGGTGGTCGCGCTGGGGGCCGGAATCCTGGCCTCCGGCTTCAACCCCGTGACGACCCTCTCGGGGACGGTCGTCTCCGCGCCCAAGGGCCTCGAGCTGGTGGGCGCAAGCCTGCTCGTCTATCTGCTGCCCATCCTGGCGATCACCTGCATCGGCCTCCTGCTCTCAACGGTGTTCCGAAACAGCGGAGCCGCGATCGTCGGGACCCTGATGTTCTCCCTCCTGGTCCAGCTGGTCGGGATCCTGCCGGGACTGAGCGGGCTGCATCCCTACCTGCTCAGCACCCAGTTCAACGCCTGGCAGGGCCTCCTTCGAACGCCGGCGGACTGGGCTCCGATCCTGCGCTCCCTCTGGGTCTGCGCCCTGTACGGGCTCCCGGCATTGGCCGCGGCAGCGCTCGTCTTCCTCCGCCGGGACGTCGCAGAGAGCTAGCTGCGGGGCGGGCTTTCATCTCGCGTTCATCTTCGCGGGACAATCTCGGTGAGCTCAGATGCGCGTGCTGATCGTCGAGGACGAGGCCAAGATGGCCGGCCTGATCCGCAGGGGACTGCGACAGGAGGGAATGGCCGCGGACCTGGCCGGCAGGGGGGAGGACGCCCTCTGGATGGCTGGATCGACCGAGTACGACGCAATCGTCCTCGACCTGATGCTGCCCGGCATCGACGGTTTCGAGGTCTGCCGTCGCCTGCGCGACGACGGAGTCTTCTCCCCGATCCTGATGCTGACGGCCCGCGACGGTGTGCGGGACCGCGTCGCGGGTCTCGATGCGGGCGCGGACGACTACCTGGTGAAGCCGTTTTCCTATGCGGAGCTGCTGGCGCGGCTCCGGGCCCTTGCCAGGCGAGGAAATGGGCGGCGATCGCCCGAGCTGCGCGTCGGCGACCTCCGAATGGACCCGGCGAAACGGCAGGTCTGGAGGGGGGCGGACGAGATCGAGCTCTCCGCGAAGGAGTTCGCCGTGCTCGAGGTCTTCATGCGGCGTCCCGGGGAGGTCCTGACCCGCTTCCAGCTGCTCGAGCACGCCTGGGACTACGAGTACGAGAACCGCTCGAACATCGTTGACTCGTACGTGCGCCTCCTGCGACGCAAGATCGACCGGCCCTTCGGGGTCGAGTCGATCCAGACCGTGCGCGGAGCCGGGTATCGGCTGAGGGAGGTTCCAGCCGCGTGAAGCGAATCTCGATCCGGCTTCGGATCACCCTCGCGTTCGCGATCGTCATGGCAGTGCTGCTCACCGCGCTCGGGATGTTCATCTACCTGCGCTTCCGGGCCCAGCTCGACGAGACGATCGACAACGGCCTGATCTCACGCGCACAGGACGTGGGGACGCTGGTCGGCCGCTCAGGTGGCTCCCTGAAGGGGGGCGGCAACCTGGCGGGCGAGGATACGTTCGCGCAGGTGCTCACCCCGGAGGGCAGGGTGTACGGCGCCACCGCCTCGGGACTCTCCCATGGCTCGCTGCTGAGCGGCCCCGAGCTGGCGCGGGCGACGCAGGAGCCGATCCGGATCGACCGCCCCGACGTCGAGGCCGTCGAGGGACCGGCCAGACTCTTCGCGAAGCCCCTCGCCACACCGCGCGGAACGCTCGTCGTGCTGACCGGCGCCTCGCTCGACGATCGCCATGACGCCCTGAGCAACCTGCGCACGGTCCTGTTGATCGGCGGGCCGGTCGCGTTGCTGCTCGCGTCGCTGGCGGGCTACATCGTCGCTTTCGGCGCGCTTCGGCCGGTTGAGGCGATGCGCCGGCGCGCGGCGGAGATCTCGGCCGCCGAGCCCGGAGAGCGCCTGCCGCTTCCCGAAGCAAGGGACGAGCTGCGCCGCCTCGGCGAGACGCTCAACGAGATGCTCGGCCGCCTCGAGGCGGCACTGGAGCGAGAGCGCACCTTCGTCGACGACGCGAGCCACGAACTGCGTACGCCGCTGGCGCTGCACAAGACCGAGCTCGAGCTGGCCCTTCGATACGCGAAGACCCCGGAGGAGATGCGCGCGGCGATCGCCTCGGCGATCGTCGAGGTGGACCGTCTCAGCGCGCTGGCCGAGGATCTGCTCGTCTTGGCCCGGTCGCAGCAGGGGAAGCTGGCCCTGCATCTGCGGCGGGTCAGGGTCGCTGACCTGCTCGGCGACGTTCGCGAGCGCTTCGCGATGCGCCTGGTCGAATTGGGACGCTCGCTGACCGTGGAGCCGGCCGACGGCCTGATGGTCGACGCGGATCCGCTTCGGCTGGAGCAGGCGCTCACCAATCTGATCGAGAACGCCATCGAGCATGGCGCGGGGGGGATCACGGTGAGCACGACCGAATCCGACGGCGAACTCGAGATCCACGTATCCGATCACGGGCCGGGGTTCCCGCCGGAATTCCTGGATCACGCCTTCGAGCGGTTCAGCCGCGCGGATGCGGCTCGCGGCGGCAACGGTACGGGACTCGGACTGGCGATCGTGGAGGCGATCGCTCGCGCACATCGAGGCAGTGCCCACGCGGCCAACCGGAACGGGGCTGGCGCCGACGTGTGGGTCCAGCTCCCCAGCTGAGCGTTTTCACGGCCGATTCATCCCGCCTCCGTAGAACCGGTCGCGCAATGACCGACCATCGAAAGGAGACATACATGCACTGGTCACGGAAGTACGTGATCGTCGGCGGCTCCGTGCTCGCCCTTGCGGCGGCCGGCGCCGGCACCGCGATCGCAACCAACGGGGGCGACGAGGGTGGGGCCACCGGCCCGGGCGCGGATCAGGCGAAGGCCGCCGCGCTCAAGATCTATCCGGGCAGCCACGCGAACTCCGTGGAGCGCGATTCGGAGAACGGCGCGACCTGGGAGGTCGAGGTCGCCAAGCCCGATGGCAGCACGGTCGATGTTCGGCTCGATCAGAACTACAAGCTGGTCGTCGCCGAGGCCGACAGCGAGGACCAGGGAGGGAACTAGATGAACGCCCGGGCGATCAAGCGCGTGGGAGCCGCGATGGCTGGAATCGCCGTCCTGTTCCCCGCGCTCGCCGGGTGCGGTTCGTCAGGGGGAAGCAACTCCTCCACGGCGACGCAATCCGGCAAGAACACGCTCCCGCAGACGAGTGAGCCGTCGAAACTGAATCCGGCGGACTTCACGACGCAGATCGACAATTCCTACTGGCCAATGCCCGTCGGGAGGCAGTGGCATGTCCATGTCAGCAACCCTCAGGGCGAGTCCCTCCAGGAGACAATCACGGTCGAGGATCGGACCAAGAAGATCGCCGACGGGGTCACCGCTCGGGTTGTCCACGACGTCGTCTACGACAAGGGCAAGCCGAGCGAGATCACGGACGACTGGTACGCCCAGGATCGGGACGGGAACATCTGGTATTTCGGCGAGAGGACGGCCGAGATCCACAACGGCAGGAGGGACACGAGCGGCTCCTTCGAGGCCGGCCGCAACGGGGCCGACGCGGGAGTCGTGATGCCGGCCAACCCGAGGGTGGGGCTGACCTATCGCGAGGAGTACTACGCGGGCCAGGCGGAGGATCGTGCCAAGGTCCTTGCTCTCGACCAGCAGGTCGAGGCTCCGGCCGGTCATTTCACGGGCGCCGTCCTGATCGACGACACGAGCCCGATCGAGCCCGCCGTCTCCGAGTACAAGCTCTATGCAAAGGGCGTGGGCCCGGTCGTTGCCGTGTCGGTCTCGGGTGAGGCCGAGCGCGAGGACCTGGTCAGCTACACGAAGTAGCGAGCATCAGCCGCGCGGCTCCCGCCACATCGGCCAGAGGCGCGGGCCGCGCGGCAGGTCTCGCTTCCCGGTGACCCGGAACCCGTGACGGGTGTAGAAGTCCAGGTTCTGCTGCTTGGAGGACTCGAGGTAGGCGCAGACGCCGTCGCGATCGCAGCCCTCGAGGATCGGGGCCATCATCGCCGAGCCCAGGCCCTGTCCCTGCGCCGAGGGGTCGGTTCCGAGGATCGCCAGATACCAATGCGGCGGCTCGGTGGGGTGGACCCTCTGCGCGCCGAGCATCCCCGTGATCACCATCGGCATCCGCGGCACGAGACGGGGACGGAGCAGGCAGGTGGCGTAGGCGATGTCCTGGCGCACGGTGGTGTGCCATCGGTCCGGCGCCGCCCAGACGGCGACGCTCAGCAGCTCGTCGTCGGTCCAGACCTCTCCGCTCGGGTGGATGTCACGCAGGCGCATCCCGAAGAGCCGCTCCAGCACGCGCGGCCGCAGATCCTCCGGCCGGCACGCCCAGCTGGCGACGGGGTCCTCGTGGAAGGCGCGAGCGAGCATCCGAGCAAGCTCGGGGAGCTCGGACGTCTCGGCCCGTCGCGGAGCGACCGCGACGGGCTCAGCCATTCGGCAGGGAGGAACCCGCGAAGAAGAAGAACCAGGCCTCAAACGCCAGGCAGCCCGCGATCGCGCAGACCACGACGACGCGCTCGATGCCGCCGATCCCGTGTTTCCGCTTGGCATCCCCCTCGCGCTCGTCGCGCATGCTCCGCAGCCACGGTGAGGTCTGGCGGGCGGCCGTCGGCCGCCCGGTGAGGTCGTCGTATCTGTTGTTGATCAAGGTGAGCAGGTACGCCAGGCCGAAGACGGTCCCCGCGAGCACCACGATCACCGAGAACAGCGCGGTCATGCTGAGGTTGTTCAGGTTCCCCTGGACCTTCGAGCCGACCCAGATGGCGAACAGCGGCGCACCCGTCCAGAGGTTGATGGAGCAGAGAGCGGATGCGGTGATCAGTCCGATCTTCTTCAGAGCCATGCCTCCGCTTACCTTACCTACGGTTGAGTAGCTTTGCGACGATTCCCCGGCGGGGCGGCTCGACCTCCTCACGAAGGGGAAGGCGTCCCTGCTTGCGGGCGACCATCACGCAGGCCGAATGCGCATGGCGGCGCCTCGAGCTGTCCCCCGCCGGCGTGACCAGCATGTGCTCGCTGAGCGCGGGGAGGTGGCCGCCGCAGAGGGGACAGCGATATGTGGCCGGCTTGCGGTTGGCGGCCGGGCGGATCGCGTACCAACGTGCCTTGCGGAAGTCATCTCGGCTCATCGGAGTAGCTCGGCGATCGTGATGTCCCCGAGCCAGCGCTCGTACTGCTCCGGCGTCCATCCCCTCTCCAGGAACAGCAGGTAGGTGCGGGGATGGTTGAGCGTCCAGAGGATGTCGGCGGCCCGCTTGACGCCGAGCCCCTTCTTCAGGGCCTTGCGCCGGTGGAGCGCCTTCACGACCTCGAGCTGGTTCTCGTAGAAGTCGGACCAGATTCGCTCTGAGAGTTCCTGGACGTCCGGGTCCGCGGCCGCCGCGCTCAACAGCACCGCGCCCAGAGGGGCGATCCGCGTCTTCACCTGCCTCGAGTTGCGGGCGTTGAGGCGAAGCGCCGTCGCCGGATCCGGCTCCTCGAGCACCTCGATGAACCAGCTCTGGTCGCCGACCGGCACGAACTCCCGGTCGCCCCGTAGATTGCGGTGCCAGAGCGCGCGCAGCAATCCGCTCTTGGTCTCGAAGGCGAGGTAGACCGTCTTCAGCGCGACGCCGGCCTCCTTGGCGATCGCCGCCATCGAGGTGGCGACGTACCCGTCTTCGACGAAGAGTCGCTCGGCTGCGTCGAGGATCTCCCTGCGGGTCGCCGCGGCCTGCTCCTTGCGGCGCGGGGAGTGGTACCGGCGGGTCTCTCGACCCTTCTCTGCAGACTTCGCCATCATTGGCTATTCTAGCCGTGAATTCATTACTTATATCGCGTAGTTAATTTCAACCGCGAAGCAAGGAGATTGGATCGTGGAGAGCGGACAGCAGACAACGAAGGCTCCGGCGGAGGGACTCGATGAGCTCCGCGCCGGGCTGCACACGATGTGGGGGGCGGTCGCCCCTGGCTGGGAACAGAACGCGGATTTCGTCGACAGCCGCACCGAGGACCTCACCCGGGCGATGCTCGAGGCGGCGGCTCTTGAGCCCGGGGACCGGGTGCTGGAGCTCGCCTGCGGCCCCGGTGGGCTGGGCATCGCCGCGGCCGATCGTGTCGGCGCGGATGGCGAGGTCGTCCTCTCGGACGTCACACCCCAGATGACAGCCATCGCCGCGGCGAGGTCCGAGGCGCGCGGGCTGGGCAATGTGACCACTCTCGATCTCGACCTCGAGCGCCTTGATCAGCCGGACGGGTCCTATGACGCCGTCCTCTGCCGCGAGGGAATCATGCTCGTTCCGGATCACGATGGTGCGGCGAGCGAGATGCGGCGCGTCCTGCGCCTGGGAGGCCGCGCGGTGGTCTCGGTCTGGGGGCCGCGGGAGCGCAATCCGTGGCTGGGAGCGATGCTCGACGCCGTTGGGACCCAGCTGGGAGTGACGTTCCCTCCGCCCGGCCTCCCGGGTCCGTTCGCGCTCGACGGCCGCGACAAGCTGCTGGCCGTGCTCTCGGGCGCCGGCTTCGAGGACGTCGCCGTCGACGAGGTCGAAGCGCCGTGGATCGGCGCGTCGTTCGACCAGTGGTGGCTGGTCACCACTGCACTCGCGGGACCGCTCGCGAAGGTGCTCGAGGCTCAGCCGCCGGAGGCCATCGATGCGATCCGCTCGCGCGCTCGCGAGGCTCTCGCCCCGTACGAGACGCCGAACGGGCTCGAGATCCCGGGAGTGACGCTCGTCGGGGCGGCTCGGCGCGCCTAGCGCCCCGAGAGGACAAGACGGCCACCAGCCCCGCCAGGGTGAGGGATCGGAGGGCGGGGCTGACGGCCGTGACTCGAATACGGGCGCGCCGTCTGCCCGGATTGACCTCAGGGACTCGGCTGCTCTCCTGAGAGGCTAGGCCGCGGTGGGCCCGCGCTGCGCCGCGGCGAGCATCGATGCGTCGTGCGAGCAGAACAGCGTCACCTCGTCGCCGTGGTCGCGCTGGAGCTCGCGCAGGCGCTCCTGGTTTCGGTGGCGCGCCTTGCCGTCGTGCTGATTGATCGTCTGGAAGAAGCGCAGGCCGGGCGGGCACCGCGGTGGCGTCTCGATCTCGCCGCTGAAGAAGAACGCGTCGCCGCAATGGAGCAGCCATCCATCTTCGGTGTTGATGGCGACGCCGCTGTGGCCGGCGGTGTGCCCGGGGAGCGGGATCATCGCGATCTCCGCATCGAGATGGGGCAGCAGGCGGATGCTCTCGAAACCGAACCAGCTGTCGCCGCCGGCGCCGTGCTCGACCCAGATCGGGTTCTGGCCCCACTGCTCCGAGATGTAGCGCGCGCGCTCCGTCAGCGAGGGTGAGCGCGCCGCCGCCAGCTCCGAGGCGAAGACGTGGATCTGGGCGTCCGGGAAGTCGGCGATGCCCCCGGCATGATCGAGGTCGAGATGCGTGGTGACGATGTGGCGGACGTCGGCCGGGTCGTTGCCCAGCGCCTCGACCTGGCGAATAGCCGTCTCACGCTCCTCACAGACCGGGGCGACGAGGGCGCGGAAGGGTTGGCCGAGCCGCTTGGGGTTCGCGTGGTCGCCCAGCCCGAAGCCGGTGTCGACCAGTACGAGCTCGCCGCCCGCCTCGATCAGCAGGCAATGGGCGACGATCTTCGTCCTATCCAGCAGGCCGCCGTGGCCCGCCGTCAGACGCGCTCCCCTCGGGCACATCGTTCCGCAGTTGAGGTGCTCGACCTCGATGACGGGGGAGCCTAGTGGGATACTCGACACGTGAACTCGGTCTCGGTCGACGCTGAATGGGTTGCGGCCCACCTGGACGATCCGGATGTGCAGGTGATCGAGGTGGACGTCAGGAGTGCAGCCTATGACGAAGGCCACGTCCCCGGCGCGGTTCTCTGGGATGCGCACAAGGACCTTCGTCATCCCGACTTCAGCCCGATCGACAAGGCCGAATTCGAGGCGGTGCTCGCCGGGTCGGGGCTGACCCCCGATACGACGGTCGTCTTCTATGGGTACGCCCCCCTGCTCGGGTTCTGGCTTCTCGACCGCCACGGCCATGAGCGGATGCGGATCATGGACGGCCCGCGCGAGCAGTGGGATGGGGGCGGCCGCAGCTGGTCCACGGAGGTCCCAAGCCCGGAGTCGACCTCCTACGTGAGCGATGGAGGACACGTCGGCCTACTTGCCTCGACGGCCGAGGTCGAGGACGCAATCGGCGATCCCGGCACGGTGATCCTCGACGTTCGATCGCCGGAGGAGTTCTCCGGCGAGCGCTTCTGGCCCTCAGGCGCTCCGGAGGATGTGGGGCGAGCCGGGCACATCCCCGGGGCGGTCCACGTCCCGGTGTCGGTTCTCACGGACGAGGACGGCGATCCGGCCGACCGGGAGGATCTCCGCGCCATCTTCGAGAAGGCCGGCGTGACCCCGGACAAAAAGGTGATCACCTACTGCACGATCGGAAACCGCGCGAGCCAGGTCGCTTTCGTCCTCAAGCATGACCTGGCCTATCCCGAGGTGGCCGTCTATTACGGCTCGTGGAGCCACTGGGGTCACCAGCCCGACGCGCCCGTCGAGACCTGACTGCGGTGATGGCCGAGGAACGGGACACAGCCGCGGTGGCGAGGGAGATCGTCGATCGCAACCTCTATTTGGTCCTGGCAACCGCCGACCTGAGCGGTCAGCCCTGGGCCTCGCCCGTCTACTTCGCGCACCGCGACTACCGCGACTTCTTCTGGGTCTCCGAGCCCGATGCGACGCATTCCGTCAACCTCCGCGACCGCCGCGAGGTAGGGATCGTGATCTTCGACTCGACCGTGGCGATCGGCTCAGACCAGGCGGTCTATGTAGGCGGCGTCGCCCAGGAGCTCCCGGCCCACGAGACAGCTGAGGGCCGGGAGCTCTTCTCGCGCCGATCGGCCGCCCACGGCGGAAGCGAATGGACGGACGAGGACGTCCGCCCGCCCTCTCGCCACCGCCTCTTCCAGGCGACCGCGGAGGCGACTTATGTGCTCGACGAGCACGACCATCGCGTGGAGGTCGATCTGCACTGAGGGCGGTGGTGATGCGTGAGCACGGCGGCCGGGAGGTTCTCGAGCTGCGGGAGATCGACCGCCCGGCGCACCGAGCCGATGAGCTGCTGATCCGGGTCGCGGCGGCCGGTCTCAATCCGGTGGACACCCAGGTCCGATCGGGCTCCTGGGTGCCGGATGAGATGGGTGAGCCGCCGATGGTTCTTGGGTGGGACGTCGCCGGCACGGTCGTGGAGGCGGGCGACGCGACCTCAGGCTTCGCCCCCGGCGACCGCGTCTTCGGCATGCCGCGGTTTCCCGCGCTCGCCCGCGCGGACGCCGAGTACGTGGCCACTCCGTCAACACAAGTCGCCCATGCGCCGGACGCGTTCACCGACGAGCAAGCCGGCGCCCTGCCGCTGGCGGGACTGACCGCCTGGCAGGCATTGGTCGACACGGCGAGGGTGGGCGAGGGCGACCGCGTCTTGATCCAGGCCGCCGCCGGTGGGGTTGGCCACCTTGCCGTGCAGATCGCCAAGGCGCGGGGGGCCCACGTGATCGGGACAGCCCGCGCCGAAAAGCACGATTTCCTCCGCGAGTTGGGCGTCGACCAGCCGGTCGACTACTCGGCGGCGCCCATCGAGGACGCGGTAGCCGAGGTCGATGCGGTCATCGATACGGTCAGCGAGGACGACGCCGGGCTGCTCGGCTCGCTGGGGGTGCTGAGGAGGGGCGGCACGCTGGTCGTGATCGCGGGGGATCTCACACCGTCGGTCGAGGAGACGGCGGCGCGACGTGACCAACGCGCCACAGAGATGCTCGTCCATCCCGATCAGTCCGGGCTGAAGGCGCTTGCCGCGCTTGCGGAAGGCGGCCGCCTCCGGGTGGCCGTCGAGGAGAGCTTCCCCTTCGAGCGCGCCGCCGACGCCCACGAGCGGCTCGAGGGGGGACGCGTGAAGGGAAAGCTCGTCCTTACCCCCAGCTAGTCGGCGCGCTTGTAGACCTGAACCCGGACGCCGTCAGGGCCGACGCCCTCGTCCTCGACGAGCTTCAGCTTGATCCGACCGATCCCGTCGGGGAAGAGCCTCTTGCCCGAGCCGAGAATGGTCGGAAAGACCATCAGCCGCAGCTCGTCGACCAGGTCGTTCTCGAGCAGCGTGTTGACGAGGGTGCCGCTGCCCGCGACCAGGATGTTCCCGTCGGTCTCATCGCGAAGCTTGCGGAGCTCGTCCGCGACGTTCTCGGAGATCACGGTGGTGTTCTCCCAGGACGGGTCGGTGAGCGTGGTGGAGACGAGGACCTTGCGACCCTTGTTGATCTTGTCGGCGAACTCACCCTCGCGCGACGGCCACGCCTCGGCGAAGCCCTCGTAGGTCACCCGCCCGAGCAGCTGGACGTCGGCGTTCATGAGCTCGTCCATCTTGAACTTGTCGCCCTCGTCGCCGCGCTTGTACTCGAAGCTCCAGCCGCCGTGCTCGAAGTCCTCGGATCCGCCCGGGTCCTCGATGACCCCGTCGACGGAGATGAACTCTGTAACAACGATCTTCCCGCTCATTTCTTCCTCCTGTTCAACTCGTGTCGCCTCTAGGACGGCGCGCGGCGCCAAAACTCATCGTTCGCGTCGCCCTGGAGATCGCTGGGACCGTCTTCCTATCAGTTGAAATTCGGCGTCACATCGCGGACGAAAGTCTCGTCTAAGACGTAACGGTGCCGTTCCGGCCGAGGTGAGCTCGCGCCGGCTGAACCACAACATCCCGCTCGCCTAGGCGCTCGCGGGCTCAGCCCGCCGTGCCGCCGTGCCAGCCGCTGATCGCGCCCGCCAGCGTGATGGCGAGCGCGACGCCCGCGCCAAGCGACGCGGCGACGAGCATGCCGCGCAGCCCCGAGCCGGGGACGTGACGGGCGCGGGTGCCGCGCCGGTAGTCGGGCAGCGAGCGGAGCATGTGCGGGAGGTGCCAGAGGAAGTGGATGCCGAACGCTCCGGCCCAGACGATGAACGAGGCCTTGTGGAGGAAGAGGAGCTGGTCGGACTTGTGGCCGAGGGCGAGGAGCAGGACGCCGGTGGCGAAGATCCCGACGGTGGTCAGCACCAGAACTGGGGCCAGCAGGCGCAGCGCCTGTGGCGGCGGCCCCTTGTGCACGTACGCGCGGGAGTG
>DASUPK010000181.1:0-11049 GCA_036276255.1 Solirubrobacterales bacterium
TGCCGAAGGACGCCGGCGGAAGCTCGCTGAACAGCTACGGGCGCCCCGCGAACGGCCAGGGCGACATCACCGTCTCGAACCTCGACCTGCGGCTGCCCGTGGCGGACGACCCCGGTGCCGCCGCCGGCCAGGTCGGCGCAGCGCCCGCGCTGCCGCTTCCGTGCGGCACGGAGATCGCCCCTCAATTCTCCTCCGCGTCCTACCTGCGCGCCTCGCTCGGGACCGGCAAGGTGGTCGTGAAGGGCAAGACCGCCAAGGTGCCGGTCGACTCCGCACCCGGCAACAACCCCTGCCAGGTGCAGGTCCGCCTGCTCGGGTCGGGCAAGGGCACGAGCGTGCGTTCCGCGAAGAAGCACAAGAAGAGCGGCAAGAAGAAGGTCCTCGGGCGGGGCAAGGCGACCATTCCGGGCGGCCAGAGCGCGACTGTGAAGCTGAAGCTCAGCAAGCATGGCCGCGCCACGGTGGCGCGCGGTCGCGGGATCCGCGTCCAGGTCACCACGATCGACCCGAAGGGCAATACGGCCCAGACCGTCAAGGTCAACTTCAAGCACAAGAAGCACAAGAAGAAGTAGCTCCCTGGTCATACTGACCCTGTGACCGCTGATTCCTTTGGAGCGCGCGCCGAGCTCGAGGTCTCGGGCCGGACGGTGGAGATCCACCGCCTCGATGCGCTGCAGGGGAAATTCGACGTCGCGCGGCTGCCGTATTGCTTGAAGGTGCTGCTCGAGAACGCGTTGCGCCTGGAGGACGGGACCTCGGTCTCCTCCGAGGACGTGGAGGCGATCGCGACCTGGGACGCCAATGCGAAGCCATCGGTCGAGATCCCGTTTCAGCCCGCGCGCGTGCTGATGCAGGACTTCACCGGCGTGCCGGCCGTGGTCGACCTGGCGGCGATGAGAGACGCGATGGAGGACCTGGGCGGCGCCCCGAGCGCGATCAATCCGCAGGTCGATGTCGACCTGGTGATCGATCACTCCGTCCAGGTGGATGCATTCGGGAACCAGAAGGCGTTCGGGATCAACGAGCAACGCGACTACGAGCGCAACGGGGAGCGCTACGCGTTCCTGCGCTGGGGGCAGAACGCGTTCGACAACTTCAGGGTGGTGCCGCCGGCGACCGGCATCTGCCACCAGGTCAACCTCGAGTACCTGGGTCAGTGCGTCTACACGCGCGAGCAGGACGGGACGATCCAGGCCTATCCGGACACGCTGGTCGGCACGGACTCGCACACGACGATGATCAACGGCCTCGGGGTGCTCGGCTGGGGCGTCGGCGGGATCGAGGCCGAGGCCGCGATGCTCGGCCAGCCGATCTCGATGCTGCTCCCGCAGGTGATCGGCTTCAGGCTGACCGGCGAGCTCCGTGAGGGCGCCACGGCCACCGACCTGGTCCTGACGGTCACCGAGTTGCTGCGTGAGAAGGGCGTCGTCTCGAAGTTCGTCGAGTTCTTCGGCCCGGGCATCGCCGACCTCGGCCTGGCCGACCGCGCGACGATCGGGAACATGTCGCCCGAGTTCGGCTCGACCTGCGCAATCTTCCCGATCGACGCCGAGACGCTGCGCTATCTCGAGTTCACGGGCCGGCCCACCGAGCAGATCGAGCTGGTCGACGCCTACACCCGCGAGCAGGGCCTCTTCCACGAGCCCGGCTCCGAGGAGGCGACCTACAGCGACACCCTGGAGCTCGACCTCGGCGAGGTCGAGCCGAGCATCGCGGGCCCGAAGCGCCCGCAGGACCGAATTGCGGTCTCCAACGCGAAGCCGGCCTTCCTCGAGGCGATGCAGGAGTGGGACCCCGATGCGGGAGACGAGCTCAGCAACATGCTCGACGTCGCCATCGACGAGTCGTTCCCGGCCTCCGACCCGCCGGCCGAGGATCACGACGGCGACAACGGCAAGCCGCAAAGGGCGGGCCTGACCGCCGTCGCGGAGGAGCGCAAGACGAGCGATTGCGTGTCCGTTCAGCTGGAGGATGGCCAGACGGTCGAGCTCGACCACGGCATGGTCGTGATCGCCGCGATCACGAGCTGCACCAACACCTCGAATCCTTCGGTCATGCTCGGCGCCGGCCTGATCGCCAAGAAGGCGGTGGAGCGGGGGCTCGCCCGCAAGCCGTGGGTCAAGACCTCGCTGGCCCCGGGGTCCACCGTGGTCACCGAGTACCTGGAGAAGTCGGGTCTCGACAAGTACCTGAACCAGCTCCAGTTCAACCTCGTCGGCTACGGCTGCACCACCTGCATCGGGAACTCCGGGCCCCTACCAAAGGAGATCTCGGAGGCCGTCAACGACAACGATCTGGTCGTCTGCTCGGTCCTCTCCGGCAACCGCAACTTTGAGGGCCGGATCAATCCGGATACGCGCGCCAACTATCTGGCGTCGCCGCCGCTGGTGGTCGCCTACGCCCTCGCCGGCCGGATGGACATCGACCTGACCACCGAGCCGCTCGGCCGTGACTCCGACGACCAGCCTGTCTACCTCTCGGACGTCTGGCCCAGCTCCGCGGAGATCAAGCAGGTCGTGGGTGAGGCCGTCCGCGCGGACATGTTCACGAAGAGCTACGCGGATGTCTTCACGGGCGACAAGCGCTGGAAGGGGATCGAGATCCCCGAGGGCGACCGCTACACCTGGCCCGACTCCACCTACGTGCGCAAGCCGAGCTTCTTCGAGGGCATGGACCCGGAGCCGAAGCCAGTTGAGCCGATCGAGGGTGCGCGCGTTCTCGCCGTGCTCGGCGACTCCGTGACCACGGACCACATCTCGCCGGCGGGCGCGATCAAGAAGGACAGCCCCGCCGGGAAGTGGCTCCAGGAACAGGGTGTCGAGGTTCGCGACTTCAACTCCTACGGTTCCCGTCGGGGCAACCACGAGGTGATGATCCGCGGCACCTTCGCGAACGTCCGGCTCCGAAATCGGCTGGTCGAACGAGAGGGCGGCTTCACGAAGCACTTCTCCTCATCAGAGGGGCAGGGGGAGGAGACGACGATCTACGAGGCGGCGATGGGCTACGCCGACGAGGGCGTGCCGCTGGTGGTGCTCGCGGGCAAGGAGTACGGGTCGGGATCCTCACGCGACTGGGCGGCGAAGGGCACCAATCTGCTGGGGGTCCGCGCTGTGATCGCCGAGAGCTTCGAGCGGATTCACCGCTCCAACCTGATCGGGATGGGCGTGCTGCCGCTGCAGTTCCCGGACGGGGAATCGTTTGACTCGCTGGGCCTGACCGGCGAGGAGACCTTCGACGTCGGCGACCTGCAGAACGGCGAGGCGAAGACTGTCCAGGTGACCGCCCGTCGCGATGGTGGAGACGACGTCACCTTCGAGGCGACGGTGCGCATCGACACGCCGAACGAGGTCAGCTACTTCCAGAACGGCGGCATCCTGCACCGGGTGCTGCGGGACCTGCGCTCACACGACTAAGGCTGGTTCGCGTCGTCGAGGGCGGCCCGTAGAGCGGCGATGTCGTCGGACCCGAAGACAACCCGGTTCTGCGTGGCGATATAGACGAGGTCCAGGTTGACTCCAGCCCGCGCGACCTTCCGAGCAAGGTCCGCCAGCACGCCGGGGCGGTCCTCGACCTCAACCACGACGACCTCCCGCTCCCGGGTCACCCCGACGTGCGAGATCGCCAGTGCGTGCTTCACCGCCTCCGCGTGCGGGACCAGGATGTGCAGCTCGGCGCGCTCACCGGCGCCGACGCACGTGGCGGCGGCGATGTTCACCCCCGCATCGCTGATCGACATCGCCACCTCGGCCAGCGCGCCGGGGGTGTTCTCGATGTCGATGACCAGGTCGACCGCCATGCGCAGGTGCGCACTCAGCCTACTCGCGAATCCGCAGGGAGGGACCCGGATGGCCGGCCCCCGTTTCCCCTGTTGGTTGGTCGCACGGAAGAAGCGGCGTGGCGGGGCCGCGGGAGGCAGGGGGTCCACACGGCCCGCGCCACGCCTGCGCGTCGGTAGCCAGGGAGGGATTTCCGACGCGATCGTTCCCGGAGGCGGGACTGTCCCGGGAACGAGTCTGTCAAGTTAGTACGTCCTCCCGCCTCCTTTGATTATTCCCCGTTTGGTCCTGCGGTGTCAACTCTCGCGGCCCGATTCCCCATCCGCGGCGCTCGATCAGCTCGATTCCGATCACCGCGCCCACCGGCCCGAGCGGTGTGAGGGTCGCCGCCAGCAGCGGCCAGGGCGCCTCGCGGCGCATGATCGCCCAGAAGATCAGCGCGCAGAGGCCCAGATAGCCGATTCCGTGCAGCAGGCCGAAGAGTGCGGTCTCCGTGGGGTAGCCGGGCGCGATCCAGAAGAAGAGCAGCGCCGTGAACAGGCCGAGCTCGAACCAGGACGCGAGCTTGACCCAGTGGAAGAGCCGGCCGGGGACGGGC
This sequence comes from Solirubrobacterales bacterium, assembly GCA_036276255.1. Classification (GTDB taxonomy): domain Bacteria; phylum Actinomycetota; class Thermoleophilia; order Solirubrobacterales; family 70-9; genus DASUPK01. The sequence goes on from DASUPK010000181.1 coordinate 4,375, forward strand.
CTGCGTGCGGCATCTCCCTGCTCAGCCGTCGCCATGGGTTGAAACTAGCGGCTGTCCGGATTCGACACCCGGTCGGAGTGCCGTGGGGCGATCTTCATACCGGCTGTCCATAGTTTTGTTGACCCGGGCCAGTCAAGATGCCCGCCATGGAGCGATTCCACGGAGATCAAGGTTCCAACGTGAGCATGAGGAGGCTCGTGCGGTTGCAGCGCTCGTATCGGTGCGCGAGCTGCGACGCAGAACACCACTCCTGGGCTCGGCTCAGCTCCTGTCCCGACTGCGGCCGTTCCCTCTCGGTGGCCGTGATCAGACGGGCAGCGCTAGCGGCAGCCAGGCCGGTCCACTAGCGGTTTTGTGGGCCGGCCGCTTGCTGCCGCGACTTGATGGCGAAGCCGGCCCGCTCAGCTTGGTTCAGCTAGTCCGGCCGCCTTCTGGGCTGCCGCGCGATCCATGAACCCCTGCATACGCGTCACCCGTCCTTCGCGGAGAGTGAAGATGGCCGCCGTCTCGCCCTCCAACTCGACACCACTTTCCCTGCCGCGCAGGTGTTCGCGCAGAAGAACGACCACGTGGTCGCCGGCGTCGAGGAACTCCTCCGGCTCGATGCGGCGCTCCTCCCAGGCCTCGCCGTCCTTCTCGTACTCCTGGATCACCTCGGCGACACCGCGGGCGATTCGGCCCTCCTCGACGCCGCCGACGGTCCCGTGCAACTCGATATCGGGATCCACCAGCTCGGCGACTCGCGGCCAGTCCCGTCGCACGCCGGCGTCCAGGAAGGACTTGACGACGTTGATGTTCTCCTCCGACATCCCGCCAGTATCTCAGCGGAGTGCGACCCGGCTTCCCCATCAGATCGCGGCCACAAGCGGCCGCCCCACGTAAGTCGCTACGGGCTTCGCCCTCCGCTCCGAAGTGGAGCGGCCTGGTGGCCGCTAGGCCGGATCCGCGCGGCCCATCAGGGCCGTGAGGACGATCCGCTCCTGCTCCTTGGTGTGGGCCACCGCATAGCCCTCGCCGGGGCTCGCGCGTGGCGGCCGCCCGATGTAGCCGAGCTCGACACCGTCGGGCAGCAGCTCGGGCATCCGGCGCTGCATCACCGACCAGGCGCCCATGTTCCGTGGCTCCTCCTGGACCCAGACGATCTCCTTCAGGCTCGGATAGCTCGCGATCAGCTCGGTGAGCTGCTCCTTGGCGAACGGATAGAGGAGCTCGGCGCGGGCGATTGCGACGTTCTCGCTCTCCTCGCGCTTGGGAGCGGCGTCGATGTCGTAGTAGATCTTGCCGCTGCAGAGGACGAGCCGCTCGACCTTGTCCTTGCGGCCCTCCGAATGCGGGTCATCCAGGACGAACTGGAAAGACCCGGAGGAGAGGTCCTCGAGCGTCGAGGTCGCTCGCGGCAGGCGCAGCAGGCCCTTCGGCGTGAAGACCACCATCGGCCTGGCCTTCTGGATGTGGGCCTGGCGGCGCAACAGATGGAAGTACTGCGCGGCGGTGGAGGGATTCGCGATCCGGATGTTGCCCTCGGCGGCGAGCTGGATGAAGCGCTCGATCCGCGCGCTCGAGTGCTCGGGGCCGGCGCCCTCGTAGCCGTGGGGGAGCAGGAGCGTCAGGCGTGAGGTCTGACCCCACTTCGCCTCGGCCGAGACGATGAAGCTGTCGATGATCACCTGCGCCGCGTTGCCGAAGTCCCCGAACTGGGCCTCCCAGAGGATCAGGCTGTCGGGCGAGGCGGCCGAGTAGCCGTACTCGAAGCCCAGGCAGGCGGTTTCAGAGAGCGGGCTGTTGTGGAGCTCCAGCGGCGCGTTCGCCTCGGGCAGGTTCTGGATCGGCGCATAGTGCAGCCCCGTCTTCTCGTCGTGGAGGACGAGGTGGCGGTTGGAGAACGTCCCGCGCTCGGTGTCCTGGCCGGTGAACCGGACATGGACCTCCTCCGTCAGCATCGAAGCCAGCGCAAGGGCTTCGGCGTGGCCGAACTCGATCCCGCCCTCGTTCATCGCGTCGAGCCGCTTGGAGAGGGGCTTGCGGAGCTTGCGGTGGATGGTGAAGCTGTCCGGGACCCGGAGGAGCTCCTCGTTCAGCTTGCGGAGCCGCTCCTCGGGAACCGCCGTATCGACGCTCGGGCTGCGGGTGCGGTCGAGCTCCCCGGTGCCGGTGGCCGTGGGATCGGCGAAGTCGCCGGACTCGATCTTCTTGCGGAGATCATCGTGGGCGGCCTTGAGCCCCCGCTGGCGCTCGTTGTTCCGCTCCTCGACCTCGTCGGGGGCGACCATGCCCTCCTTGACCAGCTCCTCGGCGTAGAGCTGGCTGACCGGCGGGTGCTCCTTGATCTTGGCCGCCATCAGGGGCTGGGTGTAGGCGGGCTCGTCGGTCTCGTTGTGGCCGAAGCGGCGGTAGCCGATCAGGTCGATGACCACGTCGCGGCCCCAGCGCTCGCGGTAAGCCATTGCCAGGCGGACGGCGGCGACGGATGCCTCCGGGTCGTCGGCGTTCACGTGGATGATCGGCACGTTGAAGCCCTTCGCCATGTCGGCCGCATAGGGGGTGGAGCGCCCCTCCTCGGGATCGGTCGTGAAGCCGATCTGGTTGTCCTGGATGATGTGGATCGTGCCGCCCGTCGCATAGCCCTTCAGCGACTGGAGGTTGAGCGTTTCCGCTACGACGCCCTGCGCCGGGAAGGCCGCGTCGCCGTGGAGGAGCACCGGGACGGCGGCCATTGGGTCGTGCTCGAGGCGGCCGTTCTGCTGGCTGGTCTGGGAGGCCCGCGCGGCGCCGGTGACCACGGGGTCCACGAACTCGAGGTGGCTCGGGTTCGGATACAGGCGGACACCGATCTCGGAGCCGTCCTTCGTCTTGTAGAGGCCGCCGTGGCCGTAGTGGTACTTGACGTCGCCGGTGCCGCCGGTGGGGATCGCGGCGAGCGACTTGACCGCCTCGATCGCCTTGGCCCCCTCGAACTCGGCCAGGATCGCCTCGACCGGACGGCCGATGTTGTGGGCGAGGACAGCGAGCCGGCCGCGATGGGCCATGCCGATGACCACGTCGTGCGCGCCCTCGGTGTGGGCCATCTCGAAGACCTCGTCGAGCATCGGCACAACGGCGTCCAGACCCTCGATCGAGAACATCTTCTGGCCGAGGTAGGCCTTCTCCAGGTAGCGCTCGAAGCCGAACACCTGGATCAGGCGGTCGAGAAGCCGCTGCTTCTCCTCGGACTCGAGCGGCTTGCGGTGCCAGCCGGTCTCGATCATGTCGCGCAGCCACATGCGCTGCTGGTGCGAGGAGAGGTGCTCGATCTGGTACGCGATCGTGCCGCAGTAGGCCTCGCGCATCCGCGGCAGCACCTCGAGCAGCGTCTCGCCCTCGACGCCGATGCGGAGGATCTCCGCCGGGATCTGGGCCATCAGCTCGGGGGTCAGGTTGAGGTTCTCGGGCTGGATCGCGGGATCGCCCTTCGGCTCGGAGCCGAGCGGGTCGAGCCGGGCCGCGAGGTGGCCGTGGGTCCGGTAGCCCTTGAGCAGCGAGGTCGCGGCCTGCACCGCCTGGAGGAGCTCCGTGTTGGGCTTCGCAGCGATGCTGGCGGCCGTGGGCGCGCCCGGCGCGGCCAGGGGTGGGGCGGACGCCGAGGCTGCGTGCGCCGAGGTAATCGGGGTGGGATCGACCTCGAGGTCCCGCGCGACCGACTCGTAGAAGTCGTCCTCGCCCTGCAGCAGCTCCTCGATCCGGCGGAGGAAGGATCCGGACTCGGCCCCCTGGATCACCCGGTGGTCATAGGTGGAGGTCATCGTCATCACCTTCGAGACCCCGAGCGCCTTGATCTTCTCCGGCGGAGCGTGCCTCCACTCGACCGGATAGGCGAGCGAGCCGCAGGCGACGATCGTGCCTTGGCCCTCGAGCAGGCGCGGCACCGAGGCGACGGTTCCGAGGCCGCCGGGGTTGGTGAGGCTGATGTTGGTCCCCTGGAAGTCGTCCGCGGTGAGGCTGTTCTCCCGCGTCTTCGTGATCAGCTCCTCGTAGTAGGAGTGGAAGCCCCTGAAGTCGAGGCGATCCGCGCCCTTGATGCAGGGGACCATCAGCGAGCGCTTGCCCTTGCGTTCCACGTCGACGGCGATGCCGAGGTTGACGCCCCCCGGCTCGATCACGAAGGGCTTGCCGTCCCGCTCCTCGAACGCGCGGCCCATCACCGGCCACTCCTGGGCCGTCTTGACGATCGCCCAGGCGATCAGATGGGTGAAGCTCACCTTCATCCCGCGCTCGTTCAGCACGGCGTTGAGTGCCTTGCGCTTGGCGTCGAGCGTGTCGACGGCGAGCTCCCGGAACGAGGTCGCCGTCGGGATCGAGCGGCTGTCGTTCATCGCCCTGGCGAGGGTGGCGGCCGGGCCGCGCAGCGGCTGCGCCTCGCCCTCGGCGGCCTTGGCAGGTGCGGCACCGTCGCCTCCGTCGAGAACGTCTGCCTTGGTGATCTTGCCGCCGGGGCCTGACCCCTGAACGCCCTTCAAGTCGACGCCGTTTGCCTGTGCGGCCCGCCGGGCGACCGGTGTCGCGCGAGCTCCGTCGTCGGTTTCGGCCGGTGCGGCAGCGGCGGCCGGCTCCTCGGCTTCCTTCGAAGAAGCCGCGGCGCCATCGCTCGGAGCCTCACCCTTCGTCATCTCCGCCAGCGGCTTGCCGACCTCGATCGTCTCATCGGGCCCGACGAGGATCTTCGTGATGGTGCCGCTCGCGGGTGCGGGGACCTCGGCGTCGACCTTGTCGGTTGAGACCTCGACCACGGTGTCGCCCTCGGCGATCTGATCCCCCTCGGAGACATGCCACTCGAGCACGGTGCCCTCGGTGACCGACTCGCCCATCTCGGGCATGACGATCTCGAGGCCCCCGCCCTCCAGTGACTTCCCCGCGGAGACCGATGCGTCGTCCGTCGTGGCCGTGGCGGAGCCCCCGGCACCATTCGACCCGGCTTCGCCATCAGAAGAAGCGTCCTCGGAGCCGGCATCATCCTGACCCGAAGCCGTTTCGGCGCCGGCTCCTGCGGGCGCTTCAACCTCCTTGGGCGGTAGCCCGCCGTTCGGATCGATCTCGGCTATCGGCTTGCCGACCTCGATCTCCTCGTCGGGCTGGACCAGGATCTTCGTGACCGTGCCGGTGGCGGGGGCGGGGACCTCGGCGTCGACCTTGTCGGTCGAGACCTCGACCATCGTGTCGCCCTCCTCGACGGAATCGCCCTCCGAGACATGCCACTCGAGCACGGTGCCCTCCGTCACCGACTCGCCCATCTCGGGCATCAAGAGTTGAACCTTCTGCTGAGTTGCCATTCCCGTTACTAACTGTATGACTTCCCCGGAATCGGCCTGCCAGGAACGCTGCTAGCCGATACGGGCGATGAGATCCACCGCGGGCCAGCCGTGGTCCCGGATGAACTCGCGAGTTGGCGCCGTCGTCTCGCAGAAGGCGCAGGCGATCATGTCGGAGAAGCCGACCGGTCCCGAGAGCGCGAGCGGCATGTCGCACTCCGGGCAGGCGAGGGACCGCATCCCGAGCCAGGCCGCCCGCTCCGCGGGCCGGATCTCGACACGGGCCGCGGCGGCGCGCAGCCGCTCGTCGCGCTCGGGATCGACGTTGCTGGCCGGGTCGTAGAAAAGCCCCACGACTTGATTATTGCGCTGTGCCCACCTGGGCCAAGCGACGGAGGGCGCGTGCCGTGTAAGTTCCACCCAGTTTGGATGGAGGAGGGGTGAGATGAGCTACTTCGTCACCGGTGCCACCGGATTCATCGGCCGCAACCTGGTCGAGCAGCTGCTCGAGCGCGAGGGGACGATCTACGTCCTCGTGCGGGAGGGATCGCGCGGCCGGCTGGAGGAGCTCCGGAGCCGCTGGGGCGCGGCCGACGACCGGATCGTGCCCGTGATCGGCGACCTATCCCAGGAGCACCTCGGCTGCGGCGACCAGATCTCGGAGCTCCGGGGCAAGATCGACCACTTCTTCCACCTCGCCGCGATCTATGACATGACCGCGGACGCCGAGAGCCAGCGCGTCGCGAACGTCGAGGGCACGAGGGAGGCGGTCAGGCTCGCCAAGGAGCTCGACGCCGAGCACTTCCAGATGGTCAGCTCGATCGCCGCGGCGGGCCTCTACAAGGGCACCTTCACCGAGGACATGTTCGAGGAGGCCGAGAAGGTCGACAACCACCCCTACTTCCAGACCAAGCACGAGTCCGAGGCCGTCGTCCGCGAGGAATGCGAGGTCCCGTGGCGCGTCTACCGGCCGGGCATCGTCGTCGGTCACTCCGAGACCGGCGAGATGGACAAGGTCGACGGCCCGTACTACTTCTTCAAGCTCCTGCAGCGAGTCCGCAACGCGGTCCCGAGCTGGTTCCCGGGAATCGGGATCGAGGGGCGGAAGATCAACATCGTCCCCGTCGACTTCGTCGCCAAGGCGATGGACCACATCGCCCACATCGATGGGCTCGACGGGCAGGCCTTCCACCTCACCGACCCGAACCCGCTGTCGGCGGGCCAGGTGATGAACACTTTCGCCAAGGCCGCGCACGCGCCCGAGGCTGCGCTGCGGATCGATTCGCGCATGCTCGACTTCATCCCCAAGCAGGTGCGCGGCGGACTGACGATGCTGCCTCCCGTCAAGCGGATCACCGACCAGGTCCTTTCCGACCTCGGCATCCCGCGGTCC
>DASUPK010000182.1:0-6514 GCA_036276255.1 Solirubrobacterales bacterium
CGAGCCGGCCTCGGCGATCACCTTCTGAGCCAGATGGGAGGGGATCTCCTCGTGGCGCGTGAACTCCATCGTGTAGTCGCCCCGGCCGCCGGTGATCTGGCGCAGGTCGCGCGCGTAGTCGAGGACCTCCGCCATCGGGACCTCGGCCTTGATCTCGGTGACGGAGCCCTTCGCCTCCATGCCCAGCGGGTGGCCCCGCCGCGAGTTGAGATCGCCCACGACGTCGCCCACGACGTCCTCGGGGACGCTGACCGTCAGCAGCATGATCGGCTCGAGCAGCACCGGGTCGGCCTGCTCCATGGCCTCCTTGAAGGCCATCGACCCGGCCACCTTGAAGGCGTTCTCAGATGAGTCCACCCGGTGGTACTGGCCGTCGTAGAGGCGCACAGAGAGGTCCTTGATGGGATACCCCGCGAGGACGCCGTGGTGCATCGCCTCGGCGATCCCCTTCTCGACGGCGGGGATGAAGCCCTTCGGAATCGCACCGCCCTTGATCTCGTCGATGAACTCGAAACCGCTGCCGGCCTCCGTCGGCGCGATCTCGATGTGGCAGTCGCCGAACTGGCCGCGGCCGCCGGTCTGCTTCTTGTAGCGGCCGTGGGCCTTGGCCGGCTTGCGGACCGCCTCCAGGTAGGGGACGCGCGGCGGGTGCAGCTCGATCTCGGCGCCGAAGCGGCTCTTCATCCGGTCGACGATCACCTCCACGTGGACCTGGGTGAGCCCGGCGATGATCTGCTCGCCGGTCTGCTGGTCCCGGTGGACGTCGAGCGTCGGGTCCTCCTCCTCGAGGCGCCGGATGGCGCTGGCCGCCTTGTCCTCGTCGCCCTTGGTCTTCGCCTCGAACGCGAAGGCCATCACCGGCGCGGGCAGGTCGAGCGCTGGGAAGGAGATCTTCGTGTCCTTGTCGGCGAGGACGTCTCCCGCGCGGGTCTCCTTCAGCTTGGCGACTGCGCCGATGTCACCGGCGCCGAGCTCGTCCGTCTGCTCGTGCTCCTTCCCTCGCGCAATCAGGATCTGACCGATCCTCTCCTTCGCGCGACGGGTCACATTGTTGACCTGGGAGTCGCCCTTCATCACGCCCGAGTAGACGCGGAAGAGGTTGAGACGGCCGGCGTAGGGATCGGCCAGGGTCTTGAAGACGTAGGCGACCAGCTCGCCGTCCTCCTCGGGGGCGATCTCGATCTCCTCCCCCTCCTCGTCCAGGGCGGTGACCGGTCCGCGCATCGCCGGGGAGGGGAGATCCTCGACCAGAGCCTCGAGCAGGCGCGTGGTGCCGAGGTTCTTCGTGGCGACCCCGCAGGTGACGGGGAAGATCTTTCCGTCGGTGACGCCGCGCTTCAGCACGGTCACGATCTCGTCGTGGTCGATGTCCTCGCCCTCCAGGTAGCGCTCCATCAGCTCATCGGAGTTCTCGGCCACCTCGTCCATCAGCTTCTCCCGGTACTCCTGGGCCTGGGCCTGAAGCTCCTCGGGGATGTCCTGCGGCGCCGGCGCGCCCCGGCCCTCCCCCTGCGCGACGAACGCCTTCATGTCGATCAGGTCGATGACGCCGCGGATCTCGTGCTCGGAGCCCATCGGAATCTCCGTCGCGACGACGTGGTTGCCGAACGCGCCCTGCAGCGACTCGAGTGCGCGGAAGAAGTCGGCGCGCTCGCGATCGAGCATGTTGACGAAGACGAGCCGCGCCAGCCCCTCGCCGTCGGCGCGCTGCCAGAGGCGGTCGGTGTGGACCTCCACGCCCATCACGGCGTTGACCACGACGACCGCCGCGTCGGCGACGCGCAGCGAGGCGACGGTGTCGGCGACGAAGCTGGGATCGCCCGGCGTGTCGATCAGGTTGATCTTCCGTCCGTCGTGCTCGAACGAGGAGACCGTGGCGCCGATCGACATCTGGCGCTCCTTCTCATCCGGCTCGTAATCGGAGGTGGTGGTTCCGTCGTCGGCCCGTCCGAGGCGCTTGATGACTCCGGCCTCGAACAGCAGCGCCTCGTGAAGCGAGGTCTTCCCGGCGCCGCGATGGCCGATCAGCGCGACGTTGCGAATCCGGTCGGCGGCCTTGTGAGCCATGGCCACGGACCCTATGTGAAGGTCAGGCCGGGTTCAACCTGTGGACTTCAGGCGCGAGCGCAGGCGCAGGACCGCCTTCGAGTGGAGCTGTGAGACCCGGGACTCGGTGACGCCGAGGACCTCGCCGATCTCCCGCAGGGTCAGGTTCTCGAAGTAGTAGAGGGCGACGACGAGCGTCTCACGCTCGGGCAGGTCCTGGATCGCCTCGCCGAGCCGGTCCTTGACCTCGCTGGTGTCGAGCGCCGCCTGCGGATCGGGCGCGGACTCGTCCTCGATCGTGTCGAGGAGGGACACCTTGTCTCCCGAGGCGTCCGGCGTCATCCAGAGCTCCTCGAGGGCGAGGATCGACGAGTTGGAGATCTGGAGCAGGGCCTCCTGGAGGTCCTCCTCCGTCATGTCCATCCGCTCGGCGAGCTCGGCGTCGGTCGGGGCACGGTTCAGCTCGTTCTCGAGCTTCGAGTTCGCCTCCTCGATCTCGCGGGCGCGAGAGCGAACCGAGCGCGGCACCCAGTCGAGCGAGCGCAGCTCATCGATGATCGCGCCGCGGATGCGCTGCATCGCAAAGGTCTCGAAGCGGATCTGCCGGAGAGGCTCGAAGCGCTCCATGGCCTCGATCAGGCCGATCATCCCGTAGGAGATCAGGTCGGCCTGGTCGACGTGCGAGGGCAGCCTGGCGCCCGTGCGGCCGGCGACGAACTTGACCAACGGCGAGTAGGCGACCACGAGTCTTTCCCGTGCGCCTTGATCTCCCTCCTCCTTGTACCTGCGCCAGAGCTCCCGGAGCTCGAACGCCTTTACCTCGGCTTCCATGGGCCTTTCACCTGCACCTGGGCGCTTACGTCAAGCACGGGGATGACTCCGAGCGTACTGGCTTTGCAGCCAGGACGGCTCAACTTGGGTGTATACCTGCGTGGTCGAGAGGCTGGCGTGTCCGAGGAGCTCCTGGATGCTCCGCAGATCCGCGCCTCCCTCCAGAAGATGGGTGGCGAAGGAGTGGCGCAGGGCGTGTGGCGAGACGCCGCCCGCGATCGCGGCCTCACGAACCCAGCGCTCCAGCCGTCGCCGCACATCCGAAGGGTGAAGCCGCCGGCCGCTCTTCGAAACCAGGAGGGCATCCTCCGAGCCCACGCCCACGAGGGTGCGGCGGCCGCGCTCCAGGTATCGGGTGAGCGCCGCCTGCGCGGGCTCGCCCATCGGAACCAGGCGGGTCTTGCCGCCCTTTCCCTCGATCCGCAGGCGCTCGCCGTCGAAGTCGGGTGAGTCCATCTTGAGGTTGACGACCTCCTCGGCCCGCAGGCCGCACGAGTAGGCGAGCTCCAGCATCGCCCGGTCTCGCATCTCGAGTGGGGTCCCGGCGGGGATGCCATCGAGGAGATTCTGCATCTCCTCTCGCGAGAGAACGCGAGGGAGCTTGCGGTCCTGCTTGGGCGTCGCGACGAGGTCTGCGGGGTTCGCCGTCATCTCTCCCGAGCGGACGAGCGCCCCGTAGAACGCGCGAATCGCGGCGAGCTTGCGGGCAACCCCCGCCTTCGAGATCCCGCGCTCGGAGAGCACCGCCGCAAAGCGGCGCAGGTCACGATGGCCGAGCGAGGCAGGATCGCGATCCATGGAGGCCGCCCAGGCGGCGAGCTGCCCCACGTCGTTCGAGTAGGCCTTGCGGGTGGCCTCGGCCGCCGAGCGGGCGGACAGGTCGCGGTCGAACAGCGCCAGGGCCTCGTGCCAGGATTCGCTCAGCGTGACTTCCGGCGCCGGGGCTCCCATGGACATAACTTCGCCGGACGGAGCCCAAGCCCTTCGTTATCCGGCTTCGCCATCATGTCGCGGCCACAAGCGGCCGCCCATCACTAGTCGCTACGGGCTTCGCCCCCCTTCGCTCCTGAGTGGAGCGGCCTGGTGGCCGCTACTGGATGTAAATGGGGTCGCCGACCTGGACGCGGTCGTAGAGATCGATCACGTCCGGGATCGCCATGCGGACGCAACCGTGCGAAGCGGCGGAGCCCAACGAGGAGAGCTCGTCCGTGCCGTGGATGCCGGCGCCGTCGAAGATCCCGATCCAGCGGGCCTTCAGCGGATCGGCCGGGCCGGGCGGGATCACCTGACCGGCCAGGCTGCCCGCCCAGGCCGAGTTGGGGACGTGCCAGGAGGGATCGACCTGCTTGTCCTGGGCGTGGTAGAGGCCGGCCGGGGTCTCGAGGCCCTGCTGGCCAACCGCGATCGTGTAGCTCTTCTCCAGCTTCAGGTGGTGGTAGAAGCGCAGCGTGAAGCTGCCGCGGTCGATGTAGATGTAGCGCGGATAGGCCTGGGCGAGGTCCTTCTTGTTGACGTCCGGCTTGGTGGTCCGGACCACCGCCGGGATGGCCTGGTCGCGGCCGGGCGAGCGGGCGGCGTGGTTGATCGCCACCGTCATCTGGCGGGCGTTGACCGCGCGGCCGGGCTGGCCCGCCTGCTGGCGCAACCTGCCACCGCTCGGCACGACCGTGGCATTGACCGCGTCCTGGTCGATGTTGCCCGCCATCTCGTTGACGAAGTCCTTGACCGCCGACTTGTCGTAGCCGACCCGGGGCTCGAGGTTCGTGTTCACGTCTCCCCCGCCCGCGTAGCGCGAGACGCGGTCGAAGATGTTGCCCTGACGGCTCCGGTCGATCGCCTCCTGGACCATCCCGTTGACGTCGGCCCGCTCGTGGAGCTGCTTCGGGCTGAGCGTGTAGTCCTTGCCGTCGTAGGACACGACGACGGGCTGCTTCAGCGGTGCGACGACCTTCTGCTCGATCAGCTTCCGCGCCGAATCCGCATCGCGGCCGCCGATGTCCACACCGCCGACCTTGATGCCGGGAGCGATCTGATCCTTCTGGGCGTCGTCGTAGGCCCAGACCCCCACTGCGAGCAGCAGTCCCATCGTGACCAGGGCCACCAGGGCGATCAGGACCTTCTGATGCATTTTCAGTCTTGCGCGCATCTCTCCGCTTCGGATCAGCTTTCCCCTGCCCCTGATTCTACGTTTCGCGTCACCCGGGTCCTTGTCCGGGCGCGTTTCGCAACGGCCGTTGCGGTCCGCCGTTTCGGCCTCGTCGCCAAGGTAGAGCAGCCGCGCTGCCCTAGGATCCGCGTCGCCATGTCACCGACCGCGATCCCCGCCTGATGCGGACCAAGGACCAGGTCCGGCGGGACGTATGGAAGGCGATGGACCGCGAGGGCGTCTCCCGCTTCCCGGGTGCGGAGGGCAGGATCCCCAATTTCGCCGGCGCCAAGCTCGCCGCCGAGAAGCTCGCCGGGAATCGCCTCTGGAAGCGCGCGCAGGTGATCAAGGTCAACCCGGATTCACCTCAGACGCACGCGCGGCGCGCTGCCCTGGAGGAGGGCAAGACGCTGATCATGGCCGTGCCGAGGCTCCGGGACGCACATCCGTTTCGCCTCCTCGATCCGCGGAAGCTCTCCGCCAAGCAGGTTCGCGAGGCGGCGACGATCAAGGGCGCGATGAAGCACGGCCGCGTCGTGGCCGAGGAGGACCTGCCCGACATCGACTTCGTGCTCTGCGGGTCCGTGGCCGTCAACCTGAGCGGCGCCCGGGTGGGCAAGGGCGGCGGCTTCTCGGACCTCGAGTACGGCCTGCTGATCCACGCCGGGAAGATCGACGAGCACACCACCGTCGCCACCACGGTCCACCCGATCCAGATCCTCCGCGAGCACCTGCAGACGACTGCTCATGACCTGCCCGTCGACCTGGTCGCCACCCCCCGCGCCGTGATCGAGCTCGAGCGGCAGTACCCGCGCCCCCGCGGCATCCTCTGGGACCACCTGCAGCCGCCGCAGATCCGGGAGATCCCGATCCTCGAGCGGATGGGCTACGCCTGACGGCGTCGCCCACGGACCTCGTCGACAGGGATAGGGTCCACCCCCTCTCGGTCAATCCCGATGAGGGTCAGGTACGTAGTCCGGCCGAGATCCAAACCGCGAACAAGGGGAGTTTCGATGACGAGCTCGAAGGGACGTCGACCGTCGCCCGCGATGAAGGAGAAGAAGCAGGTCAAAAACATCTCCAAGAAACCAGGTCAACGCGCTGGCGCCGGGGCTCTCGGTGAAGCACGCGAACAGCGCGGACGGGTCGGACACGGCGAAGGATGCCAACGCGCTGAGCGGCCACACGATCGTGGCCGTGGGCGACCTCGACGGCCCCGGCCTCGTTACGAACAGCAGCTGCACCCCGAGATCACCAAGGCGGCTCCCGGAGTGCTACCTGGGGACCACGTCATCTTGACGCCGCCGGACGCCTGGCCGACCTACGAGATCAACCTGACGGGGCGAGTCACCACCGACACGGTCAAGTACGAGATCTGCAACGAGAGCGGAGTGAACCAGAACTTCGGCACGTCACCGCCGGTCAGGTTCCTGGTCATCCACTAGAACGGACCTCTGATCAGCCAGCGCCGCGACGGGGGTCGTGAGGGCC
>DASUPK010000183.1:0-3402 GCA_036276255.1 Solirubrobacterales bacterium
GCTGGGGAGTCCCCCAGCGTCATTTGTTCCAACCGATTGTCGTGCCCAGGAAGCGATGAGTTTGGGCTTGGGGGCCGAAGGGTCGCCGGGTCCAATCTGGTCGCCACCCCAGAGTTGATGGCCGGCCCACCCCCGCTGGGCACTAGGGTGTCACCTGACCGGCCATTGAACGAGCTCAGAGATGACGGCTGACAAGCAGGGCGCTCCGCTGGAAATACGTACGGACCGTTTCGATGCCGTGATCTTCGACCTTGACGGCGTGATCACCGACACCGCGTCCGTCCACGGGGCCGCCTGGAAGCGGATGTTCGATCAGTGGCTCGCGAACCGCGCGCACCATGAAGGCGAGGACCACCGGCCGTTCTCGGAGGACGACTACTACGGATACGTGGACGGGAAGCCGCGCTACGACGGAGTCCGGTCGTTTCTTGCCTCGCGCGGGATCTCGCTCCCGCGCGGCCAGCCAAGCGATCCCCCGACTGCCGAAACCGTATGCGGGCTGGGTAATCGCAAGGACGAAATCTTCCTCGCCTTGCTGCGAGAGGGTGGGGTCGCCTCGTTCCCGTCCTCGATCGAGTTGCTGCGACGGCTGCGGGCAGAAGGGAGTCGCACCGGGATCATTTCCGCGTCCCGCAACGCCGTCGAGGTGCTCGAGGCTGCCGGAATCACCACGCTCTTTGACGCGAAGGTCGATGGCGTGGACGCCGAGGCACTGGGGCTGGAGGGCAAACCAGCCCCCGCGGTATTCCTCGAGGCCGCGAGCCGACTCGGAGTTGAGCCGGAACGGGCCGCCGTGGTCGAGGACGCACTCGCCGGCGTGGAGGCCGGCCACCGCGGAGGATTTGGGCTCGTCATCGGCATCGACCGTGGTGGTCACGCCAAGGCGCTGCGGGAGCGGGGTGCCGGCGTCGTCGTCGGTGACCTCGGTGAAGTGCGCGTGTCGTCGACCAAGCACGACGGCCGATGAGCGACGCGGCGGCTGCGGCGACGCCGACCCTGAGCCGCTGGTCGCTCATCTACGAGGGCTTCGATCCGGGTCAGGAGCCCCTGCGCGAGGCGCTTTGCGCGCTCGGGAACGGGCGGTTCGGCAGCCGTGGCGCGGCCCCTGAGGCGAGTGCTGACGGGACTCACTACCCGGGTACCTACGCGGCCGGTGTGTACAACCGGCTGAAGAGCGAGGTGGCGGGCCGGGAGGTTGAGGAAGAGTCGCTCGTCAACCTGCCGAACTGGCTCCACCTCGCGTTCCGGATCGAGGATGGCGAGTGGCTCGACCTCCGCGAAGTCGAGCTCGCCGACTACCGCCAGGCACTCGATTTGCGCCACGCCGTGCTGACGCGGACGGTTCGGTTCCGTGACGCAGACGGTCGGGAAACCGCACTCGCGCAGCGTCGCTTCCTGAGCATGGCGAACCCGAACGTGTTCGCACTGCAGATGACTGTTCTTCCCGTCAACTGGTCCGGCCGGGTCACCTTCCACTCCGCGCTCGATGGCCGAGTGTCGAACGGAGGGGTGGCGCGCTACCGCGGCCTTGCCAGCCATCACCTGGTGCCGATCGACACGCGAGCCGAGGACTCCGAGATCATCCTGCTCGAGGTCGAGACCAGCCAGTCGCACATTCGGGTCGCCGAGGGGGCGCGGACCCGGCTGCTGCGTGCCGGCGAAGTCGGCGCGCCGGCGACCACGGTGATCCAGGAACAGGCCTATATCGGCCTCGAGATCTCCTCTGAGGTGGCCCAGGGGGAGGAGATCACGGTCGAGAAGGTGACGACCCTGTACACCTCGCGGGAGCCGGGGGTGTCGGATCCGGTCCTGGAGGCTGGCAGGGAGGTGGTCCGCCTGTCCGGCTTTGACGAGCTGCTCGATGAGCATGCGTTGCGCTGGGAGGAGCTCTGGGATCTGTGCTCGCTCGAGTTGGAGGACGCAGAGGACCGGGTCCCCACCGAGTTGCGTCTCCATATCTTCCACCTGCTGGCGAACATCTCCGAGCATGCCGCCGACATCGACGCCGGAGTTCCGGCCCGCGGACTCGCCGGGGAGGCGTATCGCGGGCACGTGTTCTGGGACTCCCTCTTCGTTTTCCCCTTCCTCAATCTACGTCTACCGGATCTGAGCCGGGCCCTGATCCGCTATCGCTACCGGCGGCTCAACCCGGCTCGCTGGGCCGCGACGGATGCGGAGTTTGACGGAGCCATGTACCCGTGGCAGAGCGGCTCGAACGGCGCCGAGCTGACCCCGACGGTCCACCTCAACCCCCGCTCCGGCCACTGGATACCCGACAATTCGAGGCTCCAACGACACATCAATGCCGCGATCGCACACGACGTCTGGCTGTATCACCAAGCCACGAACGACGTCGAGTTCCTCGCCCTCTGCGGGGCCGAGATGTTCGTCGAGAGTGCGCGCTTCTGGGCCAGCGCCGCGACACACGATTCGGCTCGCGACCGGTACGTGATCCGCGGGGTGGTCGGTCCCGACGAATACCACGATGCCTACCCGGGCTCCGGGCGGGCCGGAATCGACAACAACGCGTACACGAATGCGATGGCCGCGTGGGTGCTCTGGCGGGCCCAAGACGTCATCGACGCGCTCCCGGAACAGCGCCGCGAGCAGCTCTCACACATGCTCGGGTTGACGCGTGAGGAGCTCCATCGGTGGGACGAGATCAGCCGCAAGCTGCTGCTCCCCTTCCACGATGACGGGGTGTTGAGCCAGTTCGAGGGCTACGAGCAACTGGAGGAACTCGACTGGGAGGGTTATCGGGCCCGGTACGGGAACATCGAGCGGCTGGACCGGATCCTCGAGGCCGAGGGGGACAACCCGAACCGGTACAAGGCGTCGAAGCAGGCGGACGTGTTGATGCTCTTCTACCTGTTCTCCGCCGACGAGCTGCGGCAGCTCTTTGCCCGGCTCGGCTATCGGTTCGCGCCAGAAACCATTCCCAGGAACGTCGAGTACTACATGGCGCGGACCTCGCACGGCTCGACCCTGAGCAAGGTCGTCCACGCCTGGGTCCTGGTCCGCTCCGATCGCGAGCGGGCCTGGGAGCTGTTCACCGAGGCGCTCGAGAGCGACCTACTGGACCTTCAGGGAGGGACGACACCGGAGGGCGTGCACCTCGGCGCGATGGCTGGAACCGTGGATTTGGTCCAGCGCGCGTTCACCGGCCTGGAGACCCGCGACGAGGTGCTGTGGCTCGAGCCCAGAATCCCGGCGGAGCTGAGTAGGCTTGACATCAGGCTCCGCTACAGGCGTCATTGGGGCCTCGAGATCGAGATCACCCGGGATCGGATCAAGGTCAGCGCGCGGCCGGCCGACACCTACCCGATCAGGATCGGCATCCGCGGCGAGATCATCGAGCTCGAGGCCGGCGCCACCGTCGAGCGGCCGCTTTGAAGGTGCGGC
>DASUPK010000184.1:0-8155 GCA_036276255.1 Solirubrobacterales bacterium
CGAAGCGCTCGCGCAGGGTGTGCATGCTGAACCACATGGCGTTGGCAAAGCCGCCGTTCCGTCCGCTGGGCCCATGCCCGCAGCGATCGGCCTCCAGCAGGATCACCTTCGCCTCCGGCTCCAGCTGCGAGAGCTCCCAGGCCGCCCACATCCCCGTGTAGCCGCCCCCGACCACGAGCACGTCACAGCTCAGCTCTCCCTCGGCAGAAGGCAACGGGGGGCGGTCGCCAGCCTCCTCGAGCCAGTAGCCGTGCGCGGTGTGCTTCATCGGAGTCCGTATGAAACGCGAGTCGGCCGCGAACCGCGGACCCGTCCTTGCGGAGGTACCACGCTTGGTACCGAAGTGAGCGAAACTGAGCTGACCTCAGGTGATCTCAGCGTGCCCAGCGTCGCTCAGCATGAGCCCACCGAACGGCTTCAGGGGTTCTCATAACCCGAAGGTCGCGGGTTCGAATCCCGCCCCCGCTACTGGCCAAGGGCCCTCATAACGAGGGCCTTGGTGTTCGAAAGGGCTGCACATGGAGCTCATGGCGAGGAGGCGCGGCGTTTCCGAGGACTTCGACTCCCCTGCCGAACTCCTCGATCGGGTCGGGTCCGGCTAGGAGCGCCGGGCACTCGGGCGCCGACGGATCCTGCCGCCGTACATCGGCAGCTCCGGCCCGGCGCCGTCCAGGGAGTCGAGCTGCTCCCACATCCGCGACACGCCGGCGACGCCGAAGCTCCGTACCCGCTCCACCGCGTCGAGATCGAGCACGTCGGTGAGCAGCTCCTCGCCCTCCCCGGCCTGGACTCGCACCAGTCCCTCGGGGTCCACGACCAGACTGCGCCCCAGCGCCACCGGCTGTGCGGCGTTGACGTTGACGACGTAGAGCTGGTTGAAGATCGCGTTGGCCCGAGCTGCGATCAGTTCGGCCTCGCGGTCGGAGGTCGTAGTGAGCGTGGGCTGGATCACCACCTCGGCGCCGAGCCAGGCGAGCTGGCGGATCACCTCCGGAAAAAAGCCGTCGTAACAGATCGCCAGGCCGACCCGGCCGACATCGGGTATGTCGAAGGTGACGAAGCCGTCGCCTGGCTCCGTTCGCTCGGTCGGCCGCCACGGAAAGACCTTGCGATAGCGGGCGGCGATCTCGCCCTGCGGTGAGACGACGACCGCGGTGTTGTGGATGTGCCCCCGATCCGAGCGCTCGTAGACCGAGCCGGCGGCGACCCAGAGCTCGTTGTCGCGGGCGATCTCTCCGAGGCGCTCCGTGAGCGGCCCGGGAACCTCGACTGCGACCGAATCGGTGTAGCCGTCGGACTCGTCGAGCAGCTCCGGCACGGCCGAGAGGTGAAGCTCCGGCAGCACGAGGAGCTGGGCGTGGGGCACGACGGCCTTGACGGCGGGGGCTCGCTCGGCGAGGCGCTCGAGGGTGGCGTCGGGATCGCGCGCGATCGGCGCCGTCTGCATCGCGGCTATCGAGAGCGTCCTCATTCGGGCCTCAGCCGGCGGCGACAGTATCCGGATCCGCCTCCTCACCCTTGAGGGAAGGCCCATCGCCGATGCCCGAAGGGAGGACGCGCAGTGCGTCCACGGGTAGGTGGAGCTGCACCGGGGTGCCCTGCTCGTAGGGGATCCCGCCGCCGGTGTTCTGAACGAGCGCTTGGAGCGCTTCCCCGGTGGCGCCCCGGACGATCACCTGGATCGCCGAGCCCACGTAGACGACGCGCTCCACCATGGCCGGGATGCGGTTCGGCCCCGACGGAGCCCCATGCTCTTCGAGCTCGATGCGCTCCGGTCGGATGACGATCTTCGCCTCCCCCGTGACCTCGCGGTCCGTTCCGCGCGTCTCGAGCTCGTAGCCGTCCAGCGCGACGCGGCAGGCGCTCGTGCCGGCAGTGACGATGGTGGCCTGCATGAGGTTCGACACGCCGAGGAAGTTGGCGACGTAGAGCGTTTCGGGATCCTCATAGACGTCCTGAGGCCCCCCGACCTGATCGATGTGCCCGTCTTTCATGACCGCGAGGCGGTCGCTCATCGTGAGCGCCTCCTCCTGGTCGTGGGTGACGTAGAGGAACGTGATGCCGACCTCCTGCTGGAGCGACTTGAGCTCGATCTGGAGGGCCTTGCGAAGCTTCGCGTCGAGGGCGCCGAGCGGCTCGTCCAGAAGGAGCACGGCCGGGTTGAGGATGAGAGCGCGCGCTAAGGCAACGCGCTGCTGCTGCCCGCCCGAGAGCTGGGACGACTGGCGCCTCTCGTAACCCGGAAGCTGGACGAGCTCAAGGGCCTTGCCGACGCGCTCGCGGATCTCGTCTTTCGGCCGCTTCGCCCGCTTCAGCCCGAAGGCGATGTTGTCGAAGACGTTCAGGTGCGGGAAGAGCGCGTAGTTCTGGAACACGGTGTTGACGTTGCGCTGGTGAGGCGGTGTGTAGCCAACGTCTGTGCCGTCCAGGAGGATCTCACCGGAAGTCGGCTGCTCGAAGCCGGCGATCATTCGCAGGGTGGTCGTCTTCCCGCAGCCGGAAGGCCCGAGGAGCGAGAAGAACTCACCAGCCGGGATGTGGAGATCGATGCCGTCCACAGCGGTCACCTCGTCAAACTGCTTTGTCAGCTTGCTCAATTCGATTTCGCCGCGTGCCATTTGGTCTCCCGAAGCTAGGTGATGTTGAAGGCGCCGCCGAAGTCCTCCGCGGCTTTGCCCTGCCGACGCTCTCCGCGGGTGAAGAGGCGCCAGGTGAGGAAGCCGGCCGTGACAATGAGGAGGGTTGACACCATCATGATCGTTGCGATCGCGTTCACAGACGGTAATGGCGCGGCCCGCGTCGCTGAGTAGATCTGGATTGGGACGGTGTCCGTGGGTCCGCCGCTCGACAGCCACTGGCTGATGACGAAGTCGTCGGCCGAGATGGCGAACACTACGGCGGCCGAGGCGACGATCGCCGGGGTGAGCAAGGGCAGGAGGACGCGCGTTAACGCGACGAACGGCGAGGCCCCGAGGTCGGCGGCGGCCTCCTCGTACTGGCTGCCGATCGAGAACAGCCGACCGCGCACGATCACGACCACGAAGGAGATCGAGAAGGTCACGTGGCCGAGGATCTGGGCGAGCGTCCCCGTGTGAACGAAGGTGAAGATGTGGCTGAAGACGAGGAGGAGCGACACGCCCATCACGATCTCGGGCGTGACCAATGGAAAAAGCATGATGAAGTTGGAGGTGCCGGAGCCGCGACCGCGCCAGCGGGCGAGACCGATGGCGAGCAAAACCCCGATCGGGACAGCGATGAGAACGTCCGCTCCCGCCAGCTTGAAGCTCTGAACAAGAGAATGCCGAAGGGTCGGGTCGTGCCAGACCGAGTCCACTGGATCCCCCCAGTACCAGCGTGTCGAGAAGGTGTCCCAGACCGTGCGCGAGCGGGTCGCATTGAAGGAGAACAGCACCGCGATCGCCACCGGCATGATCGACCACACGATGTACGCCCAGGTGAAGACGACCAGGAAGCGCGGCTTTCCCCATGGGTTGCGGAGCCAGCCCCGCAAGCGGGTCGAGGTCGAGGGCTGCGGCCTCGCTGGCTGCTCGGCAACTGCCGTCACAGCGCCCCCACCGTCCCGCCCTCGCGTTGGGCGCGATGGATGCTCCGCAAGTAGTAGAGCATCAGGATCGTGAGGAAGGCGGCAAGCACGATCGTGAGCGCGGCGCCGATCGTCGGCTGCGGGCCGCCGTGAAAGTAGAGGTCGATCTGGTTGCCGATCAGCGACGTCTTCGGCGAGCCCGAGACGATGTTCGGCGTGTAGTAATCGCCGAACATCGGCAGCGTGATCAGGACGGCGCCCCCCAGGATCCCGGTTTTCGAGAGTGGGAGGGTGACCTTGCGAAACGCGTACCAGGGGCTCGCACCGAGGTCACGTGCCGCTTCCAGGTGGCTGCGGTCGATGCGATCGAGCGAGGCGAAGAGTGGCAGGATCAGGTATGGGATGTAGCCGTAGACGAGCGCCAAGATGACGGTCGAGGCGCTCCCGCCAAGCCAGTCCCGCGGCTGGCTGAGAACGTGGGTGAACGTCAGGACGCTGTTCACCCAGCCGTCCTGCTGCAGGAGATTCACCCAGGCGAGCATTCGCATCATGTAGCTGATCCAGAGGGGAAGGATGATCAGGATGAGGACGACGCCCTTCCACCTCCCCGCGTGCCGGGCCGTGTAGTAGGCGACCGGATACCCGATCAACAGGCAGAGGGCCAGGGAGATGAGGACGTAGACGAGCGTCCTGACCTCGACGTCGAACCAGATTCCTCCCGGGGCGAGCCGACCGAGGACCTCGGTGAGCCAACCCACGTTCCATTCGAGCGGGTTCCAGATGGGGACGGGCTGGAAGAGGATCGGGTCGACCGTTCCAAACGCGACCCCAAGGACCGCATAGAACGGAACGATGAAGAGGAGAACTAGCCAGAGAACGCCCGGGAGCGCAAGAATGGGCCACAACGAGCGCCGGTACATGACGCCCTACCGCTCGCGTCCCGGACCTGTCAACTCCCTCCTCCGGCGAGGAAGTTCGAGTAGCCGTCCTCCCACAGCTGCTGTCCCTTAGACGTGAGCGTGCAGTACTGCAGCGAGTCGGGCCCGAGATCGTCGTTCGTCAGAACGCTGTTCGCCAGGTTCTCGGGCACGACTCCCTTCTGCACCAGGGTGCTCGGGTCGATCTCGTTCAGCGGGGGCTGATACCCGTTGAAGTCGACGAAGTTCGAATAGGAGACGCCGTTGTCGAGGAGGTAGTTGAGGAAGAGATGCGAGAGCACCGGCTTCTTCGTGCTTGAGCAAACCGCGAAGCAGTCGTTCTGGATCGGCCCCTTGCCGTGGGGTGGCTTCCAGAAGGCGAGGGCGCTCGCCGGCGTTCCCTTCGGGAGGTAGTAGATGTAGCCCGCGATCATGTCCCCGGACCACGCCTGGTTAAGCCAACTCGAGCCCTCGGGGACCGTCTGGAACTGGAGGTCGCCCACCTTAATGTTGCTGATCCCGTAGAGCTCCTTGAGGTCGGACACTGCCTGGTTCACGAGCCCGGGATCCTCGGTGTTGATGTCCGTGATCCCCTTGCGCAGGAGCGCCATGCCGATCGTCTCCCGGTTCTCGGAGAGGAGCGCCACGTTGCCCTCGTACGCCTGAGACTCCCAGAAGATGTCCCACGGCTGGTCCATGCCGGCGATGTCCTGCGTGACCTTGTCCGTCCGCCATGCGATGCCGGTGGCGTAGACGGTGTAGGGAACGGTGTAGCGCGACTCGCCGTCGTAGAACGGGCTGTGGAGCTGCGGCCAGATGTTCTTCTGGAGGTTTGGGATGTAGTCGAGGTTGAGCGGCTTGATCAGCTTGCCGGCAACGGCGATATCGAGGACGTCCGGCGTGATATTCGTCACGTCGGGCGCGACCGCTCCGGAGGCAAGCCGCTGGATTCCGGAGTTGACGTTGTCGAACGGCGTGTACTGGACATCGACGTTGTACCTGGCCCCGAAATCGTTGAGGAGCTTCCTGTAGAGGTAGGCGGGATAGTTGAAGACGGTGAACGTCCCGCCTGTCTCCGGCTGGAGCCCCGACGCGATGGGATCCTCCCAACGCGGCAGGGTCACCGGCTTGTCGGGCCTCGCGAGCGGCAGGCCTCCCGGCCCGACGAGTTCGCCGCCAGTGCCGGTGCTCTGGGCGACGTTCGTCGTGTTGCCGCAGGCGGCGAGCAGGGGACCGGCAGCGGAGAAGGCCACGGCGGCACCTGCGCCTCGCAGCAGGAAGGTGCGCCTGCTCAGGGAGTCCGGCCGTTCCTTCGGGTGGTGCGTCATTCGTGTTCCCTCCTGAGTTCGGTGTCCGCGAGGCAGGGCACGGTCTCACGGACAGCGGCTGCCCCCGATCCATCCCCCGCCACGGTCTCGTAGGCCGCCGCCGCCAACTCACAGTCGAGGAGCGATTCGGCCATCTCGAGCGCACAGCGAAGCATCCGCTCGCGAGCTACATCGGGGTCATGCAGCGTCGCCTGGACGGCGAGTCCGTCGAGGAGGCAGCCGAGAAGCAGAGCCACCTCGTCGGCATCGGCGTCACCGAACTCACCCGCCCCCTGCCCGGCTCGGATCACGGCCGCGATCTCCTCGCGCCAGCGTTTGTCCAGTCGCTGACGAGCTTGTCGCGACGCGGGATCACGAAGAGCGCGGGCCCAAAGCTCGATCCACAGGGTCCAGTCGTACTCCTCGGCTGAAGCCTCGATCATCAACCGCAAACGGTCGCGCGGGCGCTCCAACAGGTGAATGCGCTCGCGCATCTCGACGTAGAAGCGCTCCTCGTCGACCGTCAGCGCCTCGGCGAGCAACTCGTCCTTCGACCGGAACCAATAGAGCACCGCCGGTGGGCTGGTGCCCGCTCGTTCGGCGACGTCCGCGATCCGCGTCGACGCAAGGCCGCGTTCGACTATCACGTCTGCTGCGGCCCTGAGCAACTGCGGTTTACGGATATGGTCGATCTGCGGACGCGGGCTCACACCGGTCTCTCCTCACCCGAACGCTGAACCGCGATTCAAACTATCACCGCTCGGGCTGAGATGCGAGCAAGCCGGCGCCGCACCCAAGCACTGCAGCGGTCAATCCGTAGGCGGCATCGGCGCTCGCTACGCCAAGCAACACGCCACCGAGGAGCGGGCCGATGGTGTATCCGGCCGCATAGAGCAGGTTCAGCACCCCGTAGCCAAGCCCGCGTTCCGTCTCGCCGAAAGCCTCGTCGAGCCAGGGGACTGCGGCGGAGAACGTGAGGCTGAGTCCCGCGCCGAACACGGCGAGCGCCAGCGCCGCGCCCAGCGCGCCTCCGAGCCATGCGAGCAGCAGCGCTGCCGCCGCTGTCAGGGCGAGGCCGGTGGCCGCGGGGCCGCGCCGGCCCCTCCGATCCCCCCAGCGGCCCCCCAAAGGCGCGAGCGCCGCATCGACAGCTATCGACCCCGCGAAGAGCAGCCCGATCCCGGCGCTGGACAGGCCGAGGCGAGAGTGAAAATCGAGCGGAGCGACTACCTCGATCAGCCCCAGCGCGCCCGCTGCACCGAGAGTCATGGCGGTGGCCACCGCTCCGATCCCGGATCCGATCGGGCCCCAGATCGCGGCCCATGAGAGGGTCTGTGGCGTGCGGCGCTGCGATTCCGGAGGGAGCACGGCCGCGGCCGCGAGCGCGAGTACGACCGAGACGCCGCAAACGATCAGGAAGGGAGCGGCATAGGAGATCAGGTCGGCAGTGACGCCACCCAGTGCGGGCCCGGCGATTGAGCCCGCCCCCGTTGCCGCTAGGGCAAATCCGATCGCCTCGCCCCGCCTGCCCGGCGGCGCCATGTCGGACACGAGCGCGAGGGCCGCAATCCAGCTCGCCGCCGATCCGAACCCCTGGATCGCGCGACCGAGCATCAGAGGGTAAAGAGATTCGGAGGCGGCGATCACCGCGGAGCCCGCGGCCGTCAGGAGCAATCCTGCGATCACCAACTCCCTCCGTCCCCGTGAGTCGGCGAGCCGCCCCAGCGCGAGCGAGAGGAACACGATTGGTACCGCATAGGCTGCAAAGGAGGCGCCAAGCGCCCCCTCGCTTGCCCCCGTCCGTCGCTCGATGTCGGGGAGCAGGGGGGCAATCAGCCCGAGCAGCGCGGTGTCGATCGTCACCGCGGCAACGGCGATGGCGACGACTGCACGCCGGCGCGGGAGGGGTCTCAGCTGGGACGTCGGGCTGGTTCGCATGGCGGCGCAGCTCCGCTGCACTCTCGCATTTAGCCACCCGGCGCTCGACGACGGGTCTGGATCGGTGCTGGCGCTACCGGGCAGCCGAGTCCTGCCTGGGGCGCAAGACTGCTGCTGTCCATGCAAAGCAGCAGTCCGTGGGAACAGGACTCGGAGGTACGAACCGGATCATCCGGAGGTACCAACCGTGGTACCGAACTGAGCGAAACTCAGCTGATCTCAGCTCACCTCAGCTTGCCTGACGTCGTCCACCATGAGCCCACCGAACGGCTTCAGGGGATCTCATAACCCGAAGGTCGCGGGTTCGAATCCCGCCCCCGCTACTAGCCGAGGGCCCTCGAAAGAGGGCCCTCGGTGTGTCTTGGCGCCCAAGTCTCGTGCGCCCGATCGGTGCGGCTGCTACTCAACCCAGATCTGGTCGAGGAGCACGCCGTTGAGGAGGTGGAACT
>DASUPK010000185.1:0-2073 GCA_036276255.1 Solirubrobacterales bacterium
GGCCGCTGACGCAGCCCGCGAGGTGCTCGCCGGCCACGGCCTCGATGAGAAGGTGATTCGCCGCTTCGGGGTGGGCTATGCGCCCGTCGGCCCGGACGAGCTCATCGCGCACCTCCGCGAACAGGGCTATTCCATTGAGGAGATCCTCGCCTCGGGGCTGGCGCGCCTCTCGGGGCGAGGCCGGGTGCACGCCTTCTTCCGCTCGCGGATCATGTTCCCGGTCCGGGACCGCGACGGCCGCATCCTCGGCTTCGCCGGGCTGGGCACCCACCTCGGCCCCTCGTGGCCGATGTGGGTCATCTCTCCCGACGTCGGCCTCTATCGCCGCTCCGAGGCCGTCTTCGGCCTGGACCTCGCCGCAAAGCGGATCACGTCCTCCAAGACGGCAGTCGTGGTCGGGGGCTGCATCGAGGTCCTTCAGGCGCACCAGGACGGCCGGCCCAACGCCGTCACCGTCCACACCGGCGGCGTCACTCCCGAGCAGATCGAGGCCATGGCGGCCGCGGTCCGCGGCGGGGAGAGCGCCATGGAGCTCGACCTGGATGGAATCGCGCTCGAGCCCGACTTCGATCCTCGCGGGCTGGCAACGGCCAGCCTGCCGACGCCCGTGCTGCATTGGGAGCCGCCGCCGCATCTGGAGCTCAGGCGGATGCTCCTGGTCGCGGCGACTGCCCTCGTCGGCATCAACACCTTCACCGGGGCGCCGCTGCTGGCGATCTGGGTCGGCTCGCGGGCCCAGGGGGGAAGGGTCCTGAGCCTGCGCGGGGTCCTCACCGTGCTCGTCGTCCTCGCCGTCCTTGAGTTCATCCTCGGACTCGCCCTGACCTGGTTGAGCCGGAAGTACGACCGGATCACGGGTCGGCCGAGGTTCGCCGGAGAGACCTCCCCCTGGCAGCGCGCCAAGCGCGGCGACCGGGTTCAGGACATCAGGTCGAGGTTCGGGATGAGCGCGCCCGAGCGAGTCATCGCGGCGTGCGTCGTGCTCGGCGTCCTGGTCTTCGAGCTCTGGTTCTTCTTCCTCGCCGGCTCGTCACTGCCGCATCAGTGAAGAACGGGAGCGACGGGACTCGAACCCGCGGCCTCCGGCGTGACAGGCCGGCGCTCTAACCAACTGAGCTACGCCCCCGAGGGCCATAGGAGGCTAGCCGCTGCCTCCCCTCGATGGCGCGAGAACCTGGCGAACCCGCTCGCGGGATGCCCAGGCGGCGACTAGGGTGGCCGCGATGAGACTCGTGACCTACGCGGCAGACGGCGCTGCCAGGGCCGGCGTCCAGACCGGGGCGGGGGTGATCGACGCCGCCCCGGTGCTCGGCGTCGAGTCCATCACCGTCCGGGAGCTGATCGAGGCGGATCGCGTCGGGGAACTGACCCAGGGGCTCGAGGCGGGCGGTCCCGCCCCAGTTCACGATCCCCTGCCGTTGCCGCCGCTGCCGAACCCGGACAAGATCGTCTGCATCGGGCTCAACTACCGCTCGCACGCCGCCGAGGCCGGAATCGATCCTCCAGAGCAGCCGACTTTCTTCGCCAAGTTCCGGAACGCGCTCGCGCCGGCCGGGGCGACGGTCGAGCTCCCCGCGGCGAGCAAGAAGGTCGACTACGAGGCCGAGGTCGCCTTCGTCGTCGGCCGGCGCTGCAGGGACGTAGAGCCCGGCCAGGCGCTCGAGGCGATCGCCGGCTACATGCTCCTCAATGACCTCTCGGCCCGGGACCTCCAGTTCGCGACCCCGCAGTGGATGCCGGGGAAGGTCTTCGATGGCTCCGCCCCCTGCGGCCCGGCGCTCGTCACGCCGGACGAGGCGGGGGCGCCTGACGAGATCTCCTTCACGCTCGACCTCAACGGTGAGCGCATGCAGGACGCCTCGACATCCGACCTGATCTTCTCCGTGGCCGAGCTGGTGGCGCGACTCTCCCGCTGGATGACCCTCGAGCCGGGCGACATCGTCTCGACCGGGACGCCCTCCGGGGTCGGCAGCGTGCGCGACCCCCGGGTCTGGTTGCGGCCCGGCGACGAGATCGTGATCTCCTCGCCCACGTTGGGCGAGCTCCGCACGTCGATCGCCTAGCCGTGCGCGA
>DASUPK010000186.1:0-2882 GCA_036276255.1 Solirubrobacterales bacterium
TGGAGCTAGCCGGACTCGAACCGGCGACCTCCTGGGTGCGATCCAGGCGCTCTCCCAACTGAGCTATAGCCCCGCGCGTTTGGGACATATGTTGGCTCGCAGACAACCTTCCACGCGAGTCGGGGCAAGGATACGCTTTCGCAGGGTGAGTTTCGGACGGCGCCTGGCGCTCTTCTTCCTATTGATCGCGATCGTGCCGACGGCGGCGCTGATCAGCATCCTGCTGTTCGTCGGGCAGGATTCGCAGCGCGGCAAGGCCGACGCGCGCTTGGCCGGCGGCCTCCAGACGGCGGTCTCGATCTTTCACGAGCGAACCGATGCCGCGGCCGCCCAAGCGCGCCACGTCGCCGGCAGCCCCGAGCTCGCCGCGGCGCTGAGGTCCGGAGACGCCGCGGCCCTCCGCGCCTTCACCGCCCAGACGGCCCGCGATCCGGGTGTGATTCGGGTCCAGATAGTCGACAACGCCGGCCGCGAGATGGCGGCGAGTGGATCACCGGACGCCGTGGCGTTCGCGAGGGTCGGCCTGACCGAGGAGGCGCGCCCGGTCGGCGGCCTCCGTCTGTCCACGACGACGGCGCAGCTATACGTGGCGACGGTCCACCGCCTGACGGGACAGCAGGTGGTGCTGCGCCGGGCGGGGACGACGCTCGCTTCCACCGTCCCGGCCCCCTCGAAGACCCTGGAAGCGGACCAGACCGCCGACCTGACCGCGGGCGGTGAGAGCTACAGGGCGCATGCAACGACGCTCGACGCCGGCGACGGATTGACGCTCGTCATGCTCGGCCCGCCGAAGTCCGGCGGCTTCCTCGGCATCGGCCCGCCGGTTTTCGGGATCCTGGTGCTCTTCCTGATCCTCGGGGTGGCCCTCGCCTGGGCCCTGGCGCGCACCCTCACCCGGCTGCACCGGCGTGTGGCCGAGCAGGCCGTGACCGACCCCCTGACCGGTCTGGCGAACCGGCGGTACATGGCCGAGACGCTCGAGCGTGAGGTGGACCGGGCCCGCCGCTTCCGCCATCCGATCTCGCTGCTGATCATCGACGTCGACGACTTCAAGCAGATCAACGACCGCGAGGGCCACATGCAGGGGGACGTCGTGCTCGAGAAGGTGGCGGACGTCGTCCGGGAGGGCATCCGGTCGATCGACGTCCCCGCCCGCTACGGCGGCGACGAGCTCGCCGTGATCCTGGTCGAGACCGACCGCGAGGGTGCGCTCATCCTCGGTGAGCGGCTCGCCGACAGGATGCGGGGCACCGAGGTGCGGCTGCGCGAGGGTGGGTCGATGGCCGTGACGATCAGCCTGGGCGTGGCGACGATTCCGGACTCGGCCGAGAGCCTCGATTCCCTGGTCGATGCGGCCGATCGGGCACTGCTGCGCGCGAAGCGAGCGGGCAAGAACCAGATCCGCGCCGCGCCGGCGACTCGGCCGGGCGACCACGTGGACGAGGGAACGCCAAGGTCAGGAAGGCGGCATTCCCCCCCCGAGCGCCGTGCGCACGGCAAACGTCCGTAAATTGGTCGCTCCAGTGCAGGGTCCAGGCGGCGATCCAGCTATCACATAAGCCCTGCACCGCCTAAGCTTTGACCCCTCGAGGCGGCCATACCGCGCATCATGGGAATACTCGACGACGCGATTCGCGAACACCTCGATCTGAAGCGCAAGCACGGCGCGCACGACGCCGACCTGCGCGAGATCGAGGACGAGGCGTTCGGTTCCACCGATCGCCCGGATCCGTTCGCCTCGAACGAGCTCTTCAACGAGGTCTCTGCATCCGGAGAGGCCGACCCGCAGGCATCCGGCCAGGCCGTCGCTGAGCCCGGCGGCCTGGAAGAGATCGAGGCTCCGGGGGATTTGAGCGACCTGGAGGCGCCGGAAGGACTGAGCGAGCCCGACGCCGGTGGCGAGGACCCCACCCGCCTGGTCGAGTCCGAGGCGCTCCGCCCATCGGAGCCCTCCTCTGAGGAGGAGCCGCCCGAGCAACTCAGCCCGCCCGAGGGGGTCGAGCAGATTCCGGGCCAGGTCGAGCTTCCCGGCCAGGATGAGATTTCGGGGCAGGAGACCCTCGACGATTCGCTCGAGGGCTATCAGCCCTCAACCGAGCCGGAAACCGCTTCGGAGTCGCAGGTCGCCGAGCCCGAGCCCGAGGGTGCACCGGAGCCGTCCTCCGCCTCCGAGTCGCTCGAAGACCTGATCGCCGAGGAGGAGCCGTTCCCAGAGGATGAGGGTTTCGAGTCCGCTGCCGGACCCACCGAATTGCCGTACGACCCCGAGGCGCCCCCACCGGCCGCCGCCCAGCAGGCGGCGCCCGAGGGGGAGGTGGAGGAGGAGTCGGAGCTTGAGCCCGAGCGGGAACCCGAGCCGGAGAGCTCGTTCCCCGAGCCTCCGCCGCCCCCGCCCCCCGGCCCCGAGCCGCCCGGCCGGGCCCGCGGGCGGATCGACGTGCCCACCCAGGAGCATCCTCCGCCCGGGGAGACCGGCGGCCTGCCGCCGTTGCCGCTCGAGCCGGAGCCCATCGAGCCGGCCGCCGAGGAGACCGCCGCCGAGGAGCCGGCCGCCGAGGAGCCCGCCGAGGAGCCCGCCGCCGAGCCGGCCGCCGAGGAGCCCGCCGCCGACTCGGGGGCCCCTGCGCTCTACGACTTCGAGACCGACGAGGAGCCGCTCGCCTCTGAGCCTGCTCCGGCCGAAGACGACGACTTCGAGGCGCTCGGACCCGCGGAGGAGGAGGCGCCCTATCTCGAAGAGGAGGAGCCCTACACGGAGGAGCCCGTCTCGGGCACCGAGCCGCCTCCCGAGGAGTCGGGCACGGAGGTCAGGCCGGCCCTCGAGGACGAGGAGGTCTACGAGGGCGGGGGACTGGACCCCGAGGAGACCTACGAGGAGGAAG
>DASUPK010000187.1:0-9079 GCA_036276255.1 Solirubrobacterales bacterium
GGGACCTCGATCCAGCCCCGCATCGCGCCCACCCTCTACGAGTTCGTCGAGCTCGACAACGGCGACTACCTGAAGGTGACCGAGGCCGCGCTGCGCATCTTCGACCGCCAGGAGTGGCTGCGCGAGAACCGCATGCGCGCCCGCATCAAGGTGCTGGTCGACAAGATCGGCATGGACGCGTTCCGCGAGCTGGTCGACGAGGAGCTCGAGGGTGACTGGGTCGACGAGCGTGACTTCACCATCGATCACCTCCTCTACGTGCATGACGAGGAGGCCGACGCCCCCGCCGTCCCGGAGAGCTACGGCTCGCCCAACGGCGAGGCGAGCGAGTTCGATGCCTGGGTCGACGAGAACGTCGAGCCGCAGCGCCAGGACGGCTTCGTCACCGCCACCGCCAAGGTCACCCGGGGCGACCTGACGCCCGAGCAATTCCGCGGACTCGCCCAGATCATGCGTGACTTCACCGGTGGCTACGCCCGCACAACCGTGCAGCAGAACCTGGTTCTGCGCTGGGTGCGGCCCGAGTCCCTCTACGACCTTTGGACCCGCCTGAAGGAGCTCGACCTCGGCGACTCCGGCGCCTTCCGGGTCACCGACGTCGTCAGCTGCCCCGGCACTGACAGCTGCAAGCTCGGGATCACGGCCTCGATGGGCCTCAACGCGGAGCTGCAGAGGCGCCTGGAAGCGATGGAGATCACCGACCCGCTGACCAAGCAGATCCACATCAAGATGAGCGGCTGCCCGAACGGCTGCTCGCAGCACCACATCGCGACGATCGGCTTCTATGGCGCCTCCATCAAGGTCGGCGAGCACACGATCCCGGCGTACATCCCTCATATCGCCGGCAACTTCGAGGGGGGCGATGTCGTCTTCGGCCATCGCCTCAAGGCCCGTCTGCCCGCCAAGCGCGTCCCGGACGCGGTGGAGCGGTGGATCCGCCACTACGAGGACAACCGCGAGGACGGCGAGAACTTCAACGCTTTCGTCGACCGCACCGGCTTCGACGCCTTCGAGGAGCTGATCTCGGACCTGAAGCTGCCGGTCGAGTTCAGCGCGGACAACCTGATGTTCTTCATCGACTGGAACCGCTCCGAGCCCTACAAGGTCGAGCGCGGCGAAGGCGAGTGCGCGGTCTAGTGGCGACAAGGAGCTCCATTTCGGAGCGGCGGCAAAGCCGCCGCGACTTGGGATTGCGACGCAGGAGCCACGCCTGACGATGGCGACGCCGGCAACCGAACACGCCGCGGTTCCCGCGGCGGAGCTCGAGGGTCTCCCCTTCGACCCTGAGGCGGTCGCCGCCGAGCTCGAGGACGCGAGCGCCGAGGAGGCGCTCCGCTGGGCGCTCGACACCTTCAGCCCGCGCATGTACATCGCCTGCTCGTTCCAGAAGACGAGCTCGGTGACGGTCCATATGGCGCACTCGATTAACCCCGATGTGCGCTTCTTCTATCTGGACACCGACGTGCTCTTCCCGGAGACCTACGAGACCAAGGCGCGTCTCGAGGAGCGCTACGGCATCAACTTCCACCGCTACAGCTCGATCACCCTCGAGCAGCAGAAGGGCCTCTACGGCGACGAGCTCTGGAGCCGGGATCCGGACGCCTGCTGCGGGATCCGCAAGGTGGAGCCGATGCGCTCGGCGCTCGCCGCGGTCGACGTCTGGGTGTCGGGCATCCGCCGCTCGGACTCACAGACCCGCGCGGGCGCCCCGAAGTTCGGCTGGGACAAGCGCTTCGGCCTCTGGAAGCTCAATCCCCTCGCGGACTGGAGCGAGAAGGAGGTCTGGTCCTACATCTCAGAGCACGACATCCCCTACAACTCCCTTCACGATCAGGGCTACCCCTCGATCGGCTGCACGCACTGCACCCGCAAGCCGGGCGCGGGCGAGGATGACCGCGCCGGGCGCTGGGCGGGCCTCGAGAAGACTGAATGCGGGCTGCACGGGTAGCTGCGCTTAGCTACCCTCCGCCGCCTTCCTGACCGAACCGATCACCTTTATCCACTCAAGGACGCAATGACAGAGACTGCCCTGAAGCTCCAGCTCACCGACCGCCAGACCGCCGACTTCGAGATGATCGGCAACGGCGGCTTCGCCCCGCTCACCGGCCCCCAGGGCTCCGAGGATTGGAAGAGCGTGGTGGAGAACATGACCCTCACGGGCGGCGAGTACTGGCCGATACCGATCACGCTGGCGACCGACCTCGATGCCTCGGAGGGCGACGCCATCGAGGTCTCCTCCGACGAGGGCAAGCCGCTCGGCCGGCTCAACGTGACGGAGATCTTCGAGCGCGACCTGGACGCCGAGGCCGAGAACGTCTACGGCACGGGCGACAAGGAGCATCCCGGCGTCGCCGCCATCTATGAGGAGGGTGCCCGCTGCATCGCTGGCACCTACGAGGTCGACGAGCTCCCCGACCACGAGGAGGCGTTCACCAAGCGCTACCTCTCCCCGGCTGAGTCGAAGAAGTCCTTCGAGGACCGGGGCTGGAAGCGCATCGTCGCCTTCCAGACCCGCAACCCGATCCACCGCGCCCACGAGCACGTCACGAAGACCGCGCTCGAGATCACCGACGGGCTGATGATCCACCCCCTGATCGGCAAGACCAAGGCGGGCGACATCCCCGCCGAGGTGCGGATGCGCTGCTACGAGGTCCTGATGCAGGACTACTACCCGTCCGACCGCGTGATCCTCAACGTCTTCCCGTCGAAGATGCACTACGCCGGTCCGCGCGAGGCGATTCTCCACGCGATCGCCCGCCGGAACTACGGCTGCACCCACTTCATCGTGGGCCGCGATCACGCCGGCGTCGGCGACTACTACGGGACCTATGACGCGCAGAAGATCTTCGACGGGCTCGATATCGACAAGCTCGGCATCCAGCCCCTCTTCTTCGAGCACACCTTCTGGTGCAACAAGTGCGAGGGAATGGCCTCGGGCAAGACCTGCCCGCACGGCGCCGACGACCACGTCTTCCTGAGCGGCACGAAGGTGCGCGAGATGCTCGGCAACGGCGAGAAGCCGCCGCAGGAGTTCAGCCGCCCCGAGGTGGCTCAGATCTTGATCGACGAATACGCAAAGGAGCAGCAGTCAAATGGCTGACGAGAAGGGATTTACCCTCTGGTTCACGGGGCTTTCGGGCGCCGGCAAGACGACCATCTCCCACCTCGTGGAGACCGAGCTGCGCGAGCGGGGCTCGCGCGTGGAGGTGCTCGACGGCGACGTGGTCCGCGAGAACCTCTCGAAGGGCCTCGGTTTCTCGAAGGAGGACCGCGACACCAACATTCGCCGGATCGCCTTCGTGGCCGATCTGCTCTCCCGCAACGGCGTTCCCGTGATCACCGCCGCGATCTCCCCGTACCGCGAGATCCGCGACGAGGCTCGCGAGACGATGGGCGAGCGCTTCATCGAGGTCTTCGTGAAGGCCTCGGTCGAGGTCTGCGCCGAGCGCGACGTGAAGGGTCTCTACGAGAAGGCCTTCAAGGGCGAGATCAAGGAGTTCACGGGCGTCTCGGACCCCTACGAGCCCCCGCTCAACTCCGAGCTCACACTCGACACGGAGCATGACTCGGCTGAGGATTCGGCGGCGAAGGTGCTGGCGCTGCTCGAGGAGCGGCAGCTGATCCCGGCGGCTCAGCCCGCCTGATTTCAGCCCAAGCGGCGGGGCGGAAGCTCCGGCTCGCCGAGGTCATAGGTCGGATAGGCGCAGAAGGAGTCGAACATCTTGTGGTTGGGACCGTGAAAGTCAGAGGAAGCGGTCGCCGCAAGCCCTCGGTCCCTGCAGACGTCCAGCAGGAACCTCGTCTGCGCGCGGTCATGCGAGGGGTAGAAGCACTCGACCCCGTCCAGGTCGAGGTCCTCGATCAGGGCCGCGACCTCGTTGGGGTCGTCCATGTCCCAGAACGGATGGGCGAGGACGGCGGAGCCCCCGGCCCCGTGGATGATGTCGGTTGCCTCGGCCGCGTCCGGCCACCGACGCGAAACGAACGCCTTCGCACCCGGTACCAACCACTCCTCGAAGAAGGCGCTCATGCCGTCCGGTTTCACGCCGGCGGCCTTGGCGATGTGGGGTCGGCCCACCGACGACGCATCGCCCGCCACCGCGATCGCGTCCTCGAAGCTGACCGGCACACCCTGGGAATTGAGTCGCTCGACGATCTCCTGCGCCCGGGTGACGCGCTCCCGCTGCGCCCGCTCGCAGGCCGGCGCGATCGCGGTCGTGTCCACCCAGTAGCCCAGCATGTGCATGTCATCGATGCTGCCGTGCACGCACGACATCTCCGTCGCGGGAACCAGCACGATCCCCGCCTCGCTCGCGGCCTCGCCGGCCTCGGCCACGCCGTCGACCCCGTCGTGGTCGGTGAGCGCCAGGGTCGTCACGCCCGCCTCCACGGCGGCCGCCACCACACCCGCGGGCGGCAGCTCGCCGTCGGAGTACCTCGAATGGCTCTGAAGGTCCATCATCGGCGGGTGAGCATATGAGGATCTCCGCCAAAGCCGATTACGCCGTGCGCGCTGCGGTCGAGATGGCCGCCGCCGGCGACGAGCCGGTGAAGGGCGAGAAGCTCGCCGAGGCGCAGGGCATCCCGCTCCAGTTCCTGGAGCACATCCTGCTCGAGCTCAAACATGCCCGCCTGGTGCGGGCCCGGCGCGGCGCCCGCGGCGGCTACTGGCTCGCGCAGCCGCCCGAGGAGATCACGCTGGCGAGCGTGATCCGCGCGGTCGAGGGACCGCTCGCCAACATCCAGGACCAGGCGCCCGAGCAGACCAGCTATCCGGGCAACGCAGAGCAGCTCAGCGAGGTCTGGATCGCGGTGCGCGCCTCCCTTCGCCGCGTCCTGGAGAACGTCACCATCGCCGACCTGCGCGACGGGAAGATCCCCGCCGACGTCCTGGAGCTCACCCAGGACGAGGGCGCCCGGATCACTCGCTAGCACCATTCGGCACTAGAAATCCCCAGCTATTAGGGGGAAAAGCTTCTCTTCGCTAAGGTGGCCGCTCCTTTTAGGACCCTTTTGGTCATAAAAGGAGAAGAGGGGTCGAAGCGGCCTTCGTCCAAACCGGCCGCGCCCCCGGCGCAGGATTTCAAATGGATCCAGCAATCATCTTCTTCGGCCTCGGCGTGGGCTTCCTGGTCGGCATGACCGGGATGGGCGGCGGCTCCCTGATGACGCCCCTGCTCGTGCTGGTCTTCGGGATCAAGCCGACCACCGCGATCGGCACCGACATCTTCTACGCCGCGATCACCAAGAGCGCCGGCAGCTGGCGGCACCTGAAGCTGAAGACCGTGAACCTGCCCCTCGTCTACTGGATGGCCGTCGGCAGCGTCCCATCCGCAATCGCCGGCGTCTGGTTCCTCGACTATCTCAAGCGCCGGCTGGGCGACCAGCTCGACGAGACCGTCTTCGCGATCCTCGCCGGCTGTCTGCTGGTGGTCGGTGCAGCCACCCTCCTCCGTGGCCTCTTCCTGGCCGACAAGATCCAGGAACGCGAGACCTTCGAGATGCACACCCGCCACAAGGTGGCCGCCGTGGGCATCGGCGCCACCACCGGCTTCATCATCGGCCTGAGCTCCGCCGGCAGCGGCACGCTGATCGGGATCATGCTGATCGCCGTCTACCGCCTCACCCCGAGGAAAGTCGTCGGCACGGACGTCGTCCACGCGGCGATCCTGCTCTGGGCCGCCTCGATCGCCCACATCATCGGCGGCAACGTCGACTTCGGGCTGGCCGCGAACATCCTGGTCGGCTCGGTGCCCGGCGTCATCCTCGGATCGAACCTCTCGGTGAAGGCGCCACAGGGCTTTCTGCGCTACGCGCTCGGCGTCGTCCTGATCGGGGCCGGGATCACGATCATGAACAAGGCGAACACGGACCTCGTTCCCTGGGTCGTGGGCGGCGCGAGCCTCGCGATCGCCGCGCTCTTCGCCGTCCAGATGGCCCTGCGCAAGGAGGTCCAGCACGACCCCGAGGAGCAGGCCGAGCTGGAGCGGGACGCAAGGATCGAGCGGGAGCTCGCCGCGCGGGCGCAAGCCCGTCGCGAGCCCGCGGCGGCCGGCATCGAGGATTAGGCAACCCGGCTTCGGGGATTCGCCCTCCGCTCCAAAGTGGAGCGGCCTGGTGGCCGCCTAAACTCCCCCGCCGTGTTCGAGAAAGTCCTGATCGCAAACCGCGGCGAGATCGCCATTCGCGTCGCCCGAGCGCTGAAGGAGATGGGGATCTCCTCGATCGCCGTCTACTCGGAGCTCGACCGAGACGCCCCGCACGTGCGCGAGGCTGACGAAGCCTTTCTGCTCGGTCCGGCCACGCCTGCCGAGAGCTACCTGAACATCGAGAAGATCCTCGAGGTCGCCACCAGCGCCGGCGCCGATGGGATTCACCCCGGCTACGGCTTCCTGGCCGAGAACGCCGAGTTCGCGGCGGCCTGCGAGAAGGCGAAGATCACCTGGATCGGGCCGCCGCCGAAGGCGATCGAGGCGATGGGGTCGAAGACGCGGTCCCGCGAGCTGATGCAGGAGGCGGGCGTCCCGATCGTCCCCGGGGCCACCTCTCCGGTGAAGAACGTCGAGGCAGCGAAGAAGCAGGCGCGCGAGATCGGCTACCCGATCGCCTGCAAGGCGGCGGGCGGTGGGGGCGGCAAGGGCTTCCGGGTCGCCGTCGACGAGGAGAACCTCGCCGATGCCTTCGAGGGCGCCGCCCGTGAGGGCGAGAAGTTCTTCAGCGACCCGACGGTCTATCTCGAGCGCTACATGGAGGACCCTCGGCACGTCGAGGTCCAGGTCCTGGCCGACTCCAAGGGGAACGTGATCCACCTCGGCGAGCGCGACTGCTCGATCCAGCGTCGCCATCAGAAGTTGATCGAGGAGGCGCCGGGGCCGAAGGTCGACGACGAGATGCGCGAGCGCATCGGCAAGATCGCCACCGAGGCTGCGGCGGCGGTCGGTTACCGCTCGGCCGGCACCGTTGAGGGCCTCCAGGTCGGCGATGAGTACTACTTCCTCGAGATGAACACCCGGGTGCAGGTCGAGCACTGCGTGACCGAGATGGTCACCGGGATCGACATCGTCCGGGAGCAGATCATGATCGCGGCCGGCGAGCCGCTGTCG
This sequence comes from Solirubrobacterales bacterium, assembly GCA_036276255.1. Taxonomy (GTDB): domain Bacteria; phylum Actinomycetota; class Thermoleophilia; order Solirubrobacterales; family 70-9; genus DASUPK01. The sequence continues at coordinate 7,104 of DASUPK010000187.1, forward strand.
ATCTCGCAGGAGGACGTCGACCTGCGCGGCCACGCGATCGAGTGCCGCATCAATACCGAGGCCGCCCACAAGAACTTCGCGCCCGCCCCGGGAAAGATCACCAGCTATCGAGAGCCGGCGGGCCCGGGCGTGCGGGTCGACTCGGGCGTCGAGGCGGGGTCCGAGGTCACTCCGACGTACGACCCGATGGTCGCGAAGCTGATCGTCTGGGACGTCGACCGCGAGCACGCCACCCGCCGGATGATCCGCGCGCTCGGTGAGTACGAGGTCGGCGGCGTCACCACCCTGATCCCCTTCCACAAGGCCCTCCTCGCCACCCAGCAGTGGGCCGACGGAGAGACCTGCCGCGACCTGGTCGGGGATCGCAACTGGCTCAAGCAGCTGGCCGCGGAGGAGACGGCTGAGACGGCACTCCACGCCGAGGACGACGGAGAGCACGTGACCCGCGACTACAAGGTCGAGGTGGCCGGCAAGCTCTTCGACGTGAAGGTGATCGGCGAGGCGGTCGGGGCACCGTCCGCGGGGAGCGGCGGAGCCGCCCTGAAGCGCCCGCCCAAGCGAGAGCGTTCGGGCGGCAGCGGCAGCTCCGCCTCCGGCGACGACCTGGTCTCGCCACTCCAGGGCAACGTCTTCAAGGTGCCGGTCGAGGAGGGCCAGGAGGTCTCGGAGGGCGACCTCGTCTGCGTGATCGAGGCGATGAAGATGGAGAACGAGATCACCGCCCACAAGTCGGGCAAGATCACGCAGCTCCCAGCCAAGGAGGGCGCAGCAGTGAACTCGGGCGATCTGCTCGCGAAGATCGAATAGCGTCGACGCTCGCCGACGATGTGCCCCGAGCGCTTGTGCGCATGGTAGGTTCGGAGCGTCACGTCTAAAGGGGAGAGGAGCATGAGTCTGGGTCGCGTTAGCGCAGTGCGCGTCGTCGGAGTTTTCGCCTGTGTCGGTCTGTTGCTGGGTGTCTTCGCATCGCCGGGCATCGCCAAGAAGGGCAAGGCGCAGAAGCTTGGGCCGGTGGTGACGGTCTCGGCCGCCAGCCCGACGACCGCGACTACGGGAACGAGGGTCACGGCCACCGCCACCTGTCCGCCGGGCAAAAAGGCCTTCGGCGGGGGCTTTGCTACGACGCCGTCCAACCAGGCACTGATCTTCCCGGACGAGTCACACCGGGCCTCGCCCAACAGCTGGGTCGCGTCCGGCTCCTACTTCGGTATCAGCGGTTCGCCCCCGCCACTCGGCATCACCTCCACCGTGCACTGCCGGCGCCTGAAGAAGACACCCCAGGAAGTCACGATCTCGGTGCCGGTCATCGCGCACACCAACACCACGCCGGCGACTGCAATCGCGCGCTGCCAAGGCAAGAAGCAGCGGCTCATCTCCGGGGGCTTCCTGTATACGCCGCCCGCCAACGGCAACGTGCATCAGGCATTGGTCTACGAGAACGAGCCCGTGGGCAAGGACTGGCATGCGTCGGTGCAGAACAGTGGCAACAGTCCCGCACGGACCCTGACCGGCTATGCGTACTGCGCAAAGGGGTTGAAGACGCCACCAAAGATCACCAGCGGCACGACTGCCTTCACGGTGCCGGGCGCGCTCAGCCCGATCTCGGCCGGCAGTGCGTCCTGCCCGGCGAAGACTCAGCTCTCGGACGGAGGATTCATCTCACCCTTCCCGGCTACGGCCGCGATGACCGCGCGGCCGCTCTACTACGAGAGTCAGGCCGCGAGCGGCACGTGGCGTGCCAGCGCGCTGGCCGGCTTCGGGGGCGGGCCCCTCTCGATCACCGCTCTCGGCATCTGCACATAGCGCCCTCAGGGCGCGCAGACCACCTTGTTGCTGCGCTACTTCGCGCCGAGCTTCGCGGCGGCTTCGCGGATGTTCTTGACCGTCGCGTCCGGCGCCTTGCGGCCGTCGAGCTTCTCGCCGTGGCGGTTGACCCAGATGGTCGGCACGTTCAGCTTCAGCGCCGGGCCGACGTC
>DASUPK010000188.1:0-15334 GCA_036276255.1 Solirubrobacterales bacterium
CCGCCCCAGTTGACCTTGATCATGCGCTCGACCGTGCACTTGAAGTCGCTCGCCTTGACGGGCTGGCCGTTCGAGAACACGAGGCCCTTGCGAAGGGTCAGGGTGTAGGTCTTCTGGTCCTGCGAGATCTGCGGGAGAGCCGTCGCGAGGCCCGGGATGACCTCGTTGCCGCCGGGCGCGTTCTCGTGCTTGTAGGTGACCAGAGGCGTGTAGCTGATCCAGGTGGGCTCGGCCCCCTGGGTCGTGTACTCCTCCTGAGGATCGAGGTAGTCCGGCGCGGTGCCCATCAGGACCGTGGCCGTCCCTCCGTTCGACCCTCCCCCGCCACTGCTTCCGCCGCCGCAGGCCACCAGTCCCAGGCCCGCCAGCGTGGTCATCATGCCCAGCAGAAGCAGCCTTCCAAGCTTGCTCACCCTGAGTCCTCCTTGTAGTTGTCTCCCACTCCGGGAGTGGATCCCACCGGAGTCTTATACCTGTAAACGTGGATCGTCAACCATCACGTCCGAGCACCTTCGCCATTCGGGCGTGACTCAGGAGTCGAGCTTGGACTCAATAGCGTCTCGCGCGGCCGAGAGCGCCTCGTCCAGCTTCGAGGGGTCGCGGCCCCCTGCCTGGGCGACGTTCTCGCGACCGCCCCCGCCCCCGGCGACGATCTGGGCGACCTCGCGGATCACGTCGGCCGCCGAGATGCCGCGATCGGTGACCTCCTTGCTGAAGCTCGCGACCAGCGCCACCTTGTCGTCGGCCGCGCCACCGAGCACCACCGCGGCCTCGCCGGCACGGGACTTGATCCGATCGGCGAGTTCGAGCAACGAGCGCTGGTCGGCGTCGTCGCCCCTGCCCACGAAGACCGTCACACCGCCGATTCTCTGTCCGGTGGCCGCCATCTCCTCGGCTTTCTTGGAGAGGTCGGCCGAGCCGGTCTGCTTGGCGCTCTGCTCCAGCCCCGCAAGGCGCTCGGCCAGCCGGCGGGCGCCCGCGACCGGGTCCTGCGCGGCGCCGACGATCCGGCCGATCTCGCTCAGGCTTCGCGATCGCGACCGGAACCAGTCGATCGCAGCCGGACCGGTGAGCGCCTCGATCCGGCGGACGTTCGCCGCGCTCGATCCCTCGGAGGCGATCGCGAAGATGCCGATCTCGGCCGTATTCGGGACATGCGTGCCCCCGCAGAGCTCGCGCGAGACGTCCGCGACCTCGACCACGCGCACCCAGTCCCCGTACTTCTCGCCGAACAGGGCCATCGCGCCGAGCCGCTCGGCGTCCATCCGTGACATCTCGAGCGCCCGGACGAAGTGGCTCTCCTTGATCCAGTCGTTGACGCGGTCGCCGACGTCGCGGAGCTCCTCGCTCGTCAGGGGAGCCCCGTGGGTGAAGTCGAAGCGGAGCTTGTCCGGGCGCACCGAGGAGCCCGCCTGGCGCACGTGCGTCCCCAGCCGCTCCCGGAGCGCCGCGTGCAGGAGGTGGGTCGCCGTGTGGTTCCGCATCGTCGCGAAACGCGCCACGTGGTCGACCTCCGCCTCCACGCGGCCGCCGGCCTCGAGCCCGTCGCTCGGTCCGTCGAGCTCGACCGCCTGGTCCTCGCCGATCCGGTAGACGTCGGTCACCCTGGCGCTTCCCCCCGCCCAGCGGACCTCGCCCGCGTCCGCGACCTGGCCGCCGCCCTCTGCGTAGAAGGGGCTCTCCTCGAGTTTGACGAGCGCCTTTCCGTTGTCGCCCTGAATCGCGAGCAAGCTGGTCTCGGCCCGCAGCTTCTCGTAGCCGACGAAGCGCGAGGGCGGTGCCTCCGAGGCGAAGCTGAGGACGGCGCCATGATGGTCCTCGGATCCATGGGCGGTCGCTGTCCCCATCCGGGCGCGGGTGCGCTGCTCCTCCATCAGCTCCTCGAAGCCCTCGTCGTCGACGGAGAGGCCCTCCTCGGCCAGCAGTTCCTTGGTGAGGTCGTAGGGGAAGCCGTAGGTGTCGTGGAGCTTGAACGCGTCCTCCGCGTCGATCCAGGACGTCCGGTCCTCGTGGGCATGCCGGATCAGGTCCCGCACCATCTGCATGCCCCGGTCGAGCGTGCGACCGAAGCTCTCCTCCTCGTCGTTGACCCAGCGCATCACCGTGTCCCGCTCGGCCTCCAGCTCCGGGTAGGCGGGCCCGAGGATGTCGACCGCCTCTCCGGCGAACTTCTCCATGAACGGCGCCTCGAGCCCGAGCGAGCGGCCACGGTGGATCGCGCGGCGCAGGATGCGGCGCAGGACATAGCCGCGTTCTTCGTTCGACGGGACCACGCCGTCGGCGATCATCGCCGCGGCGCCGCGAGAGTGATCGGCGAGGATGCGCATCGCGCGGGTCGTCGGGGCATCCTGTGTGTAGGAGCGGCCCGACAGGCTCTCGGCAAGGTCGACGATCGGCCGGAGCGAATCGACGTCGAAGACGGACTCGACCCCCTGGAGGACGGCCGCCATCCGCTCCAGGCCCATGCCGGTGTCGATGCTCTTCATCGGCAGCTCGCTGAGCGAGCTGTCCGCGGCCAGGTCGTATGTCATGAAGACGTGGTTCCAGTACTCGAGGTAGCGGTCGGTGTCGTCGCCGGGCCGGTCATCGGGGCGGCCGAACTCCGGGCCGCGGTCGAGGTACATCTCCGAGCACGGGCCGCACGGGCCGGTGTCGCCCCCCTGCCAGAAGTTCTCGGAGCGCGGCAGCGCCACGATGCGCTCCTCGGGCACGCCGATCGAGCGCCAGATCTCGATCGCCTCGGCGTCCGGACCGAGGCCAAGCTCCTCGTCGCCCTCGAAGACCGACACCCAGATCAACTCGGGGTCGAAGCCGAAGCCCTCCGTGGAGAGCTCCCATCCCCAGGCGATCGACTGCTCCTTGAAGTAGTCGCCGAAGCTCCAGTTGCCGAGCATCTCGAAGAAGGTGAGATGACGGGTGGTGTTGCCGACCTCGTCGATGTCGACCGTCCGGAAGCAGCGCTGAACGTCCGCGACGCGCGGGGCCGGCGGCTCGGCCTCCCCGCGGAAATACGGCTTGAAGGGCTGCATTCCGGCGGTGGTGAGGAGAACCGACGGGTCGTCCACGGAAGGCACCAGTGACGCCGAGGGCACGATCTGATGGCCCCGCTCCTCGAAGAACGACAGGTACGTCTTGCGGATCTCGTCGACTTTCACGAAACGCAGTCTAAGAAGCGGGCGGCCGGCGAGCTCGGCTCACCGGCCGCCCCAAGAAAACTAGGGACTGATGGCGGTCGCGACGCTGACCTTGCCGGACAGCTTCTTGGCCTTGATCTTGAACCTGACGCGGCCCTTGTGAATGTGCGAGAGGTTGATCACCGTGTAGCTGGCCCCGCGGGTCTGCTTCGCCTTGATGCGCCCGCCGTGCTTCTTAGCGCTCTGGGCCACCGCCGACGAGTGGCCGCCACCACCCTGCGTGAACCCGAACACCTGGATCTTGGATCCCGGCGTCCAGCTCGTGACGATCTGCGCCGTGTCGTCATCGGCCGCGAACGACAGGCCCTTCACCTGACCCGGCTTCGAGAGGGTCTTGGTGATCTGGATCGGGTCGGACTGACAGTTGATCCGCGCATTGATGATGGCCGCCACGGTCCGGAGCTGTGCCGTGTTGGTGACGTTGAACGGAACCGGGCCGCCGGTGTCCGACGCGATCTGGCTGAGCACCGTCGGATCCACCGTCCCGAACCCGACCACGTAGGTCTTGATGTTCGGGCTCTTCCAGACGTTGGGATCCGGGTCGAAGTTCGGAGCCCCATCGCTGAGGAAGATCCGGGCGTTGGCGCCCGCGTTCTGGCTGTTCGCCACGTTGAAGCCCTGCTCGTAGTCCGTGCCTCCGTTGTCGGCCTGGACGGCGTTGAGCGAGGACTTGATCACGCCGAGGTTGGGCCCGATCGGACTCGCGAAGAACAGCGGCACGGCATCGCTTCCGAACTCGACGCCCCCCATGGTCTTGTCCGGGTTCAGGGTGGCCAGGATGTTGACCATGTCGACGCGGAACCGGTCCGCGTCCGTGAGCGACATCGAGCCGGAGTCGTCGATGATCGCCTCGAGGTTGTTGGCGGGGGTGCAGTTCGGCAGCGAAGCCGCCCCGGCGCTCGAAGAGCCGCCCGCCGCCAGGACGGTGAGCAGACCTACCAGCGAAGCGACCCCGACCATCGCCTTGATCCTCGAATCGAAGTTCATTCTTCTCCCCTTTTCCGTGCCCGTTGTTGGATGCGGGCGCAACCTACCCCCAGCAGCGGCGAAAGGGAAGCGCCTGGACGATCGTCCCGTGGCCCACGACCAGGTCACCGTCGAGCAGGCACGCGACCTGCCCGGGAGCGACTCCGTCCACCGGCTCCGTCAGCGAGACGATCGCCTCGTCCTCGCCGCTCGCCTGCACCCGGCAGGCCCGGCGAGGCGCGTGGTAGCGCAGGCGCACCCCGTCGACCCGCTCCGCGGGGCGGTTGAGACGCGTGCCTCGGATCCGAATCCTGTGCGTCGCGAGCGCGTCGCGCGGCCCGGCCACGACGCGATTGGCGGCGGCATCGGTCTCCAGGACGTAGAGCGGCTCGCCGCCGCCCACCCGCAGGCCACGCCTCTGCCCGACTGTGAAGTTGTGATGGCCGTCGTGCAGCCCCAGACGGCGCCCCGAGCGGTCGACCACCTCCCCCGGGCGATCCTCGAGCCCGGCGTGCCGGCGCAGGAACTCGCGCTTGCCCTGGCCAGCGAGGAAGCAGAGGTCCTGGCTCTCGGCGCGCCCCGCGACCTCCAGCCCGGCCCGCTGCGCGAGCTCGCGGACCTCCGGCTTGGTCAGCTCCGCGAGCGGGAACCGCAGGCGCTCCAGCGATTGCGGCCGCAGGCCCGAGAGCATGTAGGTCTGGTCCTTGGCGCCGTCGGCGGCGCCGCTCAGCAGCGGCCCGCGCCCGTCGTCAGCGATGTCGGCGTAGTGACCGGTGGCGAGCTTCGTCGCGCCGACGCGATCGGCGAGGGCGATCATCGCGTCGATCCGCAGCTCTCCGTTGCAGAGCACGCAGGGATTCGGGGTGCGTCCCTCCGCGTAGCCGCGGAGGAACGGGTCCACGACCCCGGCGCGGAACTCCGTTTCCAGGTCCAGGGTGAGATGGGGCACGCCGAGTGAGTGCGCGAGACGTCGCGCGCCGAGCACAGCCTCCGGCGAGCAGCAGCTCTTCTCGCCGTCGGTCTCCCGATCCGCCCAGAGCTTGAGCGTGACCGCGACCACGTCGTGCCCGGCCTCGCTTTCGAGGAGGGCCGCGACGGCGGAGTCGACTCCCCCGCTGAGGGCAACGAGGACACGCTCGCCCTTGACGGGCCGCTCGGCCAGCGGTGTCCCGGACCCGGCGAGCGCGGAGAGCGCGCGATGGAGCGCGTCCGCCGCGAGGACCGGGGCGTGGCGATGGGTGGGCGCGAGCCCGCCGAGCTCGGCCTCGATTTCCTCCGGACCAATCCGCGCGGCGTCAAGGACTGAGGCGCCCTCCGCCAACTCGGCGACCGCCGCGGCCGCGGCAGCGCTGGCGGCACATCCCTCGCGATCGAAGCTGACGCGCTCGATCGTGCCGTCCCGGGCGAGCAGCGAGATCCGGACGAGGTCGCCGCAGGGAGCACCGCCGGCGGAGCCCGTGAAGGCACCCTCGGGCTCGGGGCCGCGGCGGGTGTCGTCGGCGAGGAACTGCTCCAGGAGGTCTCGGTTCACGGCTTCGCCATCAGGTCGCGGCCACGAGCGGCCGCCCATGATAAGTCGCTACGGGCTTCGCCCTTCGCTCCAGGAATGAGCGGCCTGGTGGCCGCTTAGCGGCTCCAACCTGCCGTCTGCCGCCCCGGCTTGGTAACCCGTGTCGCATAGGTGGTGGTCTACCGAGGATCCCGAGGGATCTCCGGAAATCGACCCCCAAGCCAGTTGTGTTGGGTCAACGTAAGGAGCGGTTCGCGTACAGGCTCGGGCCTGATCTCAGCCTACCACCGGGTCAATGGGTGTCCGGCTCGTCCTCGAGGTGCCACGAGGAGATCAGGCCGTCGCGGATCCCGAGCTCGATCGCGACCCGCGAGGTGTCCCCGACCTCCCCGCTCTCGCGCCAGACGTACTGGAGCTCGGCGTGAACCAGCATGCCTGAGCCGGTCTCCTCCATCTCGACCGGGACGTAGCGGCGAACGAGGTGGTCGAAGGCCTTCCCCGCCCACGCGACCGCCGCTTCGGTCCCGCGGTGGACGGTCCGCTCGGTTCGGATCTCCACCTCTGGGTGGACGAGCTCGCCGACCGCCTCCTGGTTGCACGCGCTGAGCGCGGCGAGGAAGCGACGAGCGAGCTCATCCTGACTTCCTAAAACGGGTTGCTCCTTGCGGAGCACCCTCGCATCATCTGCCTCTCAGGTTCTGCACCAGCCGCCGAGGCTGATCGCCGAGGCTCCCCTCCCGGGTGAAGCTGAGCCCGAGCGCGATCACACCGAGGCCGAGCAGAACCCACGGCCAGACGCCGAGCTTGAACGGGTGCGGCGGCGTCGAGTTCAGGTCGAGCCCTGCGATCACCAGGAAGAGCAGCAGCCCGATCGCACCGACGTAGACCGGCCCCCTCACCCCGATCTGCGAGCCGATCGCGACCAGGCCGAGCGAGACGAGCAGCAGCAGGGTGTCCCATACGTTGGTCGTCTCGATCGGGGGCGTGCCGGTGCCGAGTGGATTGAGGTTGCCGAGCGCCGTGATGCCGAGCGCGCAGCCGATCACCGCGGCGATCCCCGCCCCGGTGAGGAGCTCCGATGCCTTCCAGAGGCCGAGGTTGCCGGACGGCGTGGTCGCACTGGCGGCGACCTGGTCCCCGCCCGGGTTGTTCCGCCACAAATAGAGACCGCCCGCCAGGAGGCCGATGGCGATCAGGCCGAGCAGGCCGCGGTAGATGCCCCAGTGCGCGCCGATACCACCGGAGAGGAGCTCGTCCCAGAGCGCCGTCCAGGAGATGATCAGCGCGATCGAGCCCAGCAGGAGCTGGACCCGGACGCCGGCGACGATCCCCGCGTAGAAGGCGAGACCGGCCGTGAGGAGAAAGATCCAGAACACGTTCAGCGCCGCGTTCGGGTCGCCGCCGATCATGTCGACGAACTGCATCAGCCCGAGAACCACGAAGACCAGCCCGAAGACGCTGAACACGACCTGCCACGTGCGCAGCTCGCCGGTCCGGGGCCTGGTCAGGACCGACCCGTAGAGCACGACCGCCGGGATCGCGAGCACCAGGAACATCGGGAAGTCGGCCCACTGGCTCGGATTCAAGGGAAAGAGCGGGCCCTTCCGGATGTAGATCATCAGTGCGCCGAGGCCGAGCAGCAGCCCTCCGATCTTGCGAAGCGCGTCGCGTGTGTCGTCGGGTTTGAAGAGATCGTTCATCGGCCTCCTTTGCCTCCCAGTGTGTGGATGGAGATTTGCGGCCGGGCCCTACCCAGTGGTGGTGTCCTTCAAGTCGGTGATCCGGTCATAGGCGCCCTGCACGATCGAGCGGTCGATCTGCCCGCTCTTCACCTCCTTGACGAGCTGCCCGAAGGCCTTCGCCGAGGTGTTCGTGCTCTTGGCGTAGAGCAGAAGGTCGTCGCCCGCCTTCAGGGCGCCGGCGCCGGCCACCGCCGGGGGAATCGTGCCGGCGATCGCCTGACCCTCGAGATCGTCGGTGATCACGACCCCACCGAAGCCGAGCTGGCCGCGCAGCAGGCCCTTGACGATGGTCGGCGAGAGCGCGGCGGGCTTCTTGGCCCCGAGGGTCGGGTAGCTCGCCGTCGAGACCATCACCATCCCCACCCCGGCGTCGACGGCGTCGCGGAACGGCTTCAGGTCGCTCTGCAGCTGGTCGCTGGTGGCGGCGATCGCCACCGCGTTGTCGTCGGTGTTGACCGTGGCTCTGCCGAGCCCCGGGAAGTGCTTGGCGGTGGCGACCGTCCCGCCGTCCTGGAGCCCCCGCGCGAACGCGACGCCCACCGTGGCGACCGTGTCCGGGTCAGAACCGAAGGTGCGGCTCTTGATCGTGTCCGCGGTGTTGGACTGGGAGACGTCGAGCACCGGCGCCAGGTCGACGTTCACGCCGAGGCCCTTGAGGAAGGACCCCGTCTTCTCTCCCTGGCCCTTGGACTGACCCTCATCGCCGCTCTTGCCGAGATCCGCCGGTGAGATGTCGGGCGGGCCGCTCTTGATCCGCTTCACGCCCCCGCCCTCCTGGTCGACCATCACCAGCAGGGGTGGATTGTGGCCGGCGCTGGCCGCGGCCTGAAGCTGCTGGACGTCCGACTTGAGCTTCTGCCCGTCGCTCTCGAAGGCGATCAGGCCGCCCACCTGTCCCTTTCGCACCCGCTTCACCAGGGTCTGGTCGGGTCCCTTCGCCCCGAGCTTCGCGACGATCGTCTGGCCCACGAGTCGCTTCAGCGGAATCGGCGTCTCGCTGCTGCCGCCACCGCCCGAGACCAGCACGATGATCAGGACGATCACGATCAGCACGGCGCCGCCGATCATGAAGTCCTGCCGGCGCCGCACCCGCGCCGGCAGGTCGCGGCGGCGCGCACGCCGTCCAGGCGGAGGGCGCCGGCCGCTGCGCTCGTACTCGCCCGTTTCTCCGCGTGCGACCCTGCGGCGCTCGCCGGTGCCGACCCGGTCGCGCTCTCCGGTCCCGACCCGGTCGCGCTCTCCGGTTCCTACGCGGTCGCGCTCGCCCGTCCCCAGGCTCTCCCGCTCTCCGGTACCCGGGCGCTCGCGTTCGCCGGCCCCCGGCTCGCGGGACGGGTCGGACGGCCGCGAGGGAGCATCCGTCCACTCGAACAGATCGTCGCCGTCGGGGGGAGGCCGCCCTTCCATCTCAACCCTTTCCGCCCCCGCCTCTGATCGAGATCCCGAGATCGCGGAGCTGGCGCTCGTCGACCGGCGCGGGAGCGCCGGTCATCGGGTCGCCGCCCGACGCCGTCTTGGGGAACGCGATCACATCGCGGATCGAGTCGCTGCCGTACCCGAGCGCCACTATCCGGTCCAGGCCGTAGGCGATGCCGCCGTGCGGGGGTGCCCCATAGCGCAGCGCGTCGAGCAGGAAGCCGAAGCGCTCCTCGGCCTGTTGCTCGTCGATTCCGATCACCTCGAACACCTCTCGCTGCACCTTTGGGTCGCTGATACGGATCGAGCCCCCACCAATTTCCCATCCGTTCCAGACGACGTCGTAGGCCTTCGCCCTGGTGGCCCCCGGATCGGCCGGATCGAAGGGCCCGTCGGGGGAGGTGAAGGGGTGGTTGTGCGGGTCCCAGCGCTCCTCGTCGTGCGCCCAGCTGAGCAGCGGCCAGTCGACGATCCAGACGAGCTCGTTCGCCTCCGGATCGATCAGACCGAGTCGCTCGCCGAGTCGCCGCCGCAGCTCGCCGAGGACCTCCGCGGAGAGGAGCGGCTGATCGGCGACGAGCAGGACGACGTCGCCCTCCGAGGCGCCGAGAGCCTCGTTTGCCGCCTTGATCTCGTCGGCCGAGAGGAACTTGGCGACCGGGGAGCCCCAGCCATCGGCTTCCACCACGGCCCAGACCAGCCCCTTCGCCCCGAGCTCCGTCGCCTCTCCGACCAGGCCGTCGAGATCGCCGCGGGACATCTCGCGCTTGCCGGCGTTCAACCCGCGCACCAGCGCACCGCCCTCGATCGCCGCTCGGAACGCATTGAACTCCGAGCCGCGAAAGACCTCTGTCAGGTTCCGCAGCTCCAGGCCGAATCGCAGGTCGGGCTTGTCCGAGCCGTAGCGGTCGATCGCCTCGTCGTAGGCCAGGCGCTTCATCGGCAACTCCACGTCTACCCCGCAGACCGGAAGAACGTGCGCGAGGAGGCGCTCGTTCAGATCGATCACGTCGTCGGTGTCGACGAAGGACATCTCAATGTCCAGCTGCGTGAAGTCGGGTTGCCTGTCCGCGCGCAGATCCTCATCCCGGAAGCAGCGCGCGATCTGAAAATACCGCTCGAAGCCGCCGATCATCAGCAGCTGCTTGAACAGCTGGGGCGATTGCGGGAGGGCGTAGAAGTTGCCGCGCTGCAGCCGGCTCGGGACGAGGAAGTCGCGTGCGCCCTCCGGCGTCGAGCGCGTCAGCACCGGTGTCTCGATCTCGAGGAAGCCCTCGCCGGAGAGGAACTCCCGCATCGACGCGGCGACCCGGTGGCGGAGCTCGATCGCCTCCCTCATCCGGTCGCGGCGCAGGTCGAGGTAGCGGTAGCGGAGGCGAGTCTCCTCGCTGACCTCGCCCGAGAAGGACTCGATCTCGAATGGCGGCGTGTCCGCGTCGGAGAGGAGCTCCGCGTCCGTCACCCGGATCTCGACCTCCCCGGTCGGGAGGTCCTGGTTGACGGTCTCCGGGGAGCGCTTGACAACCGATCCGCTCGCGCTCAGCACGTCCTCCGAGCGGAGCTCATGTCCCAGCTTGAACGCCTCCCCGAGCTCATCGGGATTGAGGACGAGCTGCACGAGCCCCGTCCGGTCACGCAGGTCGATGAAGACCAGGCCGCCATGGTCGCGCCGGCGGTGAACCCAGCCCGCGACCCGGACCTCGGAGTCGACCCTGTCCGGCAGGACCTGGCCGCACCAGGTGTCGCGGTATCCGTTCGGCCGCAGCGCTGGGAATCCCTCGCTCATGCCGCGGAGAGTGTCTCAGCCAGGGTCCCGGGGTCGACCTCCCGTTCCTCGCCGGAGCTCATGTCGCGGAGGGTCGCCTTCTCATCGCCGGCGAGGATCAGGGCGTGGCGCGCGCCGACCCGGTCCGCCTGCTTCATCTGGCCCTTGATCGCGCGTCCGGCGAGGTCCAGGTCGGCGGCCAGGCCGGCGCGGCGCAGCTCGGTGACCAGCGACAGGGCTCGCTCGCGGTCGGCGTCCTCGGCCACGACGAAGACGCCGTCGCGCTCCCCGCCCCCGGCCTCCGCGTCGCCCTGCCCCTCCAGCGCCAGGGCGATCCGGTCGACGCCGAGCGCCCAGCCGCAGCCGGGCGTCCGGGGGCCGCCGAGCTGCTCGATCAGCCCGTCGTAGCGGCCGCCGCCCCCGATCCCGGACTGGGCGCCGAGCCGCTCGCACACGAACTCGAAGAGCGTGCGCGTGTAGTAGTCGAGACCGCGCACCAGGGTGGGATCGATCTCGTAGGCGACTCCGTTGCGCTCGAGCAGGGAGCGGACCTCCGCGAAGTGCTCCGCGTCCGCCGGATCGAGGCGGTCCATCAGGGTCGGGGCGTCCTCCATCACCTTCCGGGTTCCCTCGTGGTCGGCGTCGAAGGCTCGGAGCGGATTGGCGTCGATCCGGCCCCGAACCTCGTCGGAGAGCTCGCCCTCGTGGGAGCGCAGGTACGAGCGCAGCTCGTCGAGGTAGGCCGCGCGCGTCTCGGGCGTGCCCAGGCTCCCGAGACGCAGCCGCACGCCCTCGACCCCCAGCTCGCCCACGATGTCGCTCGCGATCAGGATGAGCTCGGCGTCCACCAGCGGCGAGTCCGAGCCGATCGACTCGGCGTTGATCTGGGTGAACTGCCGGTAGCGGCCCGCCTGCGGGCGCTCGTGCCGGAAGAACGGGCCCTCGGTCCAGAGCTTCACGGGCTGCGCGCGGGTCTGCATCCCGTGCTCGAGGTAGGCACGGCAGACCGACGCGGTCGCCTCCGGCCGCAGGGTCAGCGAGCGGCCTCCCTGATCCTCAAAGGTGAACATCTGCTTCTGGACGATGTCCGTGGATTCGCCGACGCCGCGCGCGAACAGGTCGGTCTCCTCGAAGATCGGCGTATCCATGCGGCCGTAGCCGGCCTCCTCGAGGCGCCGGGCCGCGATGTGGGCGATCCGGCGGCGAACGCCCTGCTGCTCCGGCAATAGGTCGAACGTGCCCCGCGGGGCCTTGAACTTGTCGGGCATGGGGCGAGCCTAACTGCCAGATCGGCTTCGCCATAAGCTCGCGGCCACAAGCGGCCACCCCTCACAAGTCACTACGGGCTTCGCCCTTCGCTCCGAGGTGGTGTGGCCTGGTGACCGCTAGGTCGCCAGTTCCGTCAGGAACGGATTGGTGGTCCGCTCGGCACCCAGGGTCGTGATTCCCATATGTCCCGGATAGACGGTCGTCTCGGGTGGGTGGCCCTCAACCAGCGTCCGGATCGACTCGAGCAGGGTCGCCCAGTCCCCGCCGGGCAGATCGGTGCGGCCCACCGAGCCCTCGAAGAGGACATCTCCGGAGAAGATCGCCGCCTCGTCGGGGACGGAGTAGGTGACGTGCCCGGGGCTGTGGCCCGGGGTGAAGATCACGTCGATCTCCAGGCCGGCCAGATCGAGCTTCTCGCCACCCTTCACCGTGTGGTCGGCCTCGTAGCTCTCGAAGGGGCCGAAGCCCGGCCAGGGGACGAACGAGTTGATGTCGGCGAGCACGGCCGTCTCGATCTCGGGGCACCAGACCGGAGCCCCGGTCGCCTTGGCGATCGGGGCCACGGCGCCGATGTGATCGAAGTGCGTGTGGGTGAGCAGGATTCCGTCGATCTGGACGCCGAGCTCGTCCGCGGCGGCAAGGATGCGGTCGGCCTCGTCGCCCGGGTCGACGATCAGGGCATGGTCGGAGCCGTCACGGCGAAACAGGAAGCAGTTCTCGGCGATCTGGCCGACGGTGAACATGCGCACGTCCATCGGGTCAGCCCTCCGAGTGCTCGGCGCCGCCGGTGCGCTTCGTCTCGCGCTCCTCGCGCTTCTGCGCTTCCTTGTTGAGGTAGCGCTGGTAGAAGAACCGGTCCATCACGAACGCCATCGGGACGTAGAAGCCGAGCATCAGGATCCCCACGACGACGATCTGCAGCGGGTTCTGCCCCAGCAGGGCAAGGATGCCGGCGAAGAGAATGGCGGCCACGCCGCCCTTCTTCAGCGCGGTCGACCAGCTGGCCGGCTCCGGTGTGCGAGGGCCGGACTTGCCCTTCTTGCTCGACCGGTTTCGCGCCCGCGCCTGAGCCTCGGCGCGGCTACGCGCCCGGCCTCTCGCCGGGCGGGTGTCGATCCGCCCGCCCTGGGTGCCGCGATGCTTGCGGCGGCGCTTCTTCCTCGTCTGGGCCATGACCCGTCAATCTAGCCGAGGACGTTCTCGATCACGTCACGCATCGGGTCGAAGTCCCGAATCGGCGGCTCGTCGGGGTACCCCTCGACGGCGGCCTCCGGGACGAGCCCGACGAGCTCCGCCTCGATCGGCCTCACGTCGTGTCGGGCCGCGAGCCGCGAGATCTCCTCGACGACCATGGCGAGCGGCGCCGCCTGGGGATCGTGGATGTTCAACGAGACCTGGGTCCGGCCACCCTCGCGCGGCAGCCCCAGGGCGCGGACGCCGGGCAATCCGCCTCCGGCTTCGCGCAGCTCGGCCGCGATCTCACGCGCGATCTCGGGATCGGAGGTGTCGAGCTCCACGTTGAAGGCGACCAGTGGCTCCCGGGCCGTCACCAGGGTCGCGCCCGCGCTCGGGTGCGGTTCCTCTGGCCCGAGGTCGGGACGAAGCTCGCCGGAGCCCATTCGGCGCGCCAGCTCGGTCGGGCCACCCTGGCGGAAGTAGGCGCGCTCGCGCCGCTCCGGCGCGGTCGCCAGCTCGCCGTAGAAGAAGACCGGGATGCCGAGCGCCGCGATCCCCTCCGCCACCGCCCTGGCGCCCTCGACCGCGGCATCGTGGCGCTCGCCGGTCTGCCAGACGACCGGGGAGACGTCGAGCGCTCCGACGTGCGGGTGGAGGCCCTGGTGCGAGCGGAGGTCGATCAGGTCGAGCGCGTGGGCGGCGCCCGCCACCAGAGCCTCGACGAGCTTCTCCGGCGGCGCCGCCAGGGTGAAGACGCTGCGGTTGTGCTGGGCGTCGTAATGGCGGTTGAGGACGCGGGCGTGAGAACCCAACGTGGCCTCGAGCGCCCCGATCACCCGAGTGTTCCGGCCCTCGGAGAAGTTGGGCACGGCCACGAGCGGCATCTCGTCGCTCACGGGATCAGCAGCTCACCATCGCGGACGACGACCTCGCCGTCCAGCTCCAGGGTCGGCTTCATCACCACGCAGTCGAGGTGGACCGGGACCTGGACGGTGCCGCCGATCCCGGCCGAGGCGCCGAAGGCGATGTGGCAGGTGCCGAGGATCTTCTCGTCCTCGAGGATCTCGCCGGTCAGCTTCGCCTTCTCGTTGGTCCCCACGCCGAGCTCCGCGATGTTGGTGCCGTCGTCGCCGTGCTCGGTGAGCAGCTCCATGAACGCCATTCCCTGGCCGCCGCGAGCCGAGGTCAAGTGCCCGTCCTCGACCACGAGCTCCACCGGCTGATCCACCAGCCCGACGCCGGCCATCGAACCGTCGATCACCAAGGTCCCGTTGCCGTCCTTCGGCGAGATGAAGCCCTCGCCGCAGGGCAGGTTCCCGAACGCGCCGCGCTCGGTCAGCTCGCCTGCGTCGGGGATCGCCTCGCGGCCCGAGAGGTCGAGCCGAAGGTCGGTGCCGTTCGCGTCGGTGATGTGGGCCTCAACGGCCCGGTCGAGGGCATTCGCGACCGCGTGGCCTTTGCGCCGCAGCCCCTCCATGTCGGCGCTCATCACCCGGGCCAGCATGTCCTCGGTCACTCCGGGAAGCGTCGCGCACCGTGCCCCGTCGTCGCTCGCTCGCTTGCGGGCGGCGGTGTGAGACAGGGACTGGACGGTCGGCGCGAGCAGCACATCCGCCACGGCCATCGCCTCGGCCACTGTCCGCGGCGGCTCGGCCGCGTGCGAGGCCCGCTCTGACATCACGGCCAGTACCCCCTCGGCACCGACCTCGGCGGCCTCGTCGCGCAGCATCTCCCCCATGTTCTGGGTCGCCGGATTGCAGACGACGAGGACCTCCTCGCCTTCCTTCACGCCGAGGCAATCGCGCACCACCGCGCGCACCGCTCGCTCGAGATCGTCCACGGTCGAGGACCCTAGATGACACCCGACCCGTCGCTACGATTCACCGCCCCGCCGGAGTAGCTCAGTCGGTTAGAGCAGCGGAATCATAATCCGCGTGTCGGGGGTTCGAGTCCCTCCTCCGCTACCTCCCGAAAGCCCCGCGCCAGGCGGGGCTTTCCTGCCTGGCATGCCGCCGGGGGTTCGGGTCCAGGCGGCTATCGAGCGCTGTGCTGAGCGCTCTGCCGCTCACGCCGGGGCCACCCGATGCCGATGACGCACGGGCATGCTCAAGCGGATCGTTCCATCGGCAGCCCTCGTGGCCGCCACCTGCGTCGTGCCTCTCGCCCTGTTGCTCACGCTGGGGGGGCGGCCCGTCAGCCTCACGTCCGACCAGCACTTCGCGATCGTTCTCGTGGCCGCACTGTCGGCGACCGCGGCCGCACTCGCCCTCTTCGTGCTGGGTGCGCAGAGGGGCGA
>DASUPK010000189.1:0-3537 GCA_036276255.1 Solirubrobacterales bacterium
TCCGAGGTGGCGACCGGTGTCGGTGTCGTACTCCTCGGCGTAGAGCCCCAGCGGGGAGGCGACGCTGAGCAGCTTGTCCATCAAGTCCCGTGCCCGCTGCGCCTCGCCGATGATCGCCAGTGCCGAGACCAGCCAGAAGGAACAGATCAAGAAGCTGCCCTCCTTCCCCGAGAGCCCGTCGTCGGTATCCCCCGTCACGTATCGGAGCACGAAGCCGTTCTCGGTCAAGTCGTCCGCGATCGCCAGCACGCTCTTTCGCAACACCTCGTCGTCGCCGGGCAGGAAGCCGAAGATCGCGGCCAGCAGGGTGGAGGCATCGAGCGCGTCCGTCTCGTAGTGCTGGCGCAGGACGCCGTCCCGGACGCCATGCTCGAGGATGTCCTCGCGAACCTCTTCGGCGACGGCCTGCCACTTGGCTTGCAGCTCCGCGTCGCCCGCTATCTCGGCCAGTTGCGAGGCGCGGTCCATCGCGACCCAGCACATCAGCTTGGAGGAGACGTAGTGCTGCGGCTTGCCGCGAGCCTCCCAGATGCCCTGATCCGGCTTCTTCCAGACCGACGTGGCGCACTCCGCCTGGGCCTGCACGACCGGCCAGAGCCGGCGCGGCAGCCGCTGGCTGCGGCGGCTGTGCAGCAGGATCGAGTCCAGTGCCGCTCCGAAGACATCGTTCTGGCGCTGGTCGAAGGCGCCGTTTCCGACCCTGACCGGGTGCGCGCCCGCATACCCGGAGAGATCCTCCCGAAGCGACTCGGTCAGGTCGCGGCGCCCATCGATCCCGTACATGATCTGCAGAGCCCCGTCGTCATTCGCCTCGAGGTCGCCCACGAACTGCATGAACTCGTTGGCCTCCCAGTCGAGGTTGAGGAAGTGGAGCGCCTGCAGGGTGAAGGTCGAATCGCGGATCCAGGTGAAGCGGTAGTCCCAGTTGCGCTCGCCGCCCGGCGTTTCGGGCAGTGAGGTAGTCAGCGCCGCAACGGTGGCGCCGGTCGGCATGTAGGTCAATCCCTTGATCGCCAGCGCTGAGCGCTGGATCGCCTCGCGGAAACGATGGTCGGGCATCCGTGCTCCGGCGAGCCAGCCGCGCCAGTAGCTCGTCGTCTCGCCCATGCGCGCATTGGCCTCATCGATGTCCTCGGGCGATGCGAGCTCCTCGGCCCAGGAGAGGCTGCAGAAGGCCTGCTCCCCCTCCCGCAGCGTGTGGCGGGCCCGCACCGTCTCGTCCTCGATGCCTAGGGGCATGCTGCTCCGCAGCCGGAGCGACACATCCGCGGATTTGGCGTCGGCGGTGTGGTGGTCGTCCCCCAGGGACCAGCTCGCGGGCTCTCGCCCGTAGTCGAAGTCCGGCTCGCAGCGCATCTCCATTTCGACCGAGCCCTCGAGACAGAGCACCACCCGAACCAGCAGGTGGTGGGCGTCCTCATCGGCCGGGGCGCGCGTGTGCGGGGTGATCTCGTCCTCATGGGTCGTGGGTCCCAACGTGAGCGCCTCACGCACCATCGCCCAGCCCGTCGGCGTATGCCAGGCGGTGTTGAGAATGTTGGTTCCCGGCTCGTAGATCCTGGTGGTCGGCACGTTGATCCCGAACGGGCCGAACCTGAACGAGCCCGCTTGCCGGTCGAGCAGGGTGCCGAAGACGCTGGGAGAGTCGAAGCGAGGGACGCAGAGCCAATCGATCGCGCCATCCGGGGCGGCCAGTGCGCCGGTGTGGCAGTTCGAGAGAAAGGCGTAGTCCGCGATCGGCGGAAACGGCGACGGCATCGCCGCGCTCTGGGGCATCTTCTCCTCGGGCGGAGTCACGAGCCGACCCAGGGGTCACGCCATCCGCCGAAGTCCTTGACCAGCCGGTCGGCGGCCTTCGGTCCCCATGAGCCTGGCTTGTACGGCTGGATCCTGGGCGGCTTCTGGATCAGCGGCGCGCAGATCCGCCAGGTCTCCTCGATGTTGTCCTGGCGGGTGAAGCGGGTGCTGTTCCCGACCATCGCGGCGAGCAGAAGCACCTCATACGGCGTCGGGCCCTCTCCGCCCTGCTCCGCGAACTCCATGTCGAGGTTGATCTGCTCGCGAACGGCGGAGTCACTGCGCTGGGCGTCGACGAGCAGCCGGACGCCGGTTGTCGGGTGGAGCCTCACCACCAGCTCATTCGACGGCGACCGCAGCATGTTCCTCGTGCCGTACCCGAGGCGCGGCGGTTCCTTGAAGACCATCCGCAGCTCCCATTGGGTGACGGGCATGAGCTTTCCGGTGCGGATGAAGAAGGGGACGTCACTCCAGCGCCAGTTGTCGATCTCGAAACGCATCGCCGCGAACGTCTCGGTGCTCGAGCCCTTGGCCACCCCCTTGATCTTCCGGTAGCCCTCGTACTGCCCTCGCACGTACTGCTTTGGATCGGACTTCGGCATCGCCGAGAAGACCGCGAACATCGCATCCTTGAGCGATCGCGCGTCCCGGCCGGCGGGCTGCTCCATCGCGCATGCCGCAACGATCTGCATCAGATGGTTGACCACGACGTCGCGGACGGCGCCGACGGGGTCGTAGAAGCTGCCGCGATCGGAGACGCCGAAGTCCTCGGCCATCGTGATCTGCACGCAGTCGATGCTGTTGCGGTTCCAGACGGGCTCGAAGATCGCGTTGGCGAAGCGGAGAAAGAGGATCTCCGCCAGACCCATCAGGCCGAGGAAGTGATCGATCCGGTAGAGCTGGTCCTCGCGGATGTACTGGTGAATCTCGTCCGCCAGCTCGCGCGCCGATTTCAAGTCGTGCCCGAACGGCTTCTCCACCACGACGCGCGCGTTCTCCGTCAGGCCGGCATCGTGTAGGCCTCCGATCGTCATCCCGAAAAGGGACGGGGGAATCTCCAGATAGAAGACGGGGGTCCGCGCACCCTTGATCTGGGCGGCGACGCGCTGGTAGGTCTCGGGCTCGGAGAAGTCGCCCTGCACATAGGAGAACCGCTTCGCCAGGCGGTTGAAGATCTTCGGGTCGGGCTTCTTGCCTGACGAGGTCTGAATCGCCTTGCGAGCGTGCTCGCGAAGGTCCTTCTCAGACCAATCGTCGAAAGCGACGCCGACGATGGGGCAATCCAACAGTCCGCGCGCCTCGAGCCGGTAGAGCGAGTTGAAGGTCATCACCTTGGCGAGGTCGCCGGTGATCCCGAAGATCACGAAGACGTCGGCTGGGCGCTGACCGCCCGCGGCCTTCCTGGTCGCCGCCTTCTTCCGCTGTCTGGTTCCGGTCGCCACTGAGAGTCAGCCTGAGCCAAGAGCGATCTTGCCTAGGCTCGCGTCGTTCGGCATCACCCATTCCGGGTGAACTTGAGTTGTGAACAACCTGGGGCGCCCCATTGTTCGGTGACGGTCCTAGGGCTTGCTTGCCAGGTGAAAGCGGTTGCAGAAGTCGCAGCGGTAGTAGGTCATGCCCAGACGCTCCGCCTCCTGGCGGGCCACCGACTCGCTCTCGTAGGCGGTCTTCGGCTTGCCGTCGGCGCGGAAGTGGCTTGGGACGATGCGGCGCGTGCCCATGAGCCGAGGCTACAGGGAC
>DASUPK010000190.1:0-7482 GCA_036276255.1 Solirubrobacterales bacterium
CTCGGCCTGGTCGGTTGTCAGCTGGTGGTTCTCGTCGCTCATCGTCTGAGTCGGTCTCCTTGAGTCGTCGTGACTCCCCCTCCGGGGAATCGGCGCGAGATGGTACCCCGTCAGGTGATCGCAACCTTCACACCTTCGAACCGGGCGAAATCGGCGACTTCAGCGTCGATCTTCGAGCCCAACCGCTCATGCTCGGCCTGGGGCAGGTTGAGGGTGATCTCCAGGCGACCCGCCTTCCGCGAGGAACGCCAGCCGCCGACGACGATTCCGTCCTCGACGATCACCGGCCTGATCCATCCCCCTCCCCCCTCCTTGACGTGAATCGCGTGCTCACTGGCCACCGAGAACCCACGGTCCTTCCAGCCAAGCAGATAGGTGTCGAAGTTGCCGAGCATCCGGAGCTGGCCGGTGGCCGGCAGGCGCGGAAGATCCCCGCGCGGCACCAGCATCGTCTCCGCCCCCACCCGGACCTCCTCGATCTCCTTCGAGATCGACTCCAGCCCCGCGCGGACGTCGCGGAGCGGCAAGCCCGACCAGTAGGCGAAGTCGCGATCGGTGGCTGGCATGAAGGCGTGGACGTAGACGCGCGCGAGCTCGGCCAGGGCCCTCGCCCGATCGAACCGCGGAAGCTTCCCCAGCCAGTCCTCGCGTCGGACGAGGCACGTCGTCTTGCCACGGTCGGGGCCCAGGCAGGCGATGCCTCCGACCACCGAGGTGAGCGCGATGTGCATCCCGGTCTGCTGATTGAGAGCCACGCCCGCGGCCTCGACCCGATCCCGCGCTTCGCTTCGCGTCAGCGGGCCCTCGTCGGCGAGGGCACGGGCGATCGCGCTGAGCGCCTTGTCCTGCTTCGCCCGAGCCAACCCGAGCTGCTCGAGCCGCCGGCGCGACCACCGCTCGATTTCCGGCTCAAACAACGGCAGCCACCAGCCGGCATGGTCGGTCGGGATCAGGTGGATGGTCTTCCGCATCACCCAGGTGCGAAGCAGCGAGCGCTCTTCGGTCCGCGCCCGCGCGATGTCGTCCGCGATCAGCTGGCGACTGCGCGAGCGGAACGTCTGCGGCCCGGCATAGACGTCCTGCGCCTGCGCCCCCGCAATCGAACGGGCGATTTCGGCCGGGTCCTTCGCGGCTGCGGGACGGTGGAGCAGCTGCGTCGCCGACCGCCGTCTCGCCAGCGCCGTCAGTGAACCTTCTTGGTCCGCGCTCGCTGCTCGTGGCGCTCGATCACCTGGGCGATCAGCTTCTGGATGTTGCTGTCTCCGCTCGCCTTGACGTGGCCGGCGTCATAGGCCGCCCGGTAGTCGGCGACCGTGCCCTCCGCTGCGAGTCGGTTGAACTCGGAGCGGGTGATCTCGACGGTGACCCGGGCATCCTGGGTGGAGGCGGCCTTGCTGATCTTCGGCCCTGGGACCTCGACGCGGAACATCTGAACGTCCCCGCGGCCACGAAGCTCCAGCTCGAAGGTGAGCTTCAGCTGGGCCAGCGCCGGCACCTCAGCCTGGAAGCGCTCAATCGCCGTCTTGATCAGATCCGGGGTGGAGGGCATGTCACCAAGGTATTGGCTTACGGTCGCGGAAGAAGCTGCCGGTCGGGCCGTCCTCCGGGAGCGTCGCCAGCCAGACGGCGGTGTCGGCCCCCTCCTCGACGGAACGCGTCGCTCCCGAGCCGCCCATGTCGGTGCGAACCCACCCCGGGCACATCGCGTTGACCTTGACGTCGTCCTCGTCCCAGGCGAGCGTCCTGGTCAGCGCGTTGAGCGCCGCCTTCGAGACCCGATAGGCGCCATGCCCGCCGTTCATGTCGGAGAGCTGACCCGCGCCGCTGGAGACGTTCACGATGCGCGGCTGCGAGCTGCGATGGAGCAGCGGCAGGAACGCCTCGATCAGGCGCCACGGTCCGAAGGTGTTGACCTCGAGGACCTCGTGGGCCCGGTCGAGGTCGTATTCGGCAGCCCCAATCGGATCCCCGTAGACGCCCGCGTTGTTGACCAGCGCGTCGAGGTGGCCGGGATCGGAACCGATCACCTCCAGGGCCGCGTGGACCTCGTCCTGGTCCTTGACGTCGAGCTCGATGGGAATGATCCCGTCGCCCTCCGCGACGTCATCGGGATCCCTGGCTCCAGCGAACACGACGAAGTCATGATCGGCGGCGAGCTGGCGCACGATCTCCGCGCCGATCCCCCGGCTCGCCCCGCTGACCAGCGCCACCCGTTGCTCGGAAGCCACGTGTCC
This sequence comes from Solirubrobacterales bacterium, assembly GCA_036276255.1. GTDB lineage: Bacteria > Actinomycetota > Thermoleophilia > Solirubrobacterales > 70-9 > DASUPK01. The sequence continues at coordinate 2,235 of DASUPK010000190.1, forward strand.
AGTGTAGGAAGCGGCTCACCCCGGCCTCGATGCGAACGGGGCCTTGACACGCTCGCGCCGCTTTGCGAGCGTCCGCGCATGCCCTCCAGTCGACGAAGGCGGCGCTTTCGGCTGGCGCGCCTGGGGGTCGCATTCGCTCTTGCCGCGGCCCCAATGATGTTGGCCGCCACCTCTGTTTCGGCGGCGGTCACGATCGGCCAGCTCGCTCCGCCAAACCCGTCGTCGGAGACCTCGGCCGATACCGACCGCGCCCAACCCAGCGTCACTTCGGGGAACTCGTACGTCGTCCCCGCAACCGGAGGGATCACCGCCTGGACGCTCACCTCCTGGAGCCACGATGCCGCCGCGGACGTAGGGCAGCAGCTGACCATGAAGGTCTTTCGCAAGGCCGCTGACCCTCTGACCTACACCGTGGTCGGCCACGACGGCCCCAGACCCCTCACCCCGAGCATCGTCAACACCTTTCAGACCCGCCTCCCGGTGAGGGCGGGCGATGTCCTCGGCAACAACTCGAAGAGCCCAGCCGACAACGCCTCCTACTTCCCCGCTCCGGAGAGTCATTCATCGACCTACAACCCGGCCTCGCTGATGGCCAGACGGGGACCTTTGTGCTCGAAGCTGCTGATCCCCTACGCCTCAACGTCTCCGCCGTCCTCGAACCCACCAATACCTTTGCGATCGGGCGGATCACCCGCAACAAGCAGAGGGGCACCGCCACCCTGGAGGCGACCGTTCCCAACCCGGGCGACCTGAGCGTCGGCGGAAGGGGCGTCAAGTCCGCCGGAGGCGGGACGGCGGTGATCTCGAAGGCGGTCAGCGGCGGCTCTGTGAAGGTGACGATTCGTGCAAAGGGCAAGAAGAAGCGCAAGCTCAACGAGACCGGAAAGGTGAAGCTCAGCGTGGCGATCACCTACACCCCGGCCGGCGGCGGCCCCAGTACTGACTCGACGAAGGTGAAGCTGCGCAAGCGCTAAATCTTGTTCCGCTCCAGGAGCTTCTTGCCGATGACCATCCGCTGGATCTCTGAGGTGCCCTCACCGATCAGGAGCAGCGGCGCATCCCGGTAGAGGCGCTCGATCTCGTATTCCTTCGAATAGCCGTAGCCGCCGTGGATCCGGAACGCGTCCTCGACGACCTCCTTGCCGGTTTCCGAGGCGATCAGCTTCGCCATCCCGGCCTCCAGGTCGGAGCGCTGGCCGGCGTCCTTCATTCGCGCGGCCTTCCGGGTGACCAGCCGGGCGGCCTCGATCTTGGTGGCCATGTCGGCGAGCTTGAAGAGGATCGCCTGGTGCTGCGCGATCGGCTTGCCGAAGGTCTTGCGCTCCTGGGAGTACTTGAGCGCCAGCTCGAGGGCACGCTGCGCGATGCCGACACCGCGGGCGGCCACGTTGACGCGGCCGACCTCGAGTGCGTCCATCATCTGCGAGAAGCCCTTGCCGAGGCCGGCCTCCTCGCCGCCGAGGATGCGGTCGGGAGGGCACTTGTAGCCCGAGTAGACGAGCTCGGTTGACTCGACGCCCTTGTAGCCCATCTTCTTGATCTTGGGCGGAATCTCGAGGCCCGCGAAGTCGCCCTCGTTCTTCTCCTTCCAGGGCTCCTTCTCGGTGATGAAGCAGGTCATTCCCTTGTAGGGCGGATCGGCCTTGGGGTCGTTCTTCATCAGAACGAAGACGACGCTGGAGCCGAGGCCGTTCGTGACCCACATCTTCTGGCCCTCGAGCACCCAGTTGCCGTCGTCGTCCTTGGTGGCCGTCGCCTTGATGCCCTGGACATCTGAGCCGACCTCGGGCTCGGAGAGCGAGAAGGCGGCGCGGATCTCGCCGGTCGCCATCTTCGGCAGGAAGTACTGCTTCTGGTCGTCCGTCCCGAACTTCATCAGCAGGTACGAGCCGATGAAGTGGGTGTTGACGACGCCGGAGATCGAGATCCAGCCGCGCGAGAGCTCCTCGACGATCATCGCGTAGGTAGTGAGGTCGAGCCCCATCCCGTCGTACTCCTCGGGGATCGTCACTCCGAAGAGGCCGAGCTCCTTCATCTGCTCGACGATCGCCTCCGGGAACTTGTCCTCGTGATCGAACTCCTCGGCGTTCGGGATGATCTCCTTGTCGACGAAGTCCCGGACCATCTCGACGATGGCCTTCTGCTCGTCGGTCATCTCCTCGAACTTGGTGCTCTCTTGCTGCTCGGTCGCTACGGCCATGGCTCCTCTGAAGTCGTGGTTTGAGGCCCCTCCTCTGCTCGCAGGATACTGAGGACATCGAAACCGACCCCACTAGAACATGCTGCGGCTTGGGGGCACGATCGAAACGATCCGGAGCGCCCTCAAGGGTCGAGGGGGCGCTGCCGATGACCGATCAGAGGGGTGATGGGCGAGAATCGGAAATCTGCCTGGGCGTGGCCCGTGTTGGGGCTGGCGGGCAGCCTCCTCGCGCTGAGCTTTCTGTCGGAGTCTGGCGCCCTGGGAAACGGCTCCACCCAGAAGATAGTCGGTGATGTCGCCTACCTGTTCCTGACTTGCGGGGCGGCCCTCGCCGCGATCGCCGCAGCGTGGATCCGCAGGGACCTGTGGGGCTGGGGACTGATCGGAATTGCGCTCGCGTTTTCCGCCGCGGGCGACCTGTACTTCCAGATCGAGGTCGACCCGATCGCCGGTCCCTACCCCTCGCCCGCGGACGCTCTCTACTACGCCTTCTACCCGCTCGCGATCGTCGGTCTTCTCGTCCTGGGAAGGCGAGCGCGGCAAACCTCCTATTCGTTCCTGGCGTTGCTCACCCCTTTGCTCGGACTGGCCACCGTGTGGTCATGGCTCGTCTACGACCCGGTCGTCCACACGCTCGAGGGCTCGACCGCGAGCAGGATGATCACAGTCGGGTACCCGAGTCTGGATCTGCTCCTGATCTGCGCGGTTCTCACCGCCCTCGCCTCACTCGGCTGGCGGGCCCGGCCGGCACTCCTGCTCCTCCTCGGCGGGACCGCGACGATCGCGATTGCCGACTCGGTCTACGCACACCAGGTCGCAAACGGATTCGTCGGCGACCAGACCGTGATCGACTCCCTCTGGCCGACCGGAGCCGTTCTGATGGCTGCGGCAGCCTGGATCCCCACCCGGCCGACCGTCGCTGATCGAGATCAGCGCAGCCACCTCGACCTCGTCTTCGCCCTCGCTGCGATCGCGATGGCCCTCACCGTGGCGATCTGGGACCACTTCGACCGCTTCAACTCCTTCACCCTCCTGCTTGCCGGGATGACTCTGGTGGCCGCAACCGGGAGGCTCGTGCTCCTCTACTACGACGCCGATCGTGCCCGACGTGACGCGCTGGAGGCAAGGCAGGAGCGTGGCCAGATCCAGGCACTGCACACGGCCGCCGTCGAGGCCGCCCTGGATTCGATCGTCACCGTCGACACGGAAGGCCGCGTCTTGAACTGGAACCCGGCCGCCCAGCGCACCTTCGGCTACGACCGGGAAGAGGCGACCGGGCAAGACGTCTCCGAACTGATCGTCGCACCCGCGCAGCGGGAGATGTACAACGAGGCGTTCGCGCGTTTCGTCCGAGGGCAGGCACCCGAATTCGCCGGAAGGCGCTTCGAGATGCTCGCCCGGCGTGCTGACGAGACGATCCTTCCTGTCGAGGTCTCGGTCACCCGTTCCGACGGTGATCCTCCGACGTTCACGGCGTTCATCCGTGACGTTGCCCAGCAAAAGCAGCGCGAGGCGGAGCGTAGCCGTCTCGCCGACATGGTTCGCTCCTCAGAGGACGCGATGCTCTCCACCAACCTCGACCTCACGATCATCGCCTGGAATCCGGCTGCAGAACGCACCTACGGCTACAGCGCCGACGAGATCGTTGGGATGAAGCTCGAGCGGCTGGTGCCCCGAGACCGGCGCGATGAGCTCAAGGCGGTGGTGGCCACGGTGAGCGGTGGAGAGACGGTCTCGACCGAGACCACCCGCCTGCGCAAGGACGGGGAGATCATCGACGTCTCCCTGCGAATCTATCCGGTGAGGGATGAGGTCCGGAAGATCACCGGCTACGCCTCGGTTGCCCGCGACATCACCGATCGCCACAGGCAAGAGCGGGAACGGCGAGTCAACCACGAGCGGGAGGCGTGGCGACATGAGATCGAGGAGGCCCTGGACCAGGACGGCTTCGAATTCCACCGCCAACCGGTGCTCGACCTTCACACCGGCGAGATCTCCCATCACGAGCTGCTCTTGCGCCTCCGGGCACGTGGAGAGCTCGTCGCGCCGGGCACGTTCCTCCCGCACGTCGAGGGCTCACCGCTGATGCGCCGCATCGACCGCTGGACGGTCCGACGTGGAATCGAGCTTGCCGCCGAGCATCGCGTTGCGATCAACCTGTCGGCGACGAGCCTCAGCGACGCCGGGATCGCGGCGAGGGTGCAGGAGGCCCTCGACCGGGTCGGTGCCGAGGCGGGCGACGTCACGTTCGAGATCACCGAGACCGCCGCAGCCGAGAACCTGGAGGCGGCTCACGCTCTGATCACGGCGCTCCGGGGTCTCGGCTGTGGCGTAGCGCTCGACGACTTCGGGACTGGCTTCGGCTCCTTCACATACCTGCTGCGGATGCCGGTGACCTCGTTGAAGGTGGACATGGAGTTCATCAGGGCGCTCGGCGACGAACCCCAGGACCAGCGGATCGTGCGATCGATCTTGTCAGTGGCCAAGAACTTCGGGCTTCTGACCGTCGCCGAGGGCGTCGAGGAAGAGCACACCCTCAAGCTGCTGCGCTCCATGGGGGTCGATTGCGCGCAGGGCTATCTGATCGGGCGCCCGAGCACCCAGTGGACGACCGAGGCGGAGCTCGCTCCCGTGGTCGCCCTGTCGCACGTGATATGAGCGATCGTGCGGATGCCGCCCGCGCGATGATCGAGGCGTTCAACGCGGCCGACAGCGACGCCCTGCGGCGCTCTCTCCATCCCGAGATCACCGTGCAACGCCCATTGCCCGATGTCGGGATCCCCTCCCATCCGAGCGACACCGGTCGCTATTACGGACTGGGCGAGGTGATCCGCGAGCTCAACCACCTGATCAAGCGGCTCGGCGGGATCGAGGTCGAAGTCCGAACGCTGGAGGAAGTCGGAGAGGACGGGATCCTGTTCGAGTTCCTTGCCCTGATCGGGCCGGCCAAGGAGCGCACGGCTCAGCTCGGCTGGTCCCTCTTCCGCTTCAAGGACGGACTGATCATCTCGACCGAGACGTTCGCCACCGAGTCCGCCGCCAGGCGGA
>DASUPK010000191.1:0-3724 GCA_036276255.1 Solirubrobacterales bacterium
GAGCAGGTGTACCCCTGCAGCGAGTGAGCGTGGGTCTTGGCGTACTCGGACGCGATCCTCTTGGCCTTCGAGCAACCCACCTTGGCCGCCCGGACGCCTCCGCCGCAGTTCTGAAGTCCGGCCGCGGAGCTGGAGGAGGCCGCCAGGGCGAGCACCGCGGCGACCACGACCATCGCGAGTAGGTGTATGCGGCCAATTGACATGGTGTAGTCAGGATCGGTCGCCCCGCCACCGGGCCTGAGCAGGCCGGCTGTGCCTGGACACTTGGACTGACTGGCCAGTCGGCCAGTCATATAGAGTCCGGAATGTGGACCTGACCCTGACCGACTCGGAGGCGGCCTTCCGAGACGAGGTTCGGAGCTGGTTGGAGGAGAATCACCCCGGCCCCTCGCCCGAGGGCGACGATCAGGCCGAGTTCGAGTTCCGGCGCGCCTGGCAGAAGAAGATGCACGAGGCCGGCTGGGCCGGCCTCTCCTGGCCGGACGAGTACGGCGGCAAGGGCGCGACCCTGATCGAGCAGTCGATCTTCAACGAAGAGCTCGCCCGCCAGCGCGTACCGCTGCCGGCGAACGTGCTCGGCCTCGTCATGGGCGGCCCCGTCGTGATCGCTCACGGCAACGAGGACCAAAAGGAGCGCTACCTCGAGCCGATCCTGTCCGGCGAGGAGATCTGGTGCCAGGGGTTCTCGGAGCCTGAGTCGGGCTCGGACCTCGCCTCGCTCAAGACCCGCGCCGTCAAGGCGAACGGCACCTGGAAGGTGACCGGCCAGAAGGTCTGGACGACCTACGCGCACGAGGCGAAGTACTGCATGCTCCTCGCCCGCACCGACCAGGACGCCCCAAAGCACAAGGGGATCACCTACTTCATCCTCGACATGGACCAGCCGAACGTCGACGTGAGGCCGCTGCGCCAGATCACGGGCGAGGCCGAGTTCAACGAGATCTTCCTCGAGGAGGCCGAGATCCCGGACGAGAACGTCATCGGCCAGGTGGGCGGCGGCTGGGGCGTCGCGATCACCACCCTGATGTTCGAGCGCGCCGGACTGGGCGCAGCCGCTGTCATGGGCCTGAAGCGGTCGATGGAGGACCTGCTGGCCGTGATCCGCGAGCGGGGCCTCGACGAGGACCCGGTGATCCGCCAGCGAATCGCCGAGCTGCAGATTGGAATAGAGGCGATGCGCCTCGGCGCCCTGCGCTCCCTGACCGCCACGATGAAGACCGGAATCCCCGGCCCCGAGGGCTCGCTCTCGAAGTGGCAGTGGGCCGACTATAACCAGGCGCTCACCGAGCTCGGCAACGAGGTGCTCGGCCCCGAGGGGATGCGCGTCGGCACCGAGTGGAGCTACCGCTTCCTGCGCTCCCGGGCCAACTCGATCGAGGGCGGCACCACCGAGGTGCTGAAGAACATCATCGCCGAGCGCGTGCTCGGCCTCCCGAGGCTGAGATGAGGGGAATGATCCAGTGAACTTCGACCTGAACGACGAGCAGCAGGAGATCAAGCGAACCGCCCACGAGTTCCTCGCCTCCCGCTTCAAGCCCGAGAAGGTGAGGAATCTCGCCGAGGCGCGCTCCTACGACGACGCTCTCTGGAGGGAGATCTTCGAGCTCGGCTGGGCGGGGATCGCGATTTCCGAGGATGACGGCGGCCAGGGCCTCGGGATGGTCGAGCTCGCCGTCCTGCTCGAGGAGTCGGGCTACGCCTGCGCCCCGAGCCCGCTGCTCGGCAGCGCCGGAGCCGCGCTCGTCATCTCGGCCGCCGGCTCCGATGAGCAGTGCGCCGAGTGGCTGCCCAAGCTCGCCTCCGGCGAGGCGACCGGATCATTCGGCGGCTACGCCGACGGCCAGAGCACCCTCTTCTGCGACCTGCCGACGGCCGACGTCGTCGTCACCTTCGATGGGGAGGGCGCCCTGCTCGCGCCGGCCTCCGAGGTCGACTTCGAGCCCTTCGAGGCGATCGACGCCACCCGCTCCTATGGACTGGTCTCGGACGCCGCCGGGGAGCGGCTGGCCGGTGACGTCGACGGCGGCCGCGACCGGCTCGCGGTGGCGATCGCCGCAGAGCTCACCGGCATCGCCCAGCGAACGATGGAGATGGCCGTCGAATACGCGCGCGAGCGCCAGCAGTTCGGCCGTCCGATCGGGGCGTACCAGGGAGTGGGCCACCGCTGCGCGGCGATGCTCCTCGCCACCGAGGAGTCGCGCTCGCTCACCTACTACGCGTCCTGGACTGCTGACGCCGAGCCCGAATCGCTGCCGTTGGCGGCGGCCATGGCCGGCGCGCGCTCGGCCGACGCCGGCTGGCAGGTGCCCGCCTCGGCCCTACAGGTCTTCGGCGGCATCGGCTTCACCTGGGAGCACGACCTGCAGTTCTGGCTCAAGCGCGGCCGGGTGGCCGGGCGCATGCTCGGCACGCCGCGCGACCACCGCGAGCGGGTTGCCGACCTCTCCGGTATGGGCGCCGGCGAGCCCGCCGCCGTCTAGCCGCGGTTTACTCGGCCAGCTCGGCGATCAGATCGACGCCGTCGAGGTCGTTGTGGGTCAGGTGCTGGAACATCAGCCGTTCGACGCCGGCCTCCTCGAGCTCGGCTACCTGCTCGCGGATCTCGGCGACGGTGCCGACCAGCGTGTTCTCGCGCAGTCCGTTGATGTAGGCCTCAGGATCCGAGCCGTCCTCGCCCTGGATCTCGGCGACCCTGTGCGCGCGCTCCAGGAGGTCGACGCGGTCCGAGCCGATGATTCCGTGCGTCATCAGCGAGATCACCGGCGCCGGGCGACCGGCTTCCTCCCAGGCTTTCCTGACGACCAGGACGGCCTCACGGGCCTGCTCCGCGCTCATCATCACCAGGTTGTATTCGTCGGCCCAGCGGGCGGCGGCCGCCAGGGTGCGCGGCTTGGCGCTGCCTCCGACGATCAGGTTCGGTCGTGAGAGCGGCTTCGGCTGGGCGTTGCCGCCCTTGATCCGGTACTGCTCGCCCTCGAAATCGACGGGCTCCTCGTCCCACTGGCGGCTGACGATCTCGATCTGCTCCTCGAACATCCGCACGCGCTCGCCGGTGGACGGGAATGGGAAGCCGTAGGCCTCGTGCTCCGCCTCCAGCCAGCCGGACCCCATGCCCAGTTCGATCCGCCCGCCGCCTGAGATGTGGTCGGCCGTCACGACGTTCTTTGCCAGCACCGACGGGTGCCGGAAGGTGACCGGCGAGACGAGCGTGCCGAGGCGCAGGGTGGAGGTGACCGCAGCGAGCCCGCAGATCGTCGCCCAGGCGTCCAGCGAGCCTCGCTCCGTTCGGCCCATGACCGACTGGTAGTGGTCCGAGCGAAAGAGGGCGTCGATCGGGCCGTCCTCGCAGGCCCTGGCGAGCTCCAGCCACTCCTCCCAGGTGACCGACTCCTGCCCCTCGATCATCAGGCAGACGCGCATCAGTCGGGAAGTATCTCGGCGTCGGAGATCACCTGCGTCTTGCCTCCCCGCCTGAAGTGGACATCAACTATCTCGTTCTTGCCATAGCTGCCGAACAGTCCGAGGGTCATCGCCAACCAGCGGCTGCGGGTCACTCGTTCCTTGAGGAGCGGCCGCGAGAAGACGATCAGCTCGTCGTGGATCGAGAAGTCCGATCCCTCCCGCTGCTCGGTGCCGTTGATGAAGACCTGGATCGGTCGCCCGGCTCCGTTGGGGAGCCTGATCCGCCGCCCGACCTCGACGCTCTCGCTCATCGCGGGGGGAG
>DASUPK010000192.1:0-7132 GCA_036276255.1 Solirubrobacterales bacterium
CTCGAGTCGCTTGCCTTGTTCCTCTGGTTGAAGAACGTCGGGATCGCGATCGCGGCCAGGATTCCGATGATGAGCATGACGACCAGGAGCTCGATGAGGGTGAATCCCTCTTCGCGTGTGGCCATCCGCTCACGGAGCTTCAGAATCATTTTGATTCTCCTTGTTCATGTCTCCGTGCCAGAGCCCCGTGGCCGTCGAAGTCGGTTGACCCCGGTGGTAGCCCGGCCGGCTCTGAGATCTCTCTCGGAGCCCCGCTGGCTTTGCGTCCCCGTCTCGCGACGGGTTTGCCTTTCTCACCGAAGGCCCTGGCGTTTCCTTTACGCCGCTTTCAATCGGCCCCTCGGCGAGGGCCTTTAGCAAGTCCCTGAAAAGTGCTTAGGGCGCTGCACTCCAACGTGCGTCCACGGGACCGGGATACTCGGTTCGTGGACCGGGCAGACCAGCACATGGAGACCATGGAGACCATCGACGGCGTCCGGCTCTCGATCCGGTCGATCGCTGCGGATGACAGATCGGCTCTCCTCGACAGCTTCAGCCATCTCAGCGAGAAATCCGTCTACAGGCGCTTCCTGGCGCCGGTGAAGCGCCTGACGGCGAGCGAGCTCACCTACCTGACCGAGCTCGACCACTCCGATCACGAGGCGCTGATCGCGCTGACCGAGGACGCTGAGATCGTCGGCGTCGCGCGGTACGTCCGCCAGGATGCAGATCCGAAGCGGGCCGAAGTGGCGGTGACGGTTCTGGACGCGTGGCAGGGCCGGGGCGTCGGGACGACGCTCCTTCACCTGCTGGCCCGGCGAGCGGCCGAGAACGGCGTCACGCAGTTCACCGGCGTCTGCCTCACGGATAACCGGGAGATGCTCCAGCTCTTTGACGAGCTGGGCCCCACGACCCACCACCGCGCCGATGGGAACGTGACCGAGGTTGAGGTGACGTTGCCGACCACCGCGACGCACGCCATCCGCCCCCTCCTACGTGCTGCCGGCATGGCTTCGCCATCAGACCGCGGCCACAAGCGGCCGCCGACTTAAGTCGCGGCGGCTGCGCCGCCGCTCCCAAATGGAGCGGCCTGGTGGCCGCTGGAGCTAGCGGATCTTGTCGTAGAGGCTGAAGAGCGGCAGGTACATGGCGATCACGATGAAGCCGACCATGCCGCCGACAATGACGATCATCGCCGGCTCGATCAGCGAGGTGAGAGCCTTCACCTTGGTGTCGACCTCCGCCTCGTAGAAGTCGGCCACCTTCGTCAGCATGGCCTCGAGCTGACCGCTCTCCTCACCCACGGAAACCATGTGGCCGACCATCGGCGGAAAGACGTCGGCCTCCTCGATCGGATGGGCGAGCGTCCCGCCGCTCTTGACGGAGGCATAGACCTCCTCCATCGCCTCCTCCACCGGCGCGCTCCCGGCCGTCTGACCGGTGAGCTTGATCGACTCGAGGAGGGGCACACCGGAGGCGACGGCGCCGGAGAAGGTGCGCGACCAGCGGGCCACGGCAGCCTTCTGAACGATGTCGCCGATGTGCATCGGCAGGCGGAGCTTCAGGTGGTCCCATTGAGCTCGCCCCTTCTCGGTCTTCTTCCATTGGAAGAAGGCGACGGTCGCTCCGATGATGACAGGGACCCAGATGAACCAGTAGCCCTTCAGGAAGCTCGAGATGCTCACCATGACCTGGGTCAGGGTCGGAAGCGATGAGGACTCGCCGGGCTGATCCTGGACGGCCTCCTTGAAGGCGTCGGCGAAGATCGGGACGATGAAGATGACGACGGCGAGCATCACCAGCAGACCGGCAGCGAACACGAAGGCCGGGTAGAGGATGGCGGAGCGGATCTCCCGCTTGAGGGCGTCCAGCTTCTCCATCTGGTAGGCGATCCGGTCGAGTGACTCGTCCAGGCGCCCCGAGCTCTCTCCTGACTGGACCATCGCCCGGAAGAGCTTGTCGAAGACCTGAGGCCGCCTTCCCATCGCGTCGGCGAGCGAGCTGCCGGCCTCCACGTCCTGGCGAACCCCTGCGATCGCCCCACAGAGGCGCTCGTCCTCAGTCTGGTCCTCGAGGGTGTAGAGCGAGCGCAGCATCGGCATCCCGGATGCGATCAGGGTGGCGAACTGGCGGGCGAACACCGCGAGGTCGCGCATGGGAATGCTCCGGAAGCGGTCGAAGAGCTTCTCGAGCCGCATCGCCTCGTTCTTCTCGGAGACGTCGAGCACGATCAGGCCGCGCTCGCGGAGCTGCTCGGTCACCTGCCCCTTGGTCTCGGCATCGACCTCCCCTCGCGAGGGGACTCCCGCTACATCGACCGCGCGGAACGCGTAGGTGCTCATCTCAGCCTCCGCCGGTCATCGCCGGAGCGACGGCGCCGTTGCCGGGCGTCGATCCCAGCAGCCGCTTGAGCTCCTCGGGCACCGATGCTCGCTGCTCCGCGAGCTTCCGCGAGATCCGTGAGGTGCGCACGAGCTGCGCCAGGTGGGCGTCCATCGTCTGCATCCCGAGCGCCCCGGAGGTCTGGATCGCGGAGTAGATCTGGTGGGTCTTCCCCTCGCGGATCAGGTTGCGGACCGCCGGGGTCGGAATCAGGACCTCGGTGGCGACCACGCGCCCGGCGCCGTCCACGGTGGGAAGGAGCTGCTGGGTGATGATCCCCTGCAGCCCGATCGAGAGCTGCATCCGGACCTGGGCCTGCTGCGTGGCCGGGAAGACGTCGATGATCCGGTCGACCGTCTGCGCGGTCGACTGGGTGTGCAGGGTCGCAAAGACCAGGTGGCCGGTCTCGGCCGCAGTCAGCGCGGTCGACATCGTCTCGAGGTCGCGCATCTCGCCGACGAGGATCACGTCGGGGTCCTCGCGCAGTGCCGCCCTCAGGGCGCCGGCGAAGTCCTCCGCATCTGCCCCGATCTCACGCTGGTTGACGATGCAGCGCTTGTGGCCGTGCAGGAACTCGATCGGGTCCTCGATGGTGAGGATGTGCTCGTCGCGCTCCGCGTTGATGATGTCGAGCATCGCGGCGAGCGTCGTCGACTTACCCGAGCCGGTCGGGCCCGTGACGAGGATGAGGCCCCTGGGCTTGCGGGTCAGCTCCTCGAGCACCTTGGGGAGACCCAGCTCGTCGAGAGCCGGAATCTGATGAGGAATCCGGCGAAAGGCTGCGCTTATCGAGCCACGCTGGAAGAAGCAGTTGACCCTGAAGCGGGCGACGCCGGGGACGGCGTAGGCGAGGTCGAGCTGCTTGTCGGACTCGAAGCGCTTGCGCTGGTCGTCGTTGAGGAGGCTGTAGACGGTGTCGCGAGTCTGCTGTGGCATGAGGCGGCCGTACTCCTCCAGGCCCACGATCTTGCCGCGCAGGCGCATCGCCGGCGGATAGCCGGGCGTGAGATGGACGTCCGAGGCCCGCTCCTCGGACATCCGGGTGAGGATCTCGGCGAAGTCGTAATCGCGTTTGGGGGCCGCGGCCGCTTCCATACCTATCTTCCAATCGTCCGTTCGACCCGTGTGCTTGACACCAAAAACTGGGGTCGCTGGATCTAGGAGGTCACCCGCGAGACTTCCTGCACGCTGGTGATGCCTGAGCGCACCTTCTCCATCCCCGCCTGGCGGAGGGTGAGCATCCCCTCCTCGATCGCCGCGCTGGCGATCTCAGCCTCCGAGCCAAGGTTGACCACCAGCTCCTTGATCCGCTCGGTGAGCACCATCACCGAGTAGATGCCAAGCCGGCCCCGGTAGCCGGTCCCGTTGCAGCGCGAGCAGCCGACGGGCTCGTACACCTCGACGTCGGTTCCCACCCGGAAACCCGCCTCCTCGAGCACATTCTTGCTGACCACCGCGCGCCGCTTGCAGTGCGCGCACAGAGTCCGCGCGAGACGCTGGGCGACGACGCATTCGAGGGCCGAGGAGGTGAGGAACGACTCGATGCCCATCTCCTGAAGGCGGGTGATGGCGCCCGGGGCATCGTTCGTATGCAGAGTGGTGAGCACCATGTGCCCGGTGAGCGCGGCCTCGATCCCGATTCGGGCCGTCTCGGCGTCCCGGACCTCGCCGACCATGATCACGTCGGGGTCGGCTCGGAGCACGGAGCGCAGACCGGTGGCGAAGGTCAGCCCGGCCTTGCGGTTGACGCCGATCTGGTTGACGCCGCTGAGCCGGTACTCGACCGGGTCCTCGATGGTGACGATGTGGCGGTTCACGTCGTTGATCTCCTGCAGGGCGGCGTAGAGCGTGGTCGACTTACCGGCCCCGGTCGGGCCCGTGACCAGTACGGCGCCGTACGGCTTCCGGAAGGACCCCTCGAACCTTTGGCGCGCCTCGCCCTCCATGCCGAGGTCGTTCAGCGTCCGCAGCGCGGCCGTCTCGTCGAGGACGCGGACCGAGGCCCCCTCCCCACCCTGCGTCGGCAGCGTGGTGACGCGGAGGTCGATTCGGCGGTCCTCGATCCGCACCGTCACGCGACCGTCCTGCGGCACCCGCTTCTCGGCGATGTCGAGGTCGCTCATGATCTTGATGCGCGAGACCACCCCTGCCACCATCCGCTTCGGCACCCGGGCGGTCTCCTGAAGCACGCCATCGATGCGGAAGCGGATGCGCATCTCCGCGTCCTCGGGCTCGAAGTGGATGTCGGAGGCCCCCTCGGCGACGGCCTGGCCCAGGATGCTGTTGACCAGCTTGATCACCGGCCCGTCCTCCGCCGATGCCCGGATGTCCGTGATCTCGGTCGGTGACGCCTGCCCCGGCTCGTCCTCCTCACCCTCCGCGATCGCGTCGGCGACCGTGTTCTGCATGGTCGCGAGCTTGGTCACCAGCGCGTCGATGTCGCTGAACGGCGCAACCGCGACGGCGCAGTTGAGGCCGGTTGCCATCTGCACGTCGTCGAGGGCCAGCACATTGGTCGGGTCGGCCATCGCCAACAGCAGCGTGCTCTCGTCCACGTAGTAGATCGGCAGTGCGCCGTGGCGGCGAGCCGACTTCACCGAGATCAGGTTCGCCGCCCCCATGTCGACCGAGAAGGCCGAGAGATCCACGAAGTCGAGGCCGTAGCGCTCGGCGGTCGCGCGCGAGAGCTGCTCCTGGTCAATCACCCCCTGCTCGAGCAGGATCTCCTCCGGGCGCTTGCCGGCGGTCCGGGATTGCATCACCGCCTGGTCCACCTGCTCCTGGCTCGCGTAGCCGAGCTCCAGGATCGCGTCGGTGATGAATCCTCCGGTGTGACCTCGGTTGGCCGGCGGAATCAGGCCAGGGGTTCCGCTCTCCTCCTCGGGATCCTGGGATGCGGCCGCGGTGGCGCCGGACCCGGCAGGGTCGTTTGGGCCTGGCAGCGGGCGCAGGTAGTCAGGCAGCTCCCGCATCGGGGACGCCTACCTCGGGCTGTAGGGCAGGTCGTCCTTGCCGGAGTAGAGCGCGTCGTGGACGTACTGCACGACAGTTTGCGAGTCTCGGAAGCCATAGGTGACCTGCGCCTCCGGCACGGAGCCGCTGACCTTCTTCGGGCGGATGACGACCAATGCGGGGACCTGGCTCACTCCGACGCCCTGGGTGATCCGCGAATAGCGGGCCACCTTGTCGGCGCGGGCGACGAAGACGGCGAGGCCTCCGTCGCTGGAGAGCGCGCGGACCGACCTCGTGACGAGCCTGTCGTCGATGCCGTGGCTGCGGGCGATCAGAAGGACGACCGCCTTGCCGCTCTTCCAGGCGTCGATCACCGGCCGAGGCAGACCCGGTCCGGGCACGAGAGCCTGGGGGTCCACCGTCTGCACCGGCGGGGCCACTCCCGCGCCTGTGGCGGTCGAAGCCGCCCCGGGGACGGGCTGGGTGGTATTCACGGTCGGGTCGACGGAGCCGGTCGGGCTGGTCCCCTGGGCACTGAGGGTGTTGGTCGTCGTTCCGCTGCTGCTCGAGCCCTTGTGCCCCATCATCGACGGCAGGACAACCACCGCGACGAGGAGGACGAGGACCCCGATGACCGCGATCTGCACCTTCGGGTTGTTGTTGATCGCGTTCCTCATCCGACCACCTGCTCGATCCCGCTCGCGCGCCGGCCCTTGGCGGCGAGCATCAGCTTGAAGTCGTGCGGGCTGGAAGCCGTCTCCATGGCGACCTCCTCGGAGACGATGCCCTGGGTGACGTATCCGAGCAGGGACTGATCGAAGGTCTGCATGCCGTAGTAGTCGCCCTCGGAGATCACCTCGGTGATCCGGCCCGTCTCCTCCGGGTTCAGGATCAAATCCTGGATCCGGCCGGTGACGATCATGACCTCGGACACCGCGACGCGACCCTCGCGATCGATGCGCGGCACGAGTCGCTGAGAGATCGCGCCCCTCATCGTGGAAGCCAGCATGACCCGCGCCTGCTGCTGCAGATGCGGCGGGAAGAAGTCGATGATGCGGTTGATCGTCTCCGTCGCATCGAGGGTGTGGAGGGTCGACATGACCAGGTGGCCGGTCTCGGCGGCCGAGAGCGCAGTCCGGACCGTCTCCTCGTCGCGCATCTCCCCGATCAGGATCACGTCGGGGTCCTGGCGGAGCACCCGGCGCATCGCCTTGGGGAAGCTCTGCGTGTCGGTGCCGACCTCGCGCTGGTTGATGATCGAGAGCTTGTCCCCGTGGAGGTACTCGATCGGATCCTCCATGGTCACGATGTGACGCGCCCGGGTGGAGTTGATGTGGTCGATCATCGCCGCGAGCGTGGTCGACTTGCCCGAGCCGGTGGTCCCGGTGAGCAGGATGATCCCGCGCGGCTCGTCGGCGAGGCGGGTGACGACCTCGGGAAGGCCCAGGTCGTCGATGGTCCGGACCGAGAACGGAATGGCGCGCAAGGCGATCGAGATGTCGCCGCGCTGGCGGAAAGCGTTCACGCGGAAGCGCGACACGCCGGGAAGCTCATAGGAGAAGTCGACCTCGCCGGCCTCTTCGAACTCGGTGAGGTGATGCTCGTCCGCGATCGAGTGGAGCGCCTTCTCGGTGTCCGCTGAGGTGAGCGGGTCGGCGTCCCTCAGCGCCCAGAGGTCACCATGAACCCTCGCCACCGGCGGCGAGTCCACCTTCACGTGGAGGTCCGACCCCTCACGCTCGACCATGACGGTCAACGCTTGATCGATATCAAAGCCCATCCCTACCGCTATCGGGCGTGGGCACACCCAGCTACATCA
>DASUPK010000193.1:0-40217 GCA_036276255.1 Solirubrobacterales bacterium
GAGCAGCTCGTCCCCCGGGAGCGGGTACTCACCGCCCTCCGTTGCATCGGCGATGCCCTCGAACTCGACCGCCGCCTGGCCCTCATAATTCACCTCGGCCCTGATTCCGCAGAGCGCCGCCACGGCGTCGAACAGCCGACCGGCGCTGGAGGTGAACGGAGAGGCGAGCCCGCTCGCGGCCAGCTCCCCGACCTTCTGCCAATCCTCTGCGGACACGTGCGCGGCGATCAGCGGCGGCAGTGGAGGCTCGGGGCCGAGAGCCTCGAACAGCCATGAGCACGCCATTCGCCAGGGCTGATGGATGGCGCGCTCGCCGCCGGGCATGCGCACCGGGTGCAGCTGTCCGCGGCGCTCGAAGCCCGTCGCGTCCCCGGCCAGCAGCTCACCTCCCCAGACCGTCCCGTCCGTCCCGTAGCCGGTGCCGTCAAAGATCGCCCCGACCGCCGGACCGGTCTCGCGATGCTCCGCCAGGCAGGAGGCGAGGTGTGCGTGGTGGTGCTGCACCGCCACCGTCTCGACCCCCTTCAGCTCGAGCGCGTGCTTGGTCGAGAGGTATTCCGGATGGAGGTCGTGCGCCACCACCTCCGGCCTGACCGCGAACAGGCGCTCGAAGTGCTCGATCCCCTCGGTGAACGAGCGCAGCGTCTCGTAGTTCTTCAGGTCGCCGATGTGGTGGCCGACCCAGGCCCGGCCGTCCCTGGCCAGGCAGAAGGTGCTCTTCAGCTCCGCACCGCAGGCGAGGATCGGACGGCGGACATCCAGCGGCAGGTCGCGAGGGACGTAGCCGCGGCTGCGGCGCAGGAACTGCGGCCGCCCCGCGACCACGCGGACGACCGAGTCGTCTGTCCGCGTCTCGATGGGCCGGTCTCCCATCAGGAAGAGGTCGGCGATTCCCGAGAGCCGCTCCAGGGCATCGGTGTCCCGGTATGCGATCGGCTCGTCGGAGACGTTGGCGCTGGTGAGGACGAGCGGGGCCCCCGCATCGCCGAGCAGCAGGTGATGAAGCGGCGAGTACGGCAGCATGACGCCGAGCTCGCGGGCGTCCGGCGCGACCGACGGCGCGACCGGCGCATCCGGCCGGCGCGGGGCCAGCACGATCGGCCGCTCGCGCGAGGCGAGCAGCCTGCCGGAGGCATCGTCCAGCTCGACCAGCTCGAGCGCCATCCCGGCGCTGGGCGCCATCAGGGCGAAGGGCCGCTCCTCGCGGTGCTTCCGGGCGCGCAGCTCCGCCACCACGACCTCGTCGTCCGCCCGGCAGGCGAGATGGAATCCGCCGATTCCCTTGATCGCGACGATCCCGCCCTCGGCGAGAGCCAGGGCAGTCGCCTCGAGCGAAGCGTCGTTGCCCTCGGCGACGGCCCGGCCCGCGGGATCGGCGAGGCGGAGCGACGGCCCGCAGTCGGGGCAGGCGTTGGGCTGGGCGTGGAAGCGGCGGTCGAGGGGATCTTCGTACTCGGCCCGGCACCGCGGACACATCTCGAACGACGCCATCGTCGTCAGGGGGCGGTCGTAGGGCACTCCGCGCACGATCGTGAACCGCGGCCCGCAGTTCGTGCAGTTCGTGAACGGATAGCGGTGCCGCCGGTTCTGCGGATCCATGACCTCGGCGAGACAGTCATCGCACGTCGCCACATCGGGCGAGACGGCGGCATCGGCGCTCCCCCGGTCCTCGCTCTCCGTGATCCGGAAACCCGGCTCACCGGTCGGATCGAGCGGCTCATCGCTCACCCGCTCGACGATCGCCAGCGGGGGCGCATCGGACCGCAGCCGCTCGAGCAGCTGCGCGAGGGCTCCCAGCTCCCCCTCGGCTTCGATCAGCACCCCCCCGGAGTCGTTCAGCACCCAGCCCGCCAGGTCGAGCTCGGCGGCCAGCCGGTAGACGAAGGGGCGAAAGCCGACCCCCTGCACGGTCCCCTCGACCCGCACCCGCACCCGCTGCCTCGATCCGACGCTCATCGGAGCTCGATCAGCTCGCGAAGCGCGTGGTAGGCGCTCGCCTGGGCCTCCTGGATGCGCGGGATGTGCTGGGACGGGGTGACGATCACGTGGTCGGCGAGCCCCTCCGATGCGATCCGGCCCCCGTCATATCCAACGAAGGCGAGGGTGACGAGCTCTCGGCGCCGCGCCTCGGCCAGGGCCTCGATCAGGTTGACCGAGTTGCCGCTGGTCGAGATTGCGATCGCCGCGTCGCCCTGCCGAGCGTAGGCGATGACCTGGCGGAGGAAGATCGCCTCCGTGCCGATGTCGTTGGCGATCGCGGTCAGGATCGAAGGGTCCTCGGTGAGATCCAGGGCCGCCCGGGCGGGCCATCCCTGGGGCGCGGCCCGCAGATCGGCAACGAGGTCCATCGAGTCGGTGGCGGAGCCGCCGTTTCCGAACACCAGCGCCTTGCCGCCGCGGTCGAAGAGGGAGCGCAGGTCCGCCGCGGCTGCCAGCAGCTCCTCGCGAGACCCGTTGATCGTGCTCTCCCGCAGCCCGCCGACCTCCTCCGCCTTCATCAGGACGTTCGAGCGGACGTCCTCGATCACCTCGTCCAGCCCCGTCTCCCCCTCGGAGAGGAACGGGTAGAGGAAGCTCGAGGCCCCGGTGTCGTGGACGGGGCCCGCCTCGCGGCCCTCGAGCAGGCCTCGGTGCTCGAAGAAGATGTGGACCAGCTCCCAGAGCACGTGGTAGAGCGTCTCGGCGAGCTCCTGGCGGACGAACGGATCCTCGGCCGGCGGCTCGAACTCCCACTCCGCCCCGCACTCGGCGAAGGCGATCGTCTGGCAGCCCCGCCGGCGGGCCATCCCGAGCGCTTCGACCGTCTCATCCGCCCCCTCCTCGTCGGTTCCGAACGCGATCACGATGTCGTCCGGCTCGGCGATCAGATCGAGCTGCGCCGTGAGCGCGCCTCCCTCACGCGAGAGGCCTATCGCGGGCAGCGCGCGCTTGCCGACGATCACCGGATGGACGAACTCGACGGCCACGTGCCTGACGTCGGAGCGCGCGGCCGGGGAGAGCCCGAGCGCGACCAGCCGCCCTCCCCGCGCGAAGCGCTCCGCCATCCGGTGGCAGCAGCGCGCCACCTCCTCCGCCCGCGCCTCAAAGAAGGCCCGGTTGGCCTCGGTCCTCTCAGCCAGCAGAGCGTCCAACCGCCCCGCAGCCGCCACGGTCAAACCGCGGCGGCCTCCCTCGCCGCCACCCCCGAGAGCCACTCGGCGAAGGCCTCGGTTCCCTCACCGGTCCGGGCGCTGCACTCGATCACCTGCGCGCCCGGGTTGACCGACTCGAGGTGGTGGCGCAGCTTCTCGAGGTCGTAGGAGAGATGAGGGAGCAGGTCGATCTTGTTGACCACCACCAGCTCGCAGGCCCGGAACATGAGCGGGTACTTGAGGGGCTTGTCCTCACCCTCCGTCACCGAGCAGATCATCGCCCGCGCGTCCTCGCCGACACGGAACTCGGCAGGGCAGACAAGGTTGCCGACGTTCTCGATCACGAGCAGGTCGATCTCGTCGAGGTCCAGGTCGGGCAGCGCCGAGCGCACCATGTTGGCGTCGAGGTGGCATTCCCCCCCGAAGCCCGCGTCGGTGTTGAGCTGAACCACCGGGACGTGCAGGTGCGCGATCCGGTCGGAGTCCATCGATCCCTGGACGTCGCCCTCTAGCACGCCGACGCGTGTCTCGAGCCCCGGCAGCGTCGCCTCGAGCAGCGAAGTCTTGCCGGCGCCCGGCGCCGACATCAGGTTGATCACCCGGACGCCGGAGTGATCGAAGTCGTGCCGGTTCGCCTCGGCGATGGTCGTGTTCGCGTCGAGAGCGTCCTCGGCGACCTTCACCTTGGTGCGATGCATCCCGCCTCCTCCTTCGCTTCGCTTTGATTTTCCTGGCCCACGCTGTCCTCGTTGACCTCGATCGACTCCACCTCGAACTCGGTGCCGGCGATCACCTCGACATCGCCCGTCGAGCATGACGAACAGCGGAAGTCGGGGAGATCCAGCTCCCATTCGCGCCCACATGAGTTGCAGCGCAGCTTCGCTTGGATGATCTCCAGCTCGAGCTCGGCGTCCTGGCAGACGGTGTCGCGCGAGCAGATCCCGAAGTAGAAGTCGAGGGAGTCGGGGACGACCTGGCGCAGCGTTCCGATCCTCATCTGCACCGAGGTGACGCGCCGGTCGTCGGCGTGACGAATCACGGTCTCGACGATGCCCGTGGCGAGCGAGAGCTCGTGCACGGTCAGCTCGGCCCGTAGGCCGCGTCGGATTGCAGCTTGTTGAGCTCCTCGAGCACGACCGCCGCGGCGCGGTCGACGGCGGCGCGGACCGGCCCGGAGAGCTCCAGCGCCACACTCTCGACGTCGGCCGGCTCGCAACCGACCACGACGACCTTGCCGGGCCAGCCGTGCACGGTGTTGACGAAGCGCAGCACGGTCTGCGGATCCATCCCGTGAGGGCTGATCGCCTCGCCGTCCTCGATCGGCGCAAACTCCGCCGGGTCCGGCTCGATCACGTATACGTCCCCGGGCTTCCCACCCTGCTGGCTGACGTCCACCAGGACCATTGCGTGGTAGCCGCGCATCACCTCGTAGGCCAGATCGAGCCCCCCGGAGCCGAAGTCCTGTACCTGGACGCCCGGCGGCACGCCCATCTCGAGCAGCCGGCTGACCACGTGGCCCCCGAAGCCGTCGTCTCCCAGCCAGGCGTTGCCGACCCCGGCCACCAGGATCTGCTTCTCCATGTCCGGCAGCTGGGGCTCGTCCAGACTCGCCAGGTCGGGCATTTGAGGCAGATGCTCGCTCATCCGACCGGCTCCACCTCGTCCGCGAAGAAGAACAGGAAGCGGCCCGTCTCCCGGAGCAGCTCCTGCCCGGGGTCGTCGTCGACCGTGACGCCGAGGTAGACGCGCTCGTCGTAGCCGCGGTAGATCCGCTCGACGGTCGCGGTGCGGCCGTGCAGGATCTTGTCGTAGACGTCCCCCTCGGTCCCCGGTCTCAGGACGATCTTGTCCCCGAGCCGGACGACGCTCCCCGCGGCCGCCACCTCGCGCTCGCCCTGGATCTCGTCGAGGCCGGGCGGCGGCGTCGGGGGACGCCCGTTGGAGACGGCCTCGTCCACCTCCGGCTCCTTGTAGGTGAGGCGCCCATGGAGACCGAGGATGTCGTCACCCGTCGTCGCCTCCGCGCGCTCGATCATCTCCCGCACGGTGGAGTCCTGACCCGCGATCTCCTGGCGCTCGTCGTCGGACAGGGCGTGGACGTGGAGAAGCAGCGCCTCCTCGATCTCGGTGTTGTCGAACAGGTTGCCGAGGCTCTCCGGGGCCAGCTCGGGATGGTCGGGAAGCATGATCGCGGCACCCAGAACGGCCGCGTCCCGATCTCCCAGCAGGACGGGAAATGTGTTGACGGGCTGGCTCGCCAGAGCTGCCTCACCCTCTGCGCCCTCCCGCTCGAGCGGGGAGACGAAGCGCCCGCCCTCCACCTCCACGACCGGATGTGTCGAAATCAGGCTGTGATGGAGCGCCTGGCCTCGGGTGACCTCGGACGGGTCGGCTCGTATCTCGGTCTCGTTGTGCACGCAGAGCCGCAGGCGCGCCAGCTCCGGACCCAGGAGCTCCGCGCGCATCGCGATGCGCCCGCTGAGCTCGCCGCCCTCCATCGGGAAGCCGAACCGCTCCCGCAGCGGCCCGCGCGCGAGGTCCGCCAGGGTCACCGGGCCCAGCTCGATCGAGCGCTCCCCGGCCTCATGGCGCTCCCCGCTCGCCTGCAGGAAGAGAACCGTCCCGTCGAGGCGCGCGTCGGGGCCTGCCGCGAGCACCGCCTCGAGCCGCAGCATCGAGAAGGCCGCCGGCTGAGCATTGGCGTAGGCCGGCGGGTAGACGATCCCGAACGGCGTCGGGGTCGCGTTCTTGACGCCCGGCGTATATGGGTAGAGGGCGTAGCCCTCGTAGAGCAGCGACCGGACCAGCTCCTCGATGGAGCTATTCATCGAAGCTCTCCCTGGCGAGCAGCTCGGTGAGCGCGGCGTCGAACGTCGGGGCACCGGATCGGGCCTTGAGCCGCTGCAGCGCGTCGAGCGTGTCGCGATGAACGGGGACCCAGCCGCGATAGGGGTAGTAGGAGTCGATCATCTCCGTCCAGACGGAGAGCGGCAATGAAAAGTCGGCGGTCGTGTCCCAGGGCACCTGGACGATCTGGAGGCGGCCGTCCTCGGTCGCGTAGTAGACGCTGCCGTTGAAGTGGAATGCAAGAGGGATCTCGCCGTCGGTCACCGAGTGGAAGTACTTGGCCGCGGCGAGCTCGACGTCGTAGTTGCAGAGGACCTCGATGTTCGCGCTCGTCGAGCCGGTGAAGGACGGGAGCAGCACCGTCTCGGCGGTCCAGTGCATCCGCTGCGCGGTGGTGGTCCAGCGGTGCGGGTCCCCGAAGAGCTCGGTGAGCTTCTCCCGGGACTCGTCGTCGTAGCTCCGCTTCGCCGGCTCGATCTGGATCTGGACGCTCAGGCCCGCCATGAAGACCTCCCGGCCGGAGTCGTCGTCCACCGCCAGGGTGAAGCTGAGCGTGGGCGCCGCCGCGTGCGGGATCGCCCTCACCCCCGAGACCGCCAGCCGCAGGTTCGGCTCTCCGGGCCGACCCGACGTCTCGGGCCCGCCGCGCTCGGCCGTGTCGGCCTCGACCTCGGGCGGCCTGGGGTGCGGCGCGCCGCGCGGCTGTGCCTGTCTGACCGGCTCGGTCATCTCGCCTCCCCCGAGCGCTGCCGGAGGCGCTCGAAGAAAGTCGGCACGGCGCGCTCGATCGCGTCCCCGCCCGAGATCCCCTCCCAGCTCACCTTGATCGCGCCGACCAGTCCGTAGCACTCGTCGATCGGGGCGATCACGTACGCCGGCGACTCGGAGATGCGGTTGACGACGAGCGCCTCGGCGTCGGGCTCCAGGGAGTCGAGCTCCGGGTTGAGGGATCGCAGGTCGTCCCAGGCGTCAAGCTTGAGCTCGGACTCGGTGGCGCCGGCGGGGCTCGGGTACATCGCCACCATCCCGCCCACCGAGGTGCTGCGCATGAAGAAGGCGAGCCCGATCGGCACCTCGAGCCGGGCCCAGAGATCGTCCGGTAGCTCGAAGCCCTCCAGCCAGACGACGCGAGTTCCGGTCGGCCGCAGCTCCGGGTCGGCCGAGCGCTGCGCCCAGCAGGTGGCGCAGACGCAGAGGATCCTCCTATCGCCGAGGTGGAGCAGGTGCTCGTGCTCGTCGGGGATCTCGACCCCGCAGGCGTCGCATCGTTCCTCGGGCCCGGCGGAGCCGTTGCCGGTGGCCCCCGCCACGCCCGATGGTGCCTGGCTCCGCATCCCGCGGAGCCCGGTGATCATGTTGGTCCGCCTCCGGGCCGCCACCGCATCGTCGATGGCCCGCCCGTTGCCGCTCATCGCGCCAGCGCCACCCGCACCCCGTCCACCTCTGAGGCGAGCAGCGGGACCGGTCCCAGGTGGAGCTGATCGTCGTCGAGGGATCGCCCGGCGCGCGGCAGGAAGTAGCGCCGCTCGCAGCTGGGACAGACCAGCATGCCCTCGTCGAGCTCGGCGGTCGCGATCGAGGCCCGGCAGCTCGGACAGGAATCCAGGTAGGCGAGCAGGGATCCCTCGACCCTGGCGACCACGATCGGGGTGCCGCCTACCTCGATCCTCGTGAGCTGGTCCTCACCCAGACCGTCGAGCTCCCCGTTCAGCTCGTGCCATCCGGACGATCCCGGCGGCGCGGGGATCGCCGAGTCGCCGTTCGACCCTCCCGCCTGCACGACCGGCAACTCCGTGCCGGTGACCGCGACCGGGTTCAGCAGGTCCTGATCCAGGCCCTCCACCTCGATGCTCACCAGGTCGGGGGCCGCCTCCTCGAGCGCCGACTTGATGGCGAGCTCCAGTGTCGAAGAGGACGCCGGACAGCCATCGCAGCTGCCCTCCAGGCGGAGCCGGGCGACGCCGTCCTCGAGCGAGATCAGCTCGACATTGCCGCCGTGGGACTCCATATAGGGCCTCACGTCGTCGAGCGCCTCGGCGACACGCTCGTCGATCGGAACGGGATAGAGGTCGTGGATCAGCATGAGGCTGGCGACCACCCCGTCGTCCGCCAGCCTCTGCTTGATCTCTCCGGCGCTCTCGTCCGCATCCAGGATCTCGACGATCCTGGTCAGGCCGAGGCCGTACATGTCCATGACCGCGGCCATCAGGTCCTCGGCGGCCCGGCGGGACGCCGCGTCGGGCATCCGCTCCACCTGCGCGGTCAGCTCCTCGACCCTCTGGATCAGGGCCTCGGGGCTGACCGCTTCGGATCTCTCGTCGGGCATTCCTCGCGCCTCGCGCCGATCAGGAGAGGCCGGTCGGCGTGTGCGTCACCTTTCGGACCTGGCCGCCGCGCTGGTTGTACATGTGAACGCCGCAGGGCAGGCACGGGTCGAAGCTCCGCACGGCCCGCATGATGTCCACGCCCTTGAAATTCTCGGGGCCGTTCTCCTCGAAGATCGGCGTATTCTGCACCGCATCCTCGTATGGCCCCGGCGTCCCGTAGGTGTCTCGCGGGTTGCTGTTCCAGGGGGTCGGCGGGTAGGGCTGGTAGTTCGCCACCTTGCCGTCCTGAATGACCATGTGATGGGAGAGCACGCCGCGGGCGGCCTCGCAGAAGCCGACCGAGACAGCCTCCTTCGGCACCTTGAAGTCGTTCCACGACTTCGTCCGCCCCTCGCGGACCTCGGTGAGGGCCCGCTCGAGGTTATGGAGGGCGATCAGGGCCGAGTAGGCCTCGTGGTAGGTCCGGGCTCGGTCGCGCTCGATCGCGTTCGACTTCTCCGGGATCTTCCACTCGAGCTCCATCTCCGGCTTCGAGGCGGTCCTCGGCAGGACCATCTTGATGCTCTCCCCCGTCGCCTTCGCGTAGCCGAAGTCGACCAAGCCGGCCTTCGCGGTCACCCATGAGCGGGCGAACGGGCCGCCACCCGTGTCACAGGCGACGTAGCGGTCGTTCCGCTGGTCATAGATCCGCGGCGACGCCACCCAGCTGTACTTGTCCTGGAAGTCGCGCTTCTGCGGCTTCGGCAGGGTCACCTTGTTCCACGGGTGCCGCTTGTCGACCGGATTGCCGAGCGGGTCCTCGGTGACGAACGTCTCCTCGTTCGTCCAGTCGTCGAAGTACGAGCTGCCCAGCAGGATCCTGATCATCAGGTTGATCTCGACCAGGTCCGTCGTGATCAGCTCGCCCTTCAGCACGACGCCGGGGGTGATGTAGCGCTTCCGCCCCCACTCGGTCATGTTGCGGTAGTCGTAGTCGACGTAGTCGGGGTCGTCGAAGTACCCCCAGCAGACCAGGTCGGTGTCGCGGTAGCCGACCATGTCGTACCCCGGCAACTCCTGAAGGAAGAAGTCGTAGAGGTCGTCGTGCATCGGCACGGCTCGCTTGACGTAGTCGATGTATCGCATCAACCGCACGTAGTAGTCCGTGCACGTCTGGTGCGTGATGTCGACCGAGACTCCGCCCGGCATGATCGTGGACGGGTGGGTGTGGCGCCCGCCGAACAGGCAGTACATCTCTCGGGTGTAGCGGGCCACCTGCAGCGTCTCCAGGTAGAAGTCGCCGGTGAACGGGTTGAGTGCCCGCATGATGTCGGCGATCGTCTTGTAGCCGTGCACGTCCTGGCCGGGCGCCGCCGTCTGCTCCGCCTTCTGAAGCAGGGTCGGGTTCGTCTCCTTGACCATCTGCTCGCAGAAGTCCACGTTCGCCATGCAGTCGTTGAAGATCGCGTGGTCGAACATGTAGTCCGCGGTCTCGGCGAGGTTGTAGCCGAGGTCACCCAGGGCGGGCGGCTTCACGCCGTACGCCATGTTCTGGTTGAGGCATGACGTGGTGCAGTGGTTGTCGCCGCAGATGCCGCAGATTCGGCTGGTGATGAAGTGCGTGTCCCGCGGGTCGATTCCCTTCATGAAGATGTCGAACCCCCGGAAGACCATCGAGGTCGAGTAGCACTTCTCCACCTTCTTGGCGTCGAAGTCGATCTCGGTGTGGATCCCGAGGCTGCCCACGATCCGTGTGATCGGATCCCAGGACATCTCCTTGACGGCGACCTTCTTCGATGTCGTCGGAGTCTCTGTGCTTGCCATGTTGGTTTTCTCTCCTCTTTCTCTCGAAGTCGATCGCCTAGGACCCGGGCGGCGTGTAGCCGGCGGATCGGGACTTGTAGCCCGTGCTGAGCTGATTGCCGGGCCTTCTCCATTCCGGCTCCACGTCGTACTTGTTGCGGATGTTCCGCTTCCTCGCCCAGCGGACGATGGGGCCGATGGTGAACCTCTCGGTCGACGATGCGACGCCGCCCCAGAAGTCCTCATCCATGAACGGCATGTACTTGTCGGGGAAGCCGGGCATCGTGCAGGCCATGCAGATGCCGCCGACGTTGGGGCAGCCCCCGACCCCGCTCTGCCAGCCGCGGATCGGGACGTTGCACTTCACGACCGGCCCCTTGCAGCCGAGCTTCACCATGCAGCGGTGATCGGAGCCGTACTCGGTCGCGAACTCGCCCTGCTCCGAGAAACCGCCCCGGTTGCACGACTCGCGGACGGTCCGGCCGAACAGCCAGGTCGGCCGGTGCGCGTCGTCGAGGTCGGGAACCGGCGCCCGCCCCACGAGGTGGAGGGCCAGATAGAGCAGGGACTCGGTCGTGTTGTCCGGCTGGACCGGGCAGCCGGGGATGTTCACCACCGGCAGGCCTGCCGCCGACTTCCAGTCCCAGCCGAGGTAGTCGGCCACCCCCATCGCCCCGGTCGGGTTGTTCTTCATCGCCGGGATGCCGCCGTAGGTGGCACAGGTGCCGAGCGCGACGACCGCAGCGGCCTTGGGCGCCAGGCGGTCGACCCACTCGTTCGTGGTGATCGGCTGGCCGGTCTGCGGGTCGGTCCCCATCGCCGCCCAGTGGCCCTCACCCGAGAGCTCCTCGTTCGGGATCGAGCCCTCGACGATCAGGACGAACGGATCGAGCTTGCCGGCCTCGGCGTCGTACCAGGCCTGCATGAACTCCTCGCCGTTCTCGTAGGCGAGCACCGGGTTGTGAACGATCACCTTGGGCATTCCCGGGATGGCCTGGGTGACGATGTCCTCAAGGCTCGGATCGACGGCCGAGGTCATGGCGACCGAGTCGCCATCGCAGCTGAGGCCGGTCGTCATCCAGATGACGTGGGCTTCCACCGCCTCCGTCTTGGCTTGGTCCGGAACGAACTCCACTGCGTTGGCCATCTCTCCTCCTATCGGGTGCACGCTCGAGCTCTCAGCAGATCCGAGGCAACGGATCGCCCACCAGTTGGTCCATCACTCGCCGGCCGCCGAAGGCGGTCTCCACCAGCACCATCCCGGGCGGCTCCGTCTTCACCTCTCCGATCTCCGCCGCGTCCTCGCAGCCGGGAATTGATCGGAGGCTCGCCAGAGCCTCCTCCGCCCGCTCCGGAGCGACGAACGCCACCAGCTTCCCCTCGTTGGCGACGTACATCGGGTCGATTCCAAGCATCTCGGCCGCGCCGGCGACCGCCGAGTTGACCGGCACGTCGCCCTCGCGGACGCCGATCGAGACCCCGGACGAGCGGGCAAGCTCATTGAGCACCGAGGCCACCCCACCGCGCGTGGCATCGCGGATGCAGTGGAGCGCATCGCCGGCGGCGTCGAGCAGCGCGTCCACGGCGGGCCACAACGGGCGCGTGTCCGAGAGGATCTCGGCGTCCAGCGAGAACTCGTCCCGCGCGAGCATGATCGCTGAGCCGTGATCGCCGACGGTGCCGGACACGAGGACGCGGTCGCCGGGCCGCAGCCCCTGCGGCGAGAGGGTCCCTCGCGGATCGAGCTTGCCGATGCCGGCGGTGGAGATGTACATGCCGTCCGCGTGACCGCGCTCGACGACCTTGGTGTCCCCGGTGACGATCTCGACGTCGGCGGCCTCCGCAGCCGAGGCGATCGCCTCCACCTCGGCACGCAGCACGTCCGCCGGCAACCCCTCCTCGAGGATCAGCGACAGGCTCAATGCCCTCGGCCTCGCGCCCGACACCGCGAGATCGTTGGCGGTGCCGTTGACGGCGAGCTCCCCGATCGAGCCGCCGGGAAAGCGCAGGGGACGCACGACGTAGCTGTCGGTCGAGATCGCGATCCCGAGGTCGTCGATCGTGACCACGCCGGCATCCCCCATCTGCTCGAGGGTTTCGCCCTCCTTGGCAAGCGCGGGCACCAGCAGACCCTCGATCAGCGTCTGGGTCGCCTTGCCGCCCGCGCCGTGAGCCATCGTCACGGTCTCATCCTTGAACCGTGGGCGCTTGGCCCGTGCGGTCTCGATGATCCGGAGGACCTTCTGCTCGCGTTCGGAGACGGCTGAATCCATCAGACCAGCTCCTTCTCCCGCGCGAAGCGGCCGTAGTTGTAGTAGGCGGCGCAGGCCCCCTCCGGCGAGACCATGCAGGTGCCGATTGCGTGCTCGGGGGTGCAGGCGGTGCCGAAGACCTTGCACTCGTAGGGCTTGATCACGCCCTTCAGCACCTCGCCGCACTGGCACGCCTTCGGATCGGCCACCCTGACTCCCGGCACGCCGAAGCGCTTCTCGGCGTCGAGCTCGGCGTAGGCGTCGCTGAGCCGGAGCGCGCTCTGCGAGATGAAGCCGAGACCGCGCCACTCGAAGTGGGGCCGAAGCTCGAAGACCTCGGACATCACCCGCAGGGCGGCGGGGTTCCCGTCGTAGGGGACGACCCGGCTGTATTGGTTCTCGACCTCGCAGCGGCCCTCGCCCAGCTGGGCCAGGATCATGCGGATCGCCTGGAGGATGTCGAGCGGCTCGAATCCCGCGACGACGACGGGCTTGCCGTAATCCTTGGGGATGAACTCGAAGGGCCGACAGCCCACCACCGTCGAGACGTGCCCCGGGCCGATGAAGCCGTCGAGCCGCAGGTCGGGTGAACCGAGCAGCGCCCGCAGCGGCGGCACGATCGTGACGTGGTTGCACATGCACGAGAAGTTGGGCACGCCCTCGGCGCGAGCACGCCTCAGGGTCAACGCCGTGGAGGGTGCGGTGGTCTCGAAGCCGATGGCGAAGAAGACGACCTCGCGGTCGGGGTTCTGCTTCGCGAGCCGCAGCGCGTCGAGCGGCGAGTAGACCATCCGGATGTCCGCGCCCGCGGCCTTCGCTTCGGTCAGCGTCTTCTCCGACCCGGGCACGCGCATCATGTCGCCGAAGCAGGTGAAGATGATGTCGTTCTCGGTGGCCATGGCGATCCCGTCGTCGACGCGTCCCATTGGGATCACGCAGACGGGGCACCCGGGGCCGTGGACCAGCTCGACGTTCTCGGGGAGCAGGTCATCGATGCCGTACTTGTAGATGGAGTGCGTGTGTCCGCCGCACACCTCCATCAGCTTGTAGTGGCGGCCCGGCTCGACGGCCTCGAGGATCTTCCCGGAGAGCGCGCGGCCGATCTCGGCGTCGCGGAACTCGTCCACGTAGCGCATCGTCATCCCGCCGCCTCCCTCTCAGCATGCGCGATCGCCGTGCCGGCATGGACGAGCAGCCGGTCTCCTTCGGAGACGGGAGCCACCAGGGCGATCTCGATCGTGCTGCGCTCCCCGTCGCCCTCCGTCGTGCAGAGGGCGAGCTCGCGCTCGGTGTCGATGCGGATTACCCGCATCCGGATCGCCTCATCCCCACACGTGATGCAGCTCCCCCCATGGTCACACGTCGGGGCGAGCTCACCGGTCACTCGATAACGCTCGCTTTCAGCTCCTCGAGCTCCTGCTCGTAGTCCTGGCCCATGCCCTCCAGCAGGCTGAGCGTGGCGCGGGCCTCCTCCTCGTCGACCTTGGAGATCGCGAAGCCCACATGTATGAGGACCCAATCGCCGGGTACCGCCCCCTCGCCCTCCTCGTCGAGGAGCCCGACGTTGACATTCCGCTGCACACCGGCCACATCGACCTTTGCGAGGCGGTTCGTCTCGTCAACCACTTCCACCACCTGGCCTGGAATGGCCAAACACATCTTCGGCTCCTCTCCACCCGGGGCGCCTCTTGCCTGGGGCGATACCCCGGGGCGGCGAACCTACTCCCCGATCCCGGAGGTGTCAAGAAAAACGATTAGGCGCAGGGATACACGCGTTGGGTGACAATGGTGCGGATGCCATCCGGAGACGACCTGCTCGCCCGCGAGGTCTACGTCGGCGAGGCCTACAAGCCCTTCGGCGACCTGACCGCGCAGGACGCGAGGGCGCTGGCGGAGCAATTCAGCGGGCTGAGCGGCGGCGGGCTCGAGCAGAAGGTCGCGCCCGTCGGGAGGGCATGGCGCGAGCTCGCGGAGGCAATCGAGCAGCGCGGCGCCGCGACGGTGGCAGATCTTGGCGTCGAGGAGGCTGCCAAGCGCGCTGAGCAACTGCGGGTGGTGCCCCCGGGCGGGGCTTGGCTCTAGGGGGCTAGCCCCAGGGCATCTGCTCGTAGCCGCTGTCGACGGGCACTCCGATCAGCAACGCGCGCACGTTCGCGTCCGATTCGTTGCGGATCGTCCGGTTCACCTCGGGGGCGAAGCGGCAGAAGGTGCCGGCGGGGGCATCGTGTTCCTCGCCGTCCGTGACGACCTTGCCCTGGCCCTCCAGGATGATGAAGACCTCCTCCTGATTGTCACCGGTGTGGTCATGCGCAGGGATCTGGCCGCCGGCCTCGATGTCGACGACGTTGAAGCCGAAGCCCTCGGCCCCGAGTGACTTGCGCGCCAGGCGCCAGGTCGCTCCCCCGCTCCCCTCCATCTCCTCGAACTCGTCGATGCTCTTGATCGTGTAGCCCTCGGCCATCTGTCCCTCCGATCGGGTTTCGCGTCTCCCCTCTACCGAGAACATATGCTCTCCCGCATGGGAGACGACTCGGCGCAGAGTCTCGAGGAGGCAATCGGGCGTTACAACGAGGCCTGGAACGCCCATGACCTCGACGCGATCATGTCGATGCACGCGCCCGACATGGTCTTCGAGAACCACACGGCCGGGGAGTCGGCACAGGGACCGGAGGAGGTCCGCGCGCACATCGGCGCGATCTTCGAGAGCTGGCCCGACCTGCGCTTCGAGGCGCGCAGGCTCTACGTCCGCGACGGCGTGGTCACGCAGGAGTGGACCGCGAGCGCGACGCACACCAACACGATGCGCCGCGGCGACCTGGTCGCCGAGCCCTCCGGCGAGAGGATCGAGTGGCGCGGGGTCGACGTGATCCCGTACGAGGACGGCCTGATCAGGCGCAAGGACGTCTACTCGGACTCGGTCTCGATCCTCCGCCAGGTCGGCCTTCTCGACTGACCGGGACCGTCGCCGGCTAGCGGCGCCAGATGGCCCAGCCGGCGATCGCCGCCCCGCAGGCGATCAGGATCCCCGCCGCGAGCAGGCCGGCATCGCTCCGCTCCGGCTCGCCCAGGATCGAGTCGCGGGCGCGAGCGGAGAGCACCGACCCGGCCGAGGCGAAGGACATCGCCGAGCCCGCCGACGCGGCGGACCCCACCGAGAACGCTGACCCGGCCGAGCCGATCGACCCGATCGAGGCGAACGAGCCGACGGACCCGATGGAGAGAACCGATCCCTTCGAGGCGATCGAGAGGAACGAGTCCTCCGACCAGAGAGACATGTTGTTGCCCTCTTCGCTCACAGCTCCGGCACGTCCGCGCCCATCGGGGAGAAGGGCACGCGGCGGACCTCGGCCCAATCCCCGACCCGCTCGCCCAGAGCCTTCATCACCTCGCCGGTGCTCTGCCAAAAGGTCCAAACCAGCACGGTCGGGCCGGCGCCCGAGATCGTCGCCCCAATCGCGCCCATCCGCGGAGCCTCCTCCACGATCTCCATCGAGCGCGGGTAGAGATGGGCGCGGTAGGGCTGATGGAGGCGATCGCTCAGGCCCCGTCCGATCAGCGTCAGATCCGAGCGCTGGATGCCCAGGACGAGCTCCGAGACCGCTGAGATGTTGGCGACCGCGTCGGCGAGCGGAACCTGCTCCGGGATCGCCTTGCGGGCCTCCCCGGTCGGCACCTGCTCGCTCGGGACCACCACCACCGCCTCGACGCCCTGCGGGGGATCGAGCCGCGTGGAGGTGAGGGCGCCGTCGTTCTCTGCGCAGACGACGAATCCACCGTAGAGAGCCGCCGCCACGTTGTCCGGATGGCCCTCGATCTCGGCCGCCTTCGCGAGCACGTCCTCCGGCTCCTGGGCCAGCTCGTAGAGATGGTCGGCGGCGAGCAGGCCGGCGACGATCGCCGCCGCGCTGGAGCCGAGGCCGGCCGCGAGCGGGATCTCGCTCTTGATCCTGAACGCGATTCCGTCCGCCGGCCGCAATGTCTCGAAGGCGCGCACGCAGAGGTTTGAGCGGTCGAGCGGGACGTCCAGCCCCTCCGCCTCGACCGAGAACGATCCGGCCTCCTCCACCTCCAGCTCGAGATGCATCGCGAGCGCGGCGGCCAGCACGTCGTAACCCGGGCCGAGGTTGGCCGAGGAAGCCGGCACCTTGACCAACCGTCGCCGAGCGGTCATGGCGGCAGGCTATCCGGCCGGGCGGAGTCCTCCTACCAGCAGGCGGCGGCTAGTCGAAGACGGCCTTCTCGACGGCCGAAAGATCCGCCTTGCACCCGGTCACCGCGGGAGCCTTGCCGAGGGCTGTGTCCGGATCCTTCAGCCCGTGGCCGGTGAGTACGCAGACGACGGTCTCCGGCGTCTCCATCCCCTCGGCCACCGGCAGGCCGTGCGCGAGCAGCCCGGCGACCGATGCGGCGGAGGCCGGCTCGCAGAAGACACCCTCGCTCGAGGCGATCCAGTGGTAGGCGTCGAGGATCTGCTCGTCGGAGACGGCAGCCACGCGCCCCCGGGACGCGGTGAACGCGTTCATCGCCTCCTCCCAGCGGGCCGGGTTGCCGATCCGGATCGCGGACGCCACGGTCTCGGGGTTTTCGATCGGGTGTCCCTCGACGAGCGGCGCCGCGCCCTCGGCCTGGAAGCCGTAGAGGATGGGCGACTCGCCGTATTCCTGGAATCCCTTCCACCAGGAGGTGACGTTGCCGGCGTTGCCCACCGGGATGGCGAGCGCGGCCGGCGCCTGGCCGAGCTCGTCGCAGGTCTCGAAGGCCGCGGTCTTCTGCCCCTCTATGCGCCAGGGGTTGACGGAGTTGACGAGCTCGACCGGGTGCTTCTTCGCGATCTCGCGGACGATCTCGAGGGCCTGATCGAAGTTCCCCTCCAGGGCGATCACGCGGGCCCCGTGCATCAGGGCCTGGGCGAGCTTGCCGATCGCGATCTTCCCTTCGGGGACGATCACCGCGCCGCGCATTCCCGCGCGTGCGGCGTAGGCGGCACAGCTGGCGGCCGTGTTGCCGGTCGAGGCGCAGATGATCGCCTCCGCCCCCGAGCCCTTGGCGCGCGAGACCGCCACCGTCATGCCGCGATCCTTGAAGCTGCCGGTCGGGTTGGCCCCCTCGAACTTGAGGTAGACGGCGGCCTCCACACGCTCGGAGAGCCTCGGGGAATGGATCAATGGCGTCGAGCCCTCGTTCAGCGTCACGACCGGGTCCCCCTCCTCGAGGGGCAGGCGGTCGCGGTAGCGCTCGATCAGCGGGGTGGGCATCAGATGGCTGAGCTCACGGCGCTGTGCGCCTGGTGGCGGGCATGGTCGTGGGCTCAGTCATCTGGCCTAGCCGAACTCTTCCTCGATCACCCGGATCGAGCGAGGCTCCGAGCGCAGGAACCTGAGCTTCGCGATGCGGCGCAGCGCCGCGGCGAACCGCTTCTCGCTCACGGGGTGCATGACCATGATCAGCTGGGCCTCGCCGCCGAGGCCTCGCTGGACCACGCTCCGCACAGAGACCCCGTTGTCGCCGAGGACCTCCGCCACCCTGGCGAGCACCCCGGGCTCATCGTCCACCTCGAGGTGGAGGTAGAAGGCCATTCTTGCGTCCTTGGCGATGCGCAGCCTCGCGTTCTCCTCGAAGAGCGGCGAGCCGCCGCCGATCACTGAGACGACGTCGCCGAGCACCGCGGCCGCCGTCTCCGGTCCGCCGGCGCCCGGCCCCGACATGGTGATCTCGGTGATCGCCGGCGCCTCCACCATCACGGCGTTGAACGGCCCCTCGATCGGCGAGAGCGGATGACCCGGGTAGAGGAAGCAGGGGAAGACGCGCACGCTGATCTCGCCCTCTCCGATGCGCTCCGCGACGCCGAGCAGCTTCAACGAGAGCCCGAGCTCCTTCGCGTAGGCGATGTCGTCCGGCTTGATCCGCTCGATCCCCTCGTAGGGGACGTCCTTGAGCTCGACCGGGGCGCCGAAGGCGAGGCGGGCCAGAATGGCCATCTTCGCCGCCGCGTCCGCACCACCGACGTCGTCGGTCGGATCGGCCTCCGCATAGCCGAGGTCCTGGGCCTGCTTCAGCGCCTCCTCGTAGGAGAGGCCGCTGCGGGTCATCTCGGTGAGGATGTAGTTGGTCGTGCCGTTGACGATCCCGAAGACCTTCTCGATCGGGATGGCGCCGAGGCTCTCCTGGACGACGCGGATCACCGGAATCGCACCGGCGACCGCTGCCTCGAAGCGAAGCTGGGCGCCGCCCTCCCGCGCAGCCGCGACCAGCTCATCGCCGTGCTGGGCCAGCAGCTGCTTGTTCGCCGTGACGACGTGCTTGCCCTCACGCAGCGCGCGGGTGACGTAGTCCAGCGCCGGATCGATGCCGCCGATCAGCTCCACCACGATCTCGCTGCGCGACAGGATTCGGTCGAAGTCCCCCTGGCGGCGGCTGAGGACGCCGCTCACCCGCGGGCGCCTGCCGGAGACCTCCTCCACCATCCCGGCCCGCTCGTTGAGCAGCCGGCGGAACGCTGCCCCCACCGTCCCCTTGCCGAGGATCCCGACGTTCACCGTTTCGGCCATCAAGTGTCCCTGCTCAGCAGGTCATCCCAGGTCTCGCGGCGGACCACGACCCTCGCCTCGCCGTCGCGGCAGAAGATCACCGGAGGCCTCGGCACGCCGTTGTAGTTGTTGGCCATCGCGTGACCGTACGCGCCCGTCGCGGGCGTGACGAGCACGTCGCCGACGCGCGGAGCGGCGAGCTCGGCGTCCCTCACCAGCACGTCGCCAGACTCGCAGTGCATTCCGGCGACCGTCGCCAGGGTCCCCGGCGTCTCTGCCGCCCGGCCCGCGATCAGGGCCTCGTAGCGGGACCCGTAGAGCATCGGCCGCAGGTTGTCGGACATTCCTCCGTCGACGGCCACGTAGGTGCGCACCCCGGGGATCTCCTTCACGGTCCCGACCCGATAGGCCGTCACACCGGCGTTGCCGACCAGCGAGCGGCCAGGCTCCACCAGGATCCGCGGCGCCGGATCGAAGACCCGCTGCACGCCTCGCACCTTGACGTCGACATAGTCGGCGATCGAGGGCGGCTCGTCGCTGTCGAGATAGGCGATCCCGAGCCCGCCGCCGACGTTGAGGAGCTCGGGCGCGAGGTCGACCGAATCGCAGAACCCGGCGATCACCTCGATCGCCTTCACGTAGGGCTCGAGCTCGAAGATCTGGGAGCCGATGTGAGCATGGAGCCCGACCAGCTCAAGATTCTGTGACTCGCGCACCCGCTCCACGGCGAGCTCGGCGAGCCGGTCGGCGAGGCCGAAGCCGAACTTGGAGTCGAGCTGGCCGGTCTGTACGTAGTCGTGGGTCGACGGCTTGATCCCGGGCGTCACCCGGATCAGCACCTTCTGCGGGCGGTCGAGGAGGCGATCCGCGAGCTCGATCTCGTCGAACGAGTCGAGGATCAGATGGCCGACGCCGGCGCCGAACGCGTGGCGAAGCTCGCGCTCGGTCTTGTTGTTGCCGTGCATGTGGATCCGGGCGGGGTCAAAGCCGGCGGCCAGGGCCATGTGGAGCTCACCGCCGGAGGCCACGTCCACCGAGAGGCCCGCTTCGCGCATCAGGCGGTAGGCGGCCGTGCAGGGGAGCGCCTTGCTCGCGTAGATGACCTCGTAGGAGTCGGTGCGCTCCGCGAACGCCCGGAGGTACTCATCCGCGCGGTGGCGGATGTCTTCCTCCGCGTAGATGTAGGCGGGCGTCCCGAAACGCTCGGCGAGCTCGACCACGTCAGCGCCGGCGATCTCGAGGTGGCCGCGCTCGTTCACGCGCGAGCCGGCCGGATATACCGGCGAGGTGGCGACCGGATCGGCGGCCGCCGCGGGCGAGCTGTCGGCTTCAACGTTCATGGGAGAGGCAATTCTGACGGGAACGAGCAGAATGCCCGCAATGGAGCGCTCGATGCCCCGCGGCCCCGCCCGCGAGGACACGCACAATCGGCTCGCGTATGCGCTCTGGCTGCCGGATGACGAGCCGCCCTATCCCGGGATCGTCGTCGTCCACGGCGCCGGCTCCAGAAAGGAGAACCATGCCGACTTCGCGCGGCTGGCGATCGCGAGCGGCTGGGCAGCCCTCACCTTCGATCTGCCCGGGCACGGTGAGAGCGAGCCGGAGATGACGGGCGCGGCGGTCGACGCCGTGGCCTCGATGGCGCACCTGCTGGAGGTGCAGGAGGGTGTCGACGAGAACCGGGTCGCCGTCCGGGGATCGAGCCTCGGCGGCTTCCTCGCGCTCTGCGCCGCCGCGGCCGCCCCCGAGATCGCCGGCGTGATCGCGATCTGCCCCGCGAGCGAGGACCACCTCGCGCGCGGCGTGCGAAGCGGACGCTTCGACATGCGGGCCGGGGACCCCGTCGACCTGGAGGCCTGGCTGGTCGCCCAGGACGTCGGCGAGGCGGTCGAGCGGATCGCCGGGCGCCCGCTGATCCTGATGCACGCCGAGGGGGACACCCAGATCCCGAGCGACCACTCGGAGGAGCTCTACGAGCGGGCCGGGGAGCCGCGCAAGCTGGTCATCGCGCCAGGCGGCGCCCACACGACGGTCCAGCACGATCCGGAGCTGCAGGGAATGGCGCTGCGCTGGCTCGAGCGCGAGCTGCGCCCGGCCGGCCGCCGTTAGTGGTTGCCGGCGAAATGGGCCTCGCAGCTCCGTGGCTTGGCGCCAAAGATCGGCATCCAGCCCGGGGGACTAGTGCCAGGAGTGAGAGGACCCGTGAGAGGACTCGTGGCCCCTGCCGTCACCGGCGAAGGAACCCGTGGAGCTCGGGTCGGAGTTGAGACTGGAGCCGGGGTCGGAGTTGAAACTGGAGCCGGAGCCTGAGCTGGTGGGCGGTGTGGGCCTCCCGAAGGGACCCTTGCCCGTGATGACCCCGTCGCTGTCCGTGATGACCCCGTCGCTGTCGTTGCCCGTGTCGGGGTTCTCCTTGCCGTTCGTCCCGCTGCCGATGTCCCCGTGCGAACCGCCGGGGTGAGCCGGGTGAACCGGAAGCGTCGGGCCTTTGGTTGCCGTGCCGGGCCCCTGGCTGCCACCCCCGGAGTCGCTGCTGTCACCGGAGCCGCTGGTGGGCGGAGGCGCGGTGGTCGCGGGCGGGTTGGTCAGGCCGGACTTGGGCTGACCGCCGTTGCCGCCGTTGCCGCCCTTCCCGCCGCCGTTGCCGCCCTTCCCGCCGCCGTTGCCGTCCGTGGGCGAGACGGCGCCCCCTCCCGTCTGACCTGCGGGAACGGAGGTGGACGCAAGCTGACCGGCAGCCGCGCTGACCGGCACTGCGGTTCCGGCCGAGGAGCCACCGGGGGTCGCGGTGCTGAGCTCGACGTTGCCGTTCACGGGCCCCTCACTCCCGGTTGGCCAGACATTGAACGAAACGATGCCGACCAAGGTCACGAAGACGATTGCGGCACCAGCAAGCAGGGCGCCCGAGGCTCCGATCCCGACGATGAAGCTCTCAGGGGTGTTGTTCGTTGATGTCCTGGCCGCCGCGTGGGTATCCCCCCCTCGCACGGCACGCCTATCGCGCGCACTCACGTTAGGAGCATCGTCCCGAATCCGGATGGCTTTAGTAACCACAAAACCGAGGTAGCCATTTGTCCTATCAAGAAGACTCCGCGTCTACCGAAAAGAAGGTGGGGAGTTACAGGTAGCCGAGCGGGTCCGTCGTCTGGCCGTTGATCCGCACCTCGAAGTGGACGTGCGGGCCGAAGCAGTAGCCGGTGCAGTCGCTCAGGCCGATGATCTGGCCCTGGGCCACCTGCTGGCCGACGGACACGAGGAAGCGCTCCTGATGGCCGTAGCAGGTCGAGAGCCCGCCGCCGTGATCGATGCAGGTGTAGTTCCCATACCCGCCCGTCGGGCCCGCGATCGTGACCGTTCCCGCGGCCGCGGCTCGAATCGAGGTCCCGGTCGGGACGCCGATGTCGACACCGGGATGGAACTCGTATCCGTTGCCGATGTCGCGCGGCCCGTATCCCGAGGTGATCGGCCCGTTCACCGGCCAGATCAGCCCGTGGCCCCCCGCCCTGATCGGTCCCGCGGGCAGCGCGCCTGTTCCGGCGCCGAGCTGCTCGGCGATCTTCTGCGAGATGTCGTTGAGGTTGCCCTCGAGATCGTCCTGCTGGTTTCGGACCTTCTCCAGGGTGGCGTGCTGCTTGCGCCGGGCGGTGGCGAGCTCGCTGGTCCGCTGCTGCAGCTGCGCCGCTGTGACCTCCAGCTCGTGCTTGCGAGCCGCGATCTCGTCACGCGCCGTGCGAATTGTGTTGACGGTCAGCTGCATCTCGTTGCGCAACCCGCGAACCCGGGAGACGATGTCGTTGTCCTGATGCTGGAGGGTCTGGACGTACTGCGTCCGCGCCAGCAGATCGTCGAAGCCGTGCGCCTGCAGGAGGACGGTGATCAGGTCGGGCTCGCTCGACTCGTAGATCGCGACAAGCCTCTGCTCGAGGAGCTGAACCGCCTCGCGCAGACGCTGCTTCAGCGCTGTCAGGCGGGCCTGGGCGGAGTCCATCTCGTCCTGCTTCTGCCGCAGGTCGGCCGCCGCCGCCGCCTGGCGATTGCGCAGGGCGGCGACCTGCGAGGTGAGCTGCTGCAGCTGTTCCGACTCGTGGCTGATCCTGTTGGTGAGCACGCCGGCGTGAGCCCGCGCGTGCGAGAGCCGCTTCTGCGTCGAGTTGAGCTTCTGGGTGAGGCTCTGACCTGAGGCGCTCCCGCCCCAGACCGCGCACGCGCAGACGAGCACGGCGCCCGCGAGCGCCAGTATCAGTCGCTTGGATCCCGTCATCTGAGCGACACAGGTTGAACGCCCGGAGGGCGCCTACTGAAAACGCGGTTGCAGCTACGCGGCGGTGGTGGCGGTCTGGTGCTCCGCCGCGGCGCCGTTGCCCGCGTCGCCGTTCGACCCCGAGCCGTTGACCGCCTGCCCGGCGGCCTCGGCGGCCTGGGCAAAGCGCTCCTGGTAGGTCCGGGCCTGCATCCGGGAGATC
Organism: Solirubrobacterales bacterium; assembly: GCA_036276255.1. Lineage (GTDB taxonomy): Bacteria > Actinomycetota > Thermoleophilia > Solirubrobacterales > 70-9 > DASUPK01. The sequence continues at coordinate 23,330 of DASUPK010000193.1, forward strand.
ACCAGGCGCTGCACCTGGGCCGTGCCCTCGAACAGCTGGTAGATCTTCGCGTCCCGGAACCACTTCTCCAGCGGGCATTCCGTCGTCTGCGCGTAGGGCCCGACCAGGTCCATCAGGGTGGTCGTCGCCCACATCGTGACGTCGCCGGCCTTCAGCTTCGACATCGAGCCCTGGCCGCCCGTCATCGGGATGCCGTTGCGCCCCATCCAGGAGGCGCGCTGAACGAGCAGCCGCGCGGAGTCGATCTCCGTCGCCACGTCGGCTAGGACCTGCTGGATCCGCTGCTCCTCGAGGGCGGGCTTGCCGCCGTCGACCGTCTCGTGGCCGAGATACTCGAGCGTCCATTCATACGAGGCCTGCGCGATCCCGAGCGCCGAGGCGCCCACGATCGGGCGCGTCATCTCGAAGGTCGCGAGGGCGTTCGATGATCCGCCCTTCTGACCAGAGCGGGCGCGCTCGAGCTTGCGGTTCAGCTTGTCCATCCCGCCGAGCAGGTTCTCGACCGGGATCCGGCAGTCCTCCAGGACGACCTCGGCGGTGTGGGAGGCGCGGATGCCGATCTTCGACTCCTTCTTGCCCTGGCGGAGGCCGGGGGTTCCCTTGCCGACGACGAAGGAGGCCTGGCCGCGGTGGCCGAGCTCCGGGTCGACGGTCGCGACGACCACGTGGACGTCGGCGATGCCGCCGTTGGTGATGAAGACCTTGGTCCCGTTGAGCACCCATTCGTCGCCGTCGAGCGTCGCGGTCGTCTTCAGGCTCTTGACGTCGGAGCCGGCCTGCGGCTCGGTCACGGCGTAGGCGCCCAGGGCGATCTCGTCACCGATGCCGAAGCACTGCGGGACCCACTCGGCGATCTGCTCGGGGGTCCCGGAGGCAGCGATGCCGGCGGCGGCAAGGCCGGAGCCCTGGACGGCGAGCGCGATCCCCGCGCACCCCCAATGGAGCTCCTCTGCCGTGATCACGCCGAACTGGCCACCCGGGTCGGCGCCCATCCGCTGCATGTGCTCGAGTCCCTGCAGGCCCCACCTGCGGGCCTCCTTCATCACTTCCCAGGGAGTGCTCTCCTCCTCGTCGTGCTGGCGGGCGACGGGGCGAATGACCTCGCGCGAGAACTTGCGGACGTACTCGCGGTGCTCCTGCTGCTCGTCGGTGAGCGCGAAATCCATTTTCGAGCGGCCTGCCTTTCCGGAGATGGAGAGACTGATTGACTGGTCAGTCAGCCAGTTTACCCGAACCGGAAGTGGAACCTTCCACTTACCGCAGAGGCGATCGACCTTCCTGATCTGCGGTCGCAGGAGAGCCGCGAAGCAGGTAGGTCGATGGGTTCCGGCTAACTTTCGCCGCCGTGCGCCTCCCCCGACAGCTACAGAACGCGCTCGACTGGCTGCGCTTCGACGTCCTCGCCAAGCGGGATCCCCGCACGCTCGCAGTCGCGGGCGGGGGGCTCGTCGCGCTGCTCCTGATCGGCTGGGTGATCGTGGCCAACCCCTTCTCGAGCGGCGGAGGAGGCCAGACGCGTGAGGTGACGATCGCGGTCGCCACCGACAACGCGCAGCAGGCTCCCGTCGGCGTGCTCGGCTACCCGCTCGTCGCCACTCGCAACACCACCAGGATCAGCGGCCCGGACCCGATCGACGACGCCGCGGCGGCCGCCCTCGCCACCCATCCGGCCGCTCCCGAGGCCCCCCGGCTGGGAGCAGTCACGCTGGTCCCGGACGACGGCTGGCAGGCCGGGATCGCCGCATCCGTCTTCGCCGGGCCGCCGTTGCGCTTCCCAGTCCTCGTCAGCCAGCACGGCGCGGTGCCCGACGCGACGACCCAGGCGCTCGCCCAGCTCAACCCGCAGGGCGGCGGCCCCTCCGGCGGCGTACAGGCCTATTCGGCCGGCGGCGCCTCGGTTCCCTCCGGGCTGAAATCACAGGACGTCCCGGGCGATTCCCCCGCCGAGATCGCCAACTCGATCGACCAGCTCCGCCAGCGGCTCACGAAGCAGGAGCCTCAGCACATCCTGCTGGTCAGCTCGGATCAGGCGGGCTACGCGATGCCGGCTGCGGCCTGGGCCGCCCGCTCGGGCGACCCGGTCCTGTTCACAGGCCGCAACCAGGTTCCCGCCGCGACGCTGGCGGCGCTGCGACGACACGTCGCCGCCACCGTCTATGTGATCGGACCCGAGTCGGCCATTTCGAGGGACGTCGTCCAGCAGGTGGGGCGCGTGTCCGCGACGGTGCAGCGTGTCGGCGCCACCGGCGCGGTCCAGAACGCTCTGCTCTTCGCCCGCTACTCGGACGGCCCCTTCGGCTGGAACATCAACGATCCGGGGCATGGGATGGAGCTGGCGAACGCGGGCCGGCCGCTCGACGCGGCGGCGGCGGCCTCACTCGCGTCCAGCGGCAAGTGGGGACCGCTGCTGATCACCGACACGGCGGACGCCCTGCCGCCCGAGCTGAGAAGCTTCCTGCTCGACATCAAGCCCGGCTACGACACGGATCCGACCCGGGCGGTGTTCAACCACATCTGGCTGATGGGAGACGCGACGGCGATCGGCGGACAGGTTCAGGCGGAGATCGACGAGCTCGCCGAGCTCACGCCGATCGGCGCGGGCGGAGGAGGAGGGGGAGCTGCGGGCAACCAGGGAACCGCCAATGGCGGGGTCGCCCAGCCGGGCGGCCTCGAGGGCGAGCCGAATCCGACGGCCCCGCAGAGCGGAAAGAAGAAGTGAGCGAAGCCGAGAGACCGGACCGGCTGACCAGGCGGGTGACCGTGGAGGACATCCGAGCGCTCGCTGGGCCCTCCACCCCGCACTTCGCCCTCCAGGTCCGCAACCGGATACGGAACCTGATCGACGGGCTGCCCGAGGACGACCCGGTGCGCCGGGAGGGCGAGGTCCAGATCGCCCGCCTCGAGGAGCTCGCGCAGCACAGCGGCGACCCGCGCGGCGGCACCGGGGTGGCTCACTGATGAAGGAGCTGGCGGACGACGTCTGGCACATCAAGTGCCTGCCGGGGCTGCCCTGGGCGGTGAACGCCTACCTCGCCGGCGACGTCCTGATCGACGCCGGCTGTAGGCAGTCGACCGGTCGGATCCTCAAGCAGCTCGACGGACATGACGTGAAGGCCCACGCGCTGACCCACGCGCACCCCGACCACCAGGGAGCGAGCGACGCCGTCTGCGATCAGCTCGGGCTCCCGTTCTGGTGCCCCGACCTCGACGTCCCGGCCGCCGAGGACCCGAAGGTGATCGACGAGCGCCAGCCCGACAATTTCATGGCTCACTTCTTCTGGCGGATCTTCCACGGCCCCGGCCACAAGGTCGACAAGACGATCGGCGAGGGCGACGAGATCGCGGGGTTCGAGGTCCTCGACGTTCCGGGGCACTCGGCGGGCCATGTCGCCTTCTGGCGGGAGTCCGACAGGGCCCTGATCCTCGGCGACGTGCTGGCGAACATGGACCAGTACACCGGGATCCCGGGGCTGCATGAGCCGAAGCCGGCGCTCACGCCGGACCCGGCCCGCAACCGCGAATCAGCACGCAGGCTGTCGGCGCTCGAGCCGGAGCTGGTCTGCTTCGGTCACGGCGCGCCGCTCCGCGACCCGGCGAAGCTCAAAGCGTTCGTCGACGGCCTCTCTGACTGACCGCTCCTCGTCGCAGAGCCTTGCGGTCTGATCCGGGCTCATGAGCCCGTGGCCTACGCCGGGCCGAACGCCTCGATGATCTTCCCCTGGTACTCGCCGATCTGCTCCGGCGGGATGAAGTACGTCGCCGGAGTGAGGAAGACACCGTCGCCGCGCTCGGCGACCTCGGCGACCCGCGCGCGGACCTTGTCTAGCGGTCCGGCGGCGGTGAAGGCCTCCACCATCTCATCCGGGATCTGGTCCGGCACGGCCGCCAGGTCGCCCCGCCGGAAGGCGTCGCCGGCCGCCTCGGCCGCATCCGCGAAGCCGTGCATCTCCCAGAGCGGCTTGTAGGTGCGAACGGTCGAGTAGAAGGCGATCGTCCGGCGAGCGGCGTCAAGGGCGCGAGCCTCGTCGTCGTCGATCACGGTGGTGATGGTGGGGATGAAGTCGAGGTCCGAGCGCTGCCTGCCAGAGCGCTGCAGGCCGGTCTCGAAGCTCGGAATCACGACCTCGTCGAGCCAGCGCACCGGGCACATCGGGTGGCCGATCAGCCCGTCGGCGACATCGCCGGCCATCCGGCACATCCCCTCCCGCATCGCGGCTGCGTAGATCGGGACCATCTCGCGGACGGGCTTGTGGGGCCGGACCCAGCCCTTGATGTCGATGTCCATGTACTCGCCCTCGTAGCGGATGGGCTCGCCGGTCGAGGCCTTCTCCATGATCAGGCGAGTCGCCTCGATCGCCTCGCGCAGATGCGGAGCCGGCTTCCCGTAGTCCACGGAATGCCAGGTCTCGTTGAGCCGCTTCACTCCGGCGCCGAGCCCGAGCCGGAACCGGCCGCCCGACATCTCGTCGATGTCGAGCGCGCTGACCGCGAGGATGAACGCACTGCGGGTGAATGCCCAGGAGATGCCGGTGCCGACGCCGACCTTCTCCGTCTTGGCCGCGAGCCAGGTGGCCTGGGTGACGGAGCTCCGGAAGAGCTCCGGCGTCCAGACGCAGTCGATGCCGACGGCCTCGGCCGAGCTCGCCTGCTCCGCGATGTCCTGCGGCGAATCTCCGATGGCTGCGATGGAGATGCGGTCGGGGGCGGCCACGGCGCTCACCCTACTCGGAGGATTCCTCCACAGGCGTGTTGTCGAGGGAGCGCCATAGGTAGAGGCAGGCGAGGGTCCGGCGCGGACGCCACTCATCGGCGATTCGCTCGAGCTCCTCCGGACCAGGGAGGTCATCCATCCCGTATGCGATCTGGACGGCGCGGCGGATGCCGAGGTCCCCGACCGAGACGACGTCCTCCCTCGCCAGGTGGAACATCAGGAACATCTCGGCGGTCCACTGACCCACCCCCTTCACTTCGATCAGGTCGGCGATCACGTCCTCATCCGGCAGATCCTTGATCCGGTCGAAGTCGAGCCTGCCGTCCCTGACGCGCTGCGCGAGGTCTCGCAGAAATTCGACCTTCGCGTTGGACAGGCCCGCCTTGCGCAGGGTCGGCTTCCGTTTGCGGAGCAGCGCCTCCGGTGTAGGCATCTGACCGCCGAACTGGGAGAGCAGCTTCTCCCAGATCGAGCGAGCGGCCTTGGTGGAGAGCTGCTGGCCGACGATCGCCCGGGCGACGGCCTCGAACGGGTCGGGCCTCGAGCCGCGGCGGTCGATCTCGGGGTCCAGGGGCCCGCGCTCCTCCATCACCCGGCGGAGCACCTTGTCCGCGCGCATCAGAGCGCGGTCGTCGGGTGTCCATTTTCTTGTGGTAGACGGCTTCGCCATCAGATCGCGGTCACGAGCGCCTGCCCGCCATCAGGCGCGGCGCTTCGCGCCGCTTCGAAAGTGAGCCGGCTGGTGGCCGCTAGACGCGCTGGATCAGTGTGCCGGTGCCGAGCCCGCCGCCGCAGCACATGGTCACCAGGCCGGTCTCCTTGTCGGAGCGCTCCAGCTCATGGAGCAGCGTGGTGATCAGGCGCGCGCCGGTCGAGCCAAGCGGGTGGCCGATGGCGATCGCGCCGCCGTTGACGTTGACGCGGTCCATGTCGGGCTCGAGCTCACGGCGCCATGCGGCAACGACCGCGGCGAACGCCTCGTTGATCTCGATCAGGTCGACGTCGTCCATCTTCATCCCGTTGCGCTCCAGGATCTTCCTGGTCGCCGGGATTGGGCCGGTGAGCATGATCACCGGGTCGACCCCGACCGTCGTCTGGTCGACGATCCTGGCCCGCGGCTTGAGGCCGAGCTGATCGGCCTTCTCGCGGGACATCAGCAGAACCGCGGCGGCGCCGTCGGAGACCTGCGACGAGTTGCCTGCGGTGATCTTGCCGTCCTCCTTGAAGGCCGGCTTCAGCGAGGCGAGCTTCTCGGCGCTGTCGGGGCCCGGGGGACGGATGCCCTGGTCGGTGACGTAGGTGTCGCCGTTGCTCTGCCACGGGATGATCTCGCGCTCGAAGCGGCCCTCCTCGGTCGCCTGGTGGGCGAGCTGGTGGGAGCGGAGGCCGATCTCATCCATCTCGGAGCGGGGGATCTCCCACTTGTCCGCGATCATCTCGGCAGAGATGCCCTGCGGGACGAGGTTGTAGCGCTCCATCAGGGCAGGCGAGAAGGCGAAGCCGTGCTCCTTCATCACGTCGGCCGAGTCGGCGAAGGAGATGTGACCCATGTGCTCGACGCCGCCGCCGATGACGACGTCATGGACGCCTGAGGCGATCAGCGCCGCGCCGAAGTTGACCGCCTGCTGCGCCGAGCCGCACTGGCGGTCGACGGTGGTGGCCGGAGCCTCTATCGGGAGCCCGGCCTCGAGCCAGGCGTTGCGGGCGATGTTGATGCCCTGCTCACCGAACTGCTGCACACAGCCGGCGATGACGTCCTCGACCTCCGAGGCGTCGATCCCGGCCCGCTTGATCACCTCGTCATAGGACTTCGCCAGCAGGCTCGAAGCGTGGACGTCCTTGTAGTAGCCCTTCTCCTCGTGGCCGCGCCCAACCGGCAACCGGGCGGCCTCCACGATCACTACCTCGCGTCCACTGAACTTTCCGGTCTCAGCCACAACGGCCTCCTAAGTCGGTTTCTTCAAGCAACCAAGTCCTGCCTTAGAGAGCATACAACGATTGACTGGCGAGTCAGCCAGTATCAACCTCCGCCGCCTCCACCGCCCGCTCCCGGTCGAAGAACGCCGCCATCCGTGTGGGGCGGTCGTCGCGATCGAACCAGAAAACGACGTTGAAGTCACTGACCGGGATCTCACCTCCCCCCTGCGGCGCCGCCAGGTGCCAGCGCGACTCTATCCGCACGGCCCGGCCGTGCTCGGTGATCTCCAGTACCTCGAGGCGATTGTCCCGCCAGGTTTCCACCCACCCGCGTATCCAGCGTCGCATCTCCTCGCCGCGATACGTACCGGCGTCGGGAAAGCTCGGGTCGGGCGTGAACTCGAACTCCGCCGGCACCTCGTCGAGGAACGCCTCGACGTCACCCGAGTTCCAGGTCTCGACCTGATCGAGCACCCACTGGACTCGCCCGCTGGCCACGGTTCGACTTTACGCGTGATAGACACCCGCCGGGTGACGGGCGCGGACACATACGAGCGACCTGCGATCGCGGGCAGCGGGACAATCGCCTGCGGCCTCGCCGCCTGCGCCAGCGTCGCCTCACAGGTCCTCCTGCTGGCTCGCTCGGACGCCTCCGCCTGGAAGGCCGAGGAGCAGGCCCATTCCCTGTCCGCGAAGATCGACGGCGCAGACGCGAAGCGGATCAAGGTCACGACCGAGGTCGCCGACCTCGCCTCATGCGACGTCGTCGTCGAGGCCATCATCGAGGAGCTCGGGCCGAAGGTCGAGCTGCTCAGCGCGGTCGCGGTCGCGGCGGCCGGCGCCGACCTGGCGACCACCACCTCGTCGCTCTCGCTGGACGAGATCGCCTCTGGGGCGGCCCACCCGGAACGGACCTTCGGCCTTCATCCCTTCAACCCGGTGGCGCGAATGGACCTGGTCGAGCTCTGCATCCCGGAGGCGGCAGGCGACGAGATTCGCCCGCGCGCACGGACCTGGTGCGAGTCGATCGGCAAGACCGTCGTCGAGGTCCCGAACGAGCCCGGCTTCGTCGTCAACCGCCTGCTCTTCCCCTACCTCTTCGACGCCGTGCGCCTGATGGAGCAGACCGGGATGGCGGCCGAGGACGTCGACCGCTGCATGACCCTCGGCGCGAACTACCCGATGGGGCCGCTCGCGCTGCTGGACCTGGTCGGGATCGACGTCGCGGTCGCGATCGGCGAGGCGCTATACGCCGACAGCGAGGAGCAGCACCATCGCCCGCCCGGCCGGCTGATGGCCCTGGTCGACCAGGGGAAGCTGGGCCGCAAGTCGGGCTCCGGGTTCTACGACTACGACTGACCGTTCAGGTCGAGGACCAGCTGGTCGACGGTCTCCCCGACCTTTCCGAGCACCGCCGGATCGAGCTTGTCGAGCGTGTCCTGCGTGCCGTTCTTGTACGGGTAGGACCAGTCGATCAGGTCGATCGAGGGGACGTGCTGCTGGAGGAACGGGATGTGGTCGTCGATGATCGGCGTCTGGGTCGTGTCCGGGAAGACGTCCGCCGCACCCGCCTCGCCGGCCGCCTTCCGCAGCTGCTCCCAGAGCGCCCGATCGGAGTTCGTCTCACGGGGGATGTGGGCGCCGCGGTTGGCGATGTAGTCGAGCAGGATCATGTCGCCGACCTGACCCGGGTGGGCGGCGGCGTAGGCGCGCGAGCCACGGAGCGCGCAGTACTGGAAGTCGCGATCGCGACATCCCGGCGGAGCCTCCTCGCCATCGAACAGGACGAATCCGATCTCTCGATGGTCGGCCGGGAGGTCGGCGCGCAGGTCACGCGCGATCTCGATCAGGGCGGCGGTTCCGGCGGCGCTGTCGTTGGCTCCCACGAAGCCCTTCGGCCGGTACTGCGTGTCGTAGTGGGCCCCGATCAGGATCGCCGGTGCGCGCCCAGGAAGGACTCCGACGATGTTCCGCAGGCCCTGCTGCGGCCCGGTGGCCGGGAAGGGCTCGAAGGTCCCGTCGGGAAGCATCGGCCGCAGCTCGTCCGCGAGCCGGCGCAGCTGCTGCGATCCGGCCGGCCGCGGCCCCACATCCACCTGCCTGCGGACAAGTGCCATCGCGCGAGCCGCATCGAAGCGGTTCGGGTGGCCGGAGTCGCCCGACGATCCGCCGCAGCCGGCGAGCGCCACCCCCGCCAGCGCGAGGGCGGCGAGGCTACGCCGCCTGCTTGCCCTTGCGCTTGACGCGCGACTTCGCCGTGATCTTGGGCACCGCGGGCTCGTCATGTCGGCCGGAACGATCCCAGATCACATCGGCCTCCGAGACGCCCTGCTTGCTCGCCTCCGCCTCCACCTCGCCCCAGGGAAGCTGGGCTTCGGGAAGGTCATCCCATCGGGCCAGGTCAAGAGCCTCCAATGCGCCCTCCAGTGCCGGCCCCCGGTGCTCTTCGGAGCGGAGCACCGCCCTGACAACCTCAAGCTGCTTGTCGCTGAACCGGACGACCCACATAAGGCCTCCTAATGACCCTCGAATTTCCGGCACCGTAGAGCGGTAAACGGACGGAAGCGGAAAAGGCCTGCAACCTGCGCCTTACGCAGATCGCGAATGGATCCGAACCGCCTCGATCCGGTTCTCGCGCACAGATTCGACCCGGATCTCGAAACCGTCGGCGGTGATCACATCCCCCCGCTTCGGGAGCCTCCCGAGCTCGCCGAAGACGTAGCCGCCGATCGAGTTGTAGGCGTCGGTGTCGACCGGGAGCTCGATGCCCCGATCTGCCAGATCGCCGAGCGAGACATGGCCCCGGACGTACCAGTCGCCGTTCGCCAGCTGCCGCAGGGACCCTGCCAGCGGATCGGTCTCGTCCTCGATCTCGCCGACGACCTCCTCCAGGATGTCCTCGACGGTGACGATCCCCACGGTCCTGCCGTACTCGTCCACGACGACCCCCATCGACGAGCGCTGCCGCTGGAGCTCGGTGAGCAGGTCGTCGAGCGGCTTGGTCTCGGGGACGATCAGGGCGTCCCTGACGGCCGAGTCGATCTTCGCCTCGGGACCCTCCGCCATCATCAGCCGGACCAGCCTCAGCGCGTGGACGATGCCGCGCACCCGATCCGCGTTGCCGTCCTCGACCACGACCAGGCGGTTGTGGCCGGAGGAGGTGCTCAGGTTGAGCGCGTCGGAGACGTTGGCGGAGTAGTTGACGGTGACGACGGCCGGGATCGGGGTCATCACCTCCCGAGCCTCCTGCTCGTGAAGGTGGAAGACGCCGCGCAACATCACGGCCTCTCCGGGGTCGAGTTTGCCGCCGACCGCCGACTGCGAAATCAGCACCTGAAGGTCCTCGGAGGTCGGCTGTTCCTCCAGCTCGCCTGGCCGCACCCCGAACATCCGCACGATTCCGTTGACCACCCACGTCAGCCCGAGCGTGAAGGGAGCGGTGATCCGCCGGAACCAGCGCAGCGGGATCGCAAGGAGTGTGGCCGTTCCCTCCGGGCGCGAGATGGCGATCAGCTTCGGAACCTGCTCGCCCACCGAGATCTGCAGCGAGGTGACGAGGATGAAGGCGATCGCCACGGAGATCGTGACCGCGACGCCGTGCGAAAGCCCCCCGAACGCCGGCTTGATCAGCGTGGCGACGGCGGGCTCCACGAGCGCGCCGATGCCGATCGAGGCCATCGTGATCCCGACCTGGCAGGCCGAGAGGTACTCGTCGATCTGGTCGAGCTCGGCAAGCACCACGGAGGCGCGGCGACTCCCCTTGCTTGCGAGCTGCTCGAGCCGTGAGCGGCGAGAGCGCACCAGCGCGAACTCCGCGGCGACGAAGACGCCATTGACGGCGATCAGGACGAGCAGCAGGACGAGCAGGGCAGCGGTCATCGCGGCCGGTCCGGCTCAGGCAACCGGCCCGCGGCCGGATCGCAGACGCCCCGGAGGGCGCTCGTACTTCGAGGGAGGTCGTCGTCGGTCACTGGCGACGGGCCAAGGCTACCGGACGCGATGACGGTGTTTCCGGTTCCCGCTATCTAGGCGAGCGCCTCCACCTTCTTCGCCAGCTCGAAGTCGTTCTCGGTGATCCCGCCCTCGGAGTGGGTCGAGATCGCCACCTCCACCTGGCTCCATGAGATCGCGATGTCGGGGTGGTGGCCCATCTCCTCGGCCGGGCCGACGATCGAGTCGACGAACTCGACGGATCCCTTGAAGTCGCCGCGGTCGAAGCTCTTGACGATGTACTCGCCCCGCTGCCGCCAGCCGTCGAGGCCCTTGAGCCCCTCCTTGATCTGCTCGTCGCTGAGAAGTGCCATATTCGTCGGGTGCGAATCGCGAGCCTGGTCCCGTCCGCTACCGAGATGCTATTCGCCCTCGGCCTGGGGGATCAAGTCGTTGCCGTGACCCACGAGTGCGACTACCCGCCCGAGGCGGCGAGCAAGCGCCATCTGACCCGGAGCCTCGTTCCCACATATTCGGCGGCCACAAACACCGCCGCCGGACCCACTGCAGGCGAGATCGACGCCGAGGTCAGGCGGCTGACCGGCGAGGGCCGCCACCTCTACGAGCTCGAGGAGCCCGCGCTGCGGGAGCTCCGCGTCGAGCTGATCGTGACCCAGGCCGTCTGCGAGGTCTGCGCCGTCTCCTACGACGACGTCGTGGCCTTGGGGGGCCGGCTTCCCACCCGTCCGCGGGTGATCTCGCTCGATCCGTCGAATTTCGCGGAGGTGCTCGCCGACGTCCCGCGCCTGGGCGAGGCCGCCGGCGTCTCCGATCGCGCCGTCGCCCTCAATGACGAGCTCGCGTCGCGCCTCGCCGCCACTCGTCGGGCCGTCGCCGGAGCCACACGACCCAAGGTGCTGGCGCTCGAATGGCTGGACCCTCCGTTCATCGGGGGTCACTGGGTGCCCGAGATGATCGAGATCGCAGGGGGTGAAGACGTCCTCGGCGTCGCGGGCGCGAAGTCCCGGACCGCGGAGTGGGACGAGCTCGCAGCTTCGAGCCCCGACGTCGTCGTCGCGATGCCCTGCGGCTGGAACGCGACGCGGGCGCGTGCCGAGGTCGAAGCCCATGCCACCGAGGTGGCCGCCATCGGCGCCGCGCGAGTCTGGACGGTCGACGCGGCTGCCTCCTTCTCGCGGCCGGGCCCGCGCCTGGTGGAGGGCACGGAGCTGCTCGCCCATCTGCTCCACCCGGATAGGGTTGACCCGCCCGAGGGCGTTCCATTCGAACGGGTCGAGGAGAGGTCATGGGCTTGAACTGGGCCGAGCACACCGTCGAGATCGAGGCGCCGATCGAGACCTGCTTCGCGGCGATCATCGACTACGAGACCTTCCCGAACTGGCAGGGGGCGGTGGTCGATACCGAAGTACTCGACTGGGACTCGAAGGGCCGTGGCAAGCGCGTCCGCCTCTTCATCGACGCCAAGGTCCGCAAGGTCGATTACACGCTCGACTACAGCTACGAGGCGCCCACGCGAATCGAGTGGGACTTCGTCGAGGGCAACGGCATCAACGGTGCCGATGGCCATTACCTCTTCGAGGAGCTCGATGCCGCCCGGACCCGAGCGACCTACAAGCTCGGGCTCGAGGTCGGCATCCCTCTGCCCGGACCGGTCGCCCGGCGGGCGCACAAGACGACGCTGAAGGGCTCCGTCGAGGACCTGAAGAGGGAGGCCGAGCGCCGCGCGGCCTCTGCCCGCAAGGCGAGCAACGACGACCGCGCGAAGGAGCGCTCGCGCGAGGACACACTGGCCGAGAAGGTCGGCATCAAGCGGGAGGAGCCGAGCGTGGCGCCGCCGCCGAGCGAGCCGGAGGACTGGGCGACACAGGACGGAACTGCCTCCCTCGTCGAGCTCCCGGTGAAGGTCGCCGGCCGCGCGGCGGGCCTGGGGTTCGGCTTGGCGCGGCGCACGGTGGGCGTGGGGCTCGAGGTGGCCGGCGCGGTCGCGGACCGGATACGCGGGCTAGCCCGCGACCGCTAACGCCCCGGCGAACGTCGCCGCGAAGATCAGCAGGATCCCGGCGAGCTCCAGGGTGAATCCCGGGCGTCCGCTCATCCGGCGCTCCACGAAGATCACCAGCAGCGCGGCGATCGTCCCCCCGATCAGGCCGCCGATATGGCCGCCGACCGAGATCCCCGGGATCGCAAAGGTCAGTACCAGGTTGAGGACGATGAAGACGCCGAACTGCTGTGCGACCTGCTCGATCCCCCGCCCCCGCGCGACGACGATGACGGCCGCCATCAGGCCGAAGATCGCGCCCGAGGCGCCGACCGTGACGGTGTTGGGATCGACGATCAACGCGCCCAGCGAGCCGGCGACGAGCGAGACGAAGTAGATGCCGAGGAACCGGGGCGTGCCGATGGCCGGCTCGAGGATGCTGCCCGCGACGTAGAGGACATACATGTTGAACAGCAGGTGGAGGAATCCGGCGTGGAGGAAGCCGCCCGAGATCACCCGCCACCAGTCGCCGTTCGCGATGTCGGGACCGCGCAGGCCGGCGTCGTGGATCACCGACCCCCCGCTGCTGAACTGCCCCGCACCGCCGCCGGCCAGCTCGACCAGGAAGACGATCACGTTGATCGCGATCAGGGCGATCGTCGCGGGCATCTTGCCAGCTGTGGGGCTGAAGGCCCCCTGGCCGACCCGGACCTTGGTCGTCTGCCGCGCGCACTCGGGGCAGCGCATGCCGACCGAGGTCGACGTCATGCACTCCGGGCAGATCGGGCGCCCGCAGTTCGAGCATGAGACGCCGGTCTCCCGGTCCGGATGGCGGTAGCAAGTCTGGCGCGGCTGAGTCGAAGCCTCCATTGTTCGCCAGCCTAGATCAGCGGGGGTTTCGGCCCGGCGGCTGGCCCCGCTATTCGACCGTCGCGCTGAGCAGCACCGGAGAGGTCGGTGCGGTTTCCCCCGGCTGGGGCTCGAGCGTGACCATCACCTTCGTGCCCTTATCGAGGGACCCGTCGACCGCCGTCATCGCGCGGCCCGAGCTGTCCGGGATGAAGTTCGAGGATGGCCGCAGATTCGAACCTTGGCCCACCCACACCTGGTAGACCTGACGCCCGCTCAGGTGGTGCTTGAGTCCGTGGAGATCGAGCATCGAGGACTCATCGCCGACGGCGAGAGTGCCGCCGATCCCGGACTGAGCCACTACCGGGACGGTCGGTTCGCGCCCTCCGTTCCCAGCTTCGTCGGCGACCAGGTATCCGCCGACTCCGGCGCCGACGATCGCCAGCCCAGCCAGTCCCATCGCGGGCCGCATCAGCAGCCCGCGAAAGCCTCGCCGCTCGCGCCGCGCCGTCGCTTCCTCCCTGCTCCGGGCGCCGCTCAGCTCAGCCTGCTTCGCCTCCGCCTCCTCGCGGACGATCGCGAGCACGCGCTCGCGCAGCTCGGGCGGTGGCTCGATCTGATCGACCGACTCGCCCAGCACTGCGACCGCCGGGACGAGGGCCTCGAGCTCCCTCGTGCAGCGGGCGCAGCCCGGAGCATGGGCTTCGATCTCTGCGGTCTCCCGGGGATCGAGCGCGTCCAGCGAGTAGGCGACCAGCTCGTCTCTGTCCGGGTGGTCGCCGGTCACCAGGCCTCCGCCAGGTTCGCCCTGATCTTGTCCATGCCGAGCCGCATCCGGCCCTTGACCGTACCGAGGGGCTGGTTCAGCATCTCCGCGATCTCGGAGTGGCTGAAGCCGCCGAAGTAGGCGAGCTCGATGACCTTGGACTGATCATCGGGAAGATCCTTGATGGCCCCGCGCACTTCGCGTGCGGTCTCGCGGCGAAGGGCCTCGGTGTCGGTTTGCTCCTCTGACGCGCTCCGCTCGAGCAGCTCTTCGCCCCCCGCCGCCAGCTTGGGCGAGCGCCCCTGCTCCTTACGCAGCAGGTCGATCGCCCGGTTGCGGACGATCCCGAGAGTCCAGGCCCGGACGCTGCCGCGGGCGCGGTCGTAGCGAGCGCCGCTCCGCCAGATGGAGAGCAGGGCCTCCTGCGTCACGTCCTCGGCAGCGGTCCGGCTGCCGACGATCCGGTAGGCGAGCGAGTAGGCGGCCCCGGCATGCCGGTCGTAGAAGACCTCAAAGGCAAGCGGGTCCTCGCGCGCGAGGCGCGGCATCAGGTCCTCGTCGGCGAGGCGCTGCAACTCGCCGCGCGTCATGTGCCCGCCCTCCGATGATCTACTTGGATACCTCCCACGAACATGCCTACGAGCACTGGCAGAAAACGGATCATGGCTGCAAGGAGGTCGCGATGGATGACGCTGGTCCCGCCAGGCTGTACTGCCTGCTCGTAGGTGGAGTCCTGGTCATCGCCGGGATCATCGGCTTCTTCTACGAGGCGAGCTTCGCCAGCGGCGACTCGATCAGGACCGACGACGTGTTCGGCGTCCTCTCGGTCAACGGCTGGCACAACGTCGTGCACATCGCGATCGGGGCACTGTTGCTGGTCTGCGCGGGATCCGCCGCCCGGGGCGCGTCGCTGTTCGTCGGCATCCTCTATATCGCCCTCTGCGTACTCGGGTTCATCGCCACGAGTCACGGCGGGATCACCTTCGTCGCCAAGGACGACGTGCTGTTCAAGCTGGTGCCCGTCAACAACGAGGACAACGTCCTTCACCTGATCCTGGGGATCACCGGAGTGATCGCGTACTTCGCCTCCCGCCCTGCGAGCCGCGCGGCGGCCGCGACATAGGCGGCTAGTCGCGGCGGTTGCGGACCTGGTCTCGGACCTGATCGGCGATATCCGAAACCTGGTCCGCCAACTCCGAGAAGCGCGAGGGCTTCCTACCGCCTCGGCGGCGCAGCTCGACCAGGACCAGTCCTCCCGCCGCGACGCCGCCGGCGGCGATCGCGGCGGCCGGGCGGACCCAGTTGCGCGGGTCGCGCAGGGAGCGGAGCTCGGACTCGGAGAGCTCGTCCGCCCAGGCGGAGAGCTCCTCGGCGGCGGCCTCAGTGACGGCGCTCAGAGTCTCCTCAACGCGGCCCGAGAGCTTCTCGGGCGGCTCGATCGGGCGCAGCGCCGAGCGGAGCAGGTTCTCGACGTCGCCGGGCGTCTCAGCCGCCATTGACGCTCATCTCCTCTTCGAGCTGCTTGATCGCCCGGTGGATCAGGACCTTGGTCGCCCCGTCCGAGCGGCCCAGCGACCGGGCGATCTCGCGGTTGTCCATGCCGAGCGCGAACCGCATGATCAGGGCGTCGCGGCGATCGTCGGGCAGGTGCTGGAGGTGCTCCATCACGCTCTTCAGCTCCTCCCGCCCCTCGACGATGCGCTCGGTGCCGTGCAGAGCGGCAATCGGCTCCGACTCCTCGAGGACCCGCTGCGGGCGCCGGGCCCGGTCGCGGTGGTAGTTGGAAGCGAGGTTGTGCGCGATCCGGATGAGCCAGGGGCGAAGAGGGCGCCCGTTCGACTCGCGACGGGCGCGCTCGAAGTGCCGGTAAGCCTGGAGGAAGGCCTGCTCGGTGACGTCCTCGGCGTCGTGGTGGTTGCCGACGCGGTAGTAGGAGTAGGAGTAGACGTCGCGGAGATGGTCGCGATAGAGCTGCTCGAAAGCGGCGTCCAACTCGGCCTTGTCGGCCCCGGAGGGGACGGATGTCTGCGCGCGCTCGGCCACGAATCAAGCGTACCCATCATCACGCAGCGCGCCTCGCCCGTTCGGCGCGGCGCAAGCCCGCCATCCATTCGCCCGGGGTGATCTCGCCGGCGATCAGCCGCGCCAGGCCGTCCAGGCCCGGTGCCTCGACGCCGGAGTCACTCACCGTGCGAGCGATCAAGGGGACCGAGTCGAGGCCCTCGGAGGCCTGGCCGATGATCGAGGGGATCTCGGCGGCTGGGGTGCCCTGGCCCAACAGCTCCCCGGCGCGGCGGTTGCGGCTGTTGGGGGCGAGGATGGTCGCGGTGAGGTCGCCGACACCGGCGAGTCCGGAGAAGGTCTCCAGGCGGGCGCCCCGCACCAGTGCGTAGTCAAGGCACTCCCGCCAGACCTCGGCGGTGGCGATGCCGGCGGCGTTCATGCCGTGCGGCTCGGCCGCGGCGGCGGCGACGGCGGCCGCGTTCTTGGCCACTCCGGCCATCTCGACTCCGGTCACGTCGTCGGTCCGCTCGCAGACGAGCCCCGCCTCGTCGAAGACCTCGCCGAGCTGGCTGCGCAGGTCGGCATCGGGGCTGCCGAGCACGAGGGCGGCCATGCCCGCCGTCGCCTCGCGGGCGTGGGCCGGGCCACCGAGGCAGGCGCAGGCCCGGGCGCGGATGCGGTCCGAGACGTAGCGGTTCGGCAGCGTTCCCTT
>DASUPK010000194.1:0-7724 GCA_036276255.1 Solirubrobacterales bacterium
TGGAGGCGTGGTTGATCGCCTGGGCGACACCGGCCCGCATCCCGGTCGCGCTGCCGGTCGCGCAATCGAGCCGGGTGTGGTTGACCATCTCGATGATGGTCCGGACGCCCGCGCCCTCTTCGCCGACGAGCCGCGTCCAGGCGCCATCGAACTCGATCTCAGATGAGGCGTTAGAGCGGTTGCCGAGCTTGTCCTTGAGCCGCTGCAGGCGGAAGCGGTTGAGCTCGCCGTCCGGCAGCCGTCGCGGCATCAAAAAGCAGGAGACGCCCCTCTCCGCCTGGGCGAGCACGAGGAACGCGTCGCATTGCGGAGCGGAGAAGAACCACTTGTGGCCGGTGATCTCGTACTCGGCGCCGGCCCCGCCGCCGTTGATCGGCTTGCCGACGGTCGTGTTGGCTCGCACGTCGGAGCCGCCCTGCTTCTCGGTCATCCCCATGCCGAACAGGGATCCCTCCTTCTCTGAGGCGGCGATCTGGCGCGGGTCGTAGACGTCGGAGAGGATCCGCGGCTCCCACTCCTCCGCCAGCTCCGGCTGCTTGCGCAGCGCCGGAACGACCGAGGAGGTCATCGAGATCGGACAGCCGACGCCGGCCTCGGCCTGAGAGAAGCACATGAACGCCGCCGAGCGAGCCACGTGGGCGCCGGGCTGCGGATCGCGCCAGGGCAGAGAGTGGAGCTCGTGCGAGATGCCCAGGCGCATCAGCTCGTGCCAGGAGGGATGGAACTCGGGGATGTCGACCCGGTTGCCGTAGCGGTCGTGGGTGCGGAGCTTCGGCGGGTTCTCGTTGGCGAGCCGGCCGAGCTCGACCACGTCGCCTCGGCCGGCGATCTCGCCGACCTCGGAGATCTTGTCGGTCGCCCAGTCGGCGCCCTCGCGCTTCACCGCCTCCTTCATGACGGTGTCGGACTCGAAGACGTTGTAGTCGACCAGCGGCGGAGGCTGGTTCTCGACGGTGTGGGTGCGGACTCCGTTGGTGATGTTCCGTGATGAAGAAGCTTCGACTGTGGACATCTAGTGCATCTCCTCTCCGATTGCGCGAGTGCAGAAGTTGACAAGGGAGGCGATCACCGCGTCGGGGTCGCCTCCGTTCGTTGTGGGGGACAGGGGACCGATCATTGTCTCTCCGATTGCTCCGATCAGTGCGGCGGCGGTCGCGTCGACGTCCTGCTCGGGCAGATCGCCGCCGGCGATTCCCTCGGAGATGACCTCGGCCATCAGGTCCCGGTAGCTGTGGCGAAACTGCAGGCGCTCGGCCTCAACGGCTGGATCCACCGGCTCCGCAAGCAGAGCCCAGGCAAGACGCTTCCCGCGGAGCGCCCGGCGGGCGAAGACCTCGATGCCGGCGGCGATCCGCTCGGCGGCGGGACCGCTGGTCTCGTGGATGGCCTCGCTCATCGCGTCCACCTCGTGCTGTGAGGCCTCCCGGAATACGCAGGCGTTCAGGTCGGACTTCGAGGGGAAGTGGCGGTAGACGGTGCCGACCGCGACTCCCGCTCGATCCGCAACGGCGGCGACCTGAGCAGCGACGTATCCGCCCTCCGCGATCAGCTCGCGGGCCGAGGTGACGATTCGCTCCCGGGTCTCGGCCCGGCGGGCCTCGGTGCGCTCAGTGGATCGATAGGCCATCGAAAGAAGTGAATCAGTGTTCACATCTTGTGTCAACTAGGATCGCGGCGTGGCGGACGTGGTGGACACGCTGGCCGGCGTTCCCCTCTTCCAGGGGGTGAAGCCGAAGGAGCTCCGGAAGCTCGCCAATCGCATGCAGGAGCGCAGCTTCGGCGAGGGCGACACGATCACGGCCGAGGGCAAGAGTGGGGTGGGCTTCTTCCTCATCGAGGACGGCAACGCGACCGTCAGCGTCGACGGCAAGATCGTCCGGACCCTCGGGCCGGGCGAGTACTTCGGCGAGATCGCCCTGATCGACAGCGGTCCCCGCTCGGCGACGATCGTCGCCACCACCGATCTGCGCTGTCAGGGGCTGACGGCGTGGGAGTTCCGGCCGTTCATCGAGGATCACCCCGAGGTCGCCTGGCCGCTGCTCGAGACCCTGGCGTCGCGACTCCGCGACGCCGAGAAGCGCTAGCTCACCCTGCCGGCGGCGTTGCCCCCAGCCGGCCGAAGATCTCGATGGCCTCGTCCCGTGTCTCGCCTCCGAGCAGCCAGCCGGTGCGGGCCACCTGGTACGGGCAGTCGAGCTCCTTGAACAGCTCGAGCGACTCCTGCAGGCATTGCTCGTCCTCCGCGTGGATCCCCTTCGCGCGCAGCAGGATGCCCATGGCGTAGCGGTGCTCGCCGATGTACTCCTCGGCGACCAGGATCGCGTCGTCGGTGTCCCGACGCCCCAGCCGCGCATACGACTCCGCGCGGCTCGCCAAAAATGGAGAGCGGAACCAGGTCGTCGCGATGTCCGACTCGAAGCGCTCGGCGGCGCGATCGGCAAGCCCCTGGTGGAGCTCGATGTCGGCGCGCATCACGATGACCCCCGCCTTGTTGCCGAGGGCGCCCTCGGAGAGCTCGTCGGCGATCTCGAACCACTCGAGCCAGCCGCTCTCGCCGCGGAGGCCCTGGATCGCCCCCGCGCAGGCGATCGAGGTGGCGAACGCCCCCAGCGGCGGCCGCTCCGCCGCCATCCAGGCCTCCCGGACGTGCCTCGCCATCTCGAGCGCCTCGTCCCAGCGGCCCAGGAAGAAGGCTGGGAGAAGGCCGCGCTGCCAGGCCGAGTAGATGATCCCGCGCGAGAGGTCGAGGTCACGGGCCTCACCGGCATAGGACTCCGCCTCGTGGAAGTTGCCGGTCTGGAGCAGCGACTCGATCATCATGTGGAGCGCGTCGCTGCGCTCCACGTCGAGGGTGGCGGTCCGGGGGGCATCGCTGAGCAGCTCGAGGCGCTCGCGGGTGTGCTCCACGGCCGCGCGATGGCGTCCCTGCTGCCAGTCGCTGGCGGTCACGGCGTCGAGCGCGGATTGCAGGACGGCCGGGTCGTCGGTCTGGCGGGCGAGCTCCAACCCGCCCAGCGCGGGCGTCTCCATCTCGAGCGTCTGGTCGTTCTTCCAGGCGAGCCAGGCCTCGTCGAGGAGCAGACGGGCCTTCGTGACCGTGTCGTCGTCAGCGACCAGTTTCCGTCCCCGCTCGAGCAGCGGCCGCAGCTGGTCGGCATCGGGGTTCCCGCTGATCCCGCTCATCCGCGTGCCCACCTCGACGGCTCGGGCGAAGGCCGCGGCTGCGCGGGCATCGCCGATCTCCTCGGCCGACTCTCCCGCCTCCCGGAAGAGCCTCATGGCGTGGTCGCCCCGCCAGCGGCGCAGGGCGACGTCGGCCGCGGCCCAGAGCGCGTCGACCCGCTCGCGGCCTACAGATAGCTCCGCGGACTCCTCGTAGAGCTCCTGGCCGCGCGCCACGGCGCCGCGTCGGACGGCGCTCGCGGCCGCATCGGCCACCGCCTCGCAGGCGGCCATCCTGCGCTCGTCGGTCGGCTGCAGCTCGAGGGCGTGGGTGAGGTGGTAGGCGACCAGCTCGGCGCGCTCAGCGAACGGGTCGCACTCCATCAGGGCCTCCGCGGCCCGATCGTGGAGGCTGGCCCGCTCGGCGCGCGGCAGCGAGTTGTAGGCGACGTCGCGGATCAGCTGGTGGCGGAACGCGTAGCTTCCGGCATCGGTCGTGGTGCGCTCCGACACCAGCGCCTTGCGCCGCAGCGACCAGAGCAGGTCAGCGGGATCCGCTCCGAGGAGATCGCCGAGGGGTCCCTGCGCGAAGGTGTGGCCGAGCACCGAGGCGACCAGCAGCGCCCTCTTCTCCTCGGCCGGCAGCAAATCCATCCGCGCCGCGATCGCGGCCTGGACCGTGTCGGGGAGCCGCTCCGGCACGGCCTCGATGCGCTCCTCCCTGATCGCCCTCGAGACCTCCTCGGTGAAGAACGGGTTGCCGCCCGCGGCGTCGGCGATTCGCCCGGCCATCGGACGGCGCCCCTCGGGCAGGAGCTGCTCCGCGAGGCGCGTCGCCGATTCGCCGTCGAGCGGCATCAGCTCGAGCTGGGTGTTGTTGCGGGCCGCGCGCCCGAAGTCGGGCCGCCGCTCGGTCAGCTCAGGGCGGCAGGTGCAGAGGATGATCACGGGGGCGTTCGAGAGCCCGAAGGCCGCCTCCTCCAGCAGGTTGAGCGTGCCCTCGTCGGCCCAATGGGCGTCGTCCACGCCGATCGCGAGCGGCCGGTCCGCCGCCAGCAGCGCCACGAATCGGCGCCACGCTCGCTTCAGCTCGTCCTCGGCGTCCGAGCCCTCGTCCGCTCCCCGCATGGCCACCACGAGCGCCGCCGCGAGCTCCGGCGCATCATCGGCACCGACCTCCGTCAGCAGCGCCTGCAGCGCCGGCTCCACCTGGTCCGCCCGGGCCTCGGCCGACATCCCCGCGGCGTCGTGCAGCATCTCGCCGAGCGCCCAGAAGGCGATGCCGTGCCCGTAGGGCGGGCTGCGGCCGACAACGGTCCGCCATCCCTCGGCGCGAAGCTCCTCGAAGAGCTCCGCCGCGAGCCGGGTTTTGCCGATGCCGGCCTCGCCGAACACCGTGACCAGCTGGGGAACCTGCTCGCGGGCGCCCCGTCGAGCGATCAGGCGGAGCATCTCGAGGTCGTCCTGCCGGCCGATCAGCGGGACGTCGGTGATCTCCTCCTCAGCGCAGATCGCGATCGCACGAAACGCCGTCAGCGGGTTCTCGATGCCCTTGGCGTCGACGTGGCCGTCGCGCTCGAGCTGCGCGCGGCGGCAGGCGCGCGCCGTGCGCTCGCCGACCAGCACCTCTCCGGGCGACGCGGCCTGCTGCAGGCGCGCGGCTGCGTTCACCGCCTCGCCGGTGACCCGGAGGTCGCCGCTGTCCGGAACGGCCAGCACCTCACCGGTCTCGATGCCGACACGCACCGCCAGGTCGCCGTCGATTGCCGAGACCCGGTCGATCACGGCCAGCGCCGCCGCGATCGCCCGGTCGGGATCGTCGCCGTGCGCCACCGGCGCTCCGAAGACCGCCATGACGGCGTCGCCGATGTACTTCTCGACGATGCCGCCGTGCTGCTCGAGCGCCGATCGCGCGGCGTCGAAGAAGGGTTCGAGTCGCCCCCGCAGATCCTCCGGGTCGAGCTCTGTCGCAAGCTGGGTCGAGCCGACCAGATCGGCGAAGAGCATCGTCGCGATCTTGCGCTCTCCTCCCAAGCTGCTCATCCACCTGAAGATAACGGCGGCCGCAGCGATCCGGATTGGCATACCATCGCCGACCCCGGTATGCCGAAAATCAAGGTCAAGAACCCGATAGTCGAGCTCGACGGCGACGAGATGACCCGGATCATCTGGGACTTCATCAAGCAGCGGCTGATCCTGCCCTATCTCGACGTCGAGCTCATCTACTTCGACCTCGGGATCGAGAAGCGCGACGAGACGGACGACCAGATCACCGTCGACGCCGCCAACGCGATCAAGGAGCACGGCGTCGGCGTGAAATGCGCCACGATCACCCCGGACGAGGCCAGGGTGGAGGAGTTCGGCCTCAAGGAGATGTACCGATCGCCCAACGGGACGATCCGGAACATCCTCGGCGGCGTCATCTTCCGGGAGCCGATCGTGATTTCGAACGTGCCGCGCCTGGTTCCCGGCTGGACCAAGCCGATCGTGATCGGCCGCCATGCCTTCGGCGACCAGTACCGGGCCACCGACCTGGTGGTGCCCGGCGAGGGCGAGCTGACGCTCACCTTCACGCCCAAGGACGGCAGCGAGCCGATCGAGCTCGACGTCTATGACTTCCCCGGCGGCGGGGTCGCGCTGGCGATGTACAACCTGGACGACTCGATCAGGGACTTCGCCCGGGCCTCGCTGCGCTACGGACTCGACCGCGGCTTCCCGGTCTACATGTCGACCAAGAACACGATCCTGAAGCGCTACGACGGCCGCTTCAAGGACATCTTCCAGGAGGTCTACGACTCCGAGTTCAAGGAGGAGTTCGATCAGGCCGGTCTGTCATACGAGCACCGCCTGATCGACGACATGGTCGCGGCGGCGCTCAAGTGGGAGGGCGGCTACGTCTGGGCCTGCAAGAACTACGACGGCGACGTCCAGTCCGACACGGTGGCCCAGGGCTTCGGGTCCCTCGGCCTGATGACGAGCGTGCTGATGACCGCCGACGGCAAGACGGTCGAGGCCGAGGCCGCCCACGGCACCGTCACCCGACACTTTCGCCAGCACCAGGAGGGCAAGCCGACCTCGACCAACCCGATCGCCTCGATCTTCGCCTGGACGCGCGGGCTCGCCGCCCGCGGCCGGATGGACGAGACGCCCGCCCTCACCGAGTTCGCGGAGACCCTCGAGCGCGTATGCGTCGAGACGGTGGAGAGCGGGAAGATGACGAAGGACCTCGCCCTGCTGATCGGCCCGGACCAGCAGTTCCAGACCACGCAGGAGTTCCTGGCCTCCATCGACGAGAACCTCAAGGCGGCGTTGGGCTGAGTAGGCGCCGCACTCGGTCGGCTACGACGGCCGGGCGGCGGGTTAGATCGAACCAGGTGAACCTGACGACCCGGTAGCCGGCGACCGCAAGGCGGCTGTCCCGATCACGGTCTTCCTGGAACGCTCGCCGCGTCCCGTGCGTCGCTCGACCATCGGCCTCAGCGATCAGGTTGGCGTCGCGCCAGAGAAAGTCCACGACGTAGTCGAGCAGCGGGACGTTCACTTCTGGCTGGGGAAGGTGGTGCTTGCGGCAGAGGGCGAGGAACAGCTCCTCGAAGTCGTTGCGGGTGGCGGTCGACCCGAGCTGATGCTCATGGAGCAAGGACCTGACGGCCCCCGCTCCGGCACGGCCGAAGTGCACATCGACGATCTCGTGGAGGTCCTCCTCGGTGCAGAGCCTCAGTCGCTCCGCTTCGTCCATCGCCCGCTCGAGTTGGCGTCGAGGGAGGATCACGCCAAGGTCGAGGTTCGTGCGGGCCGGCGTGGTCACCGGGATGCCGCGATGAACGATGCGTTCGCCCGGCAGCAGTGTCGCGACCCTGTGCAACGCCAGGCCTGCTCGCATCATCCGACCCGCATTACCAGGCACCGAGACATGAACCGAGCCGCTGAGGGCTTCCCCTTCGCCAGCCGCATGTTCGTGCTGAGGTCGCTTCCGAATCATCCAGAGCGCCGCGGCGCTGAGGTGGCTGAGCACCGCCGTTTCTCCGCAGGCCAGGACGGCGGCCATCCAGTGGCCTTCAACGGTGGGCCTTCGGCGCCCCACCGCATAAACCCCGCGATGAAGGCGATGCAGCCAGCCAGCGGCCACCCGGGTCGCGACCTGGGCCTGGGACAAGCCCAGCGAATAGAGTTGCCCTGCCGTGATCGCGCCGTGCTGCCGGTCCGCAAGCACCGCGATCGCGTCGCTTGGCGTGTGCTTGGCGACTTTCCGGGCCATATTCCGGGTAAATCGCCAAGCACGCCTGATTCGCCCCCCAAACGACTTAGGAGACACCAACGTGAGCGATTCCCCAGTCAACGTCACAGTCACCGGCGCGGCCGGCCAGATCGGCTACGCGATCCTCTTCCGCATCGCCTCGGGCGAGATGCTCGGTCCCGACACCGAGGTCCAGCTTCGCCTGCTCGAGATTCCCGACGCGATCAAGGCCGCCGAGGGAACTGCGATGGAGCTCGACGACTGCGCCTTCCCGCTCCTGCGGGCCATCGACATCTCGGACGATCCGAAGGAGGCGTTCGACGGA
>DASUPK010000195.1:0-15820 GCA_036276255.1 Solirubrobacterales bacterium
CGTACCGCTCGCCGGCGGTGCGCTGGATCCGGCGCTTCGTCGCCGGGCACCCATGATCGGCGGCCACAAACACCGCCGCCGCATCTACTCCGGCTCGTCGTAGAGGCTCTCGGCCGCGAGCTGCTGGCCCTGCTCGCTCCAGATCTTGACCTCGAGGAAGAGCTCGTCCGGGAAGCCCTTGACGGCGTCAACCGCGACGAGGGTGAAGCGCTCGTCGGTGACCGGCGTCTGGTCGACCACCTCGGCATCGAGCTCTGCGGTTGCCGCCTTGGCACCGCGCACCAGAGGGGTGCCCCAGACGAGGGTGACGTCGCCCTGGGGGCTCCCCTCGCCGCGCCAGGCGCCGATCACCTCCTCGTTCAGGTCGATCATCCAGTCGGGGTTCTGATCGGCGGTGACGTCAGTGAAGTCGGCCGTCGCCTCGAAGGCGTTTGCCTCGCCGGTCTCGCCATCCGCCGGGCGGGTGAACGAGACGACGCCGAAATACTCGCTCGGCTCCTGGGCTCCCTCCACGGGCGCGACGCCCGGGACGTAGACGCGCCCGCCCCAGGCGCGCTCAGGGAACCAGGTCACCTCGCCTGGGGGCCCGCCCGCCTCGGCGACGTGCGGCTCGCAGGCCTTGGCGAGCTCGTCGCGCAGGCGCGCTCCCCAGCGGCCGTATGGCAGCCCCTCGGTGCTGGCGTCGGCGATGAAGCGCGGGATGGGTCGGCGGACGGGTGGCACGGCGGGGGACCCTACCCGAGGGCCTCTCTGAGCTCCGACGCCGCCCGCTCCGGCGGGAAGACGTTGAGCTCGACGCCGGTCGACATCTCGAACCCTGCGCGGATCCCGATACGGGGCGCGAGGTCCAGGTGCCAGTGGAACTCCTCGGCGCCGCGGGGCGCCGTGATCGTCCAGGCATTGAACTGGGGAACGCTGCCGAAGCGGGCGGCCAGCGCCCGCAGCGCGGTGCGGAGCATCCCCACGCCGACCTCGCCGTCCCGCTCGAAGCTGGACGCGGGATGCCGGGGGATGATGCGCAGCTCGAAGGGCGAGCGCGAGGCCCAGGGGCAGACCAGCAGCGCATCATCATCGATCGCCACCAGGCGCTCGCGGCGGCGGACCTCCTCGGAGGCGATCTCGGCGAGTAGGTCCCCGCCCATCGTGTGCTGGTTGTAGGAGATGAAGCGCTCGCGCTCGCGCGCGAGAAGGGCGGGCACGAAGCCGAGCGCGTAGAGCTGCGCATGGCTGTGTTCGAGCGAAGCTCCGGCCTCCCTGCCCTCGTTGACGATCAGCTGGACGTACGCCGCCCGCTCGCCGTGGGCGCTCATCCGCGCCCGCCAACCGGCCACCGCGGCCAAAAGCTCCGAGTCGTCGAGCTGGCCGAGGGAGGTGTGGTGCCGCGGCGAGCTGACGATCACCTCGTGGAACCCGGTGGCGACCGTCGCCTTGAAGAGGTCCGGCTCCCGGCCCCGTGAGGCCGCGCGCAGCGGGTCACCCGCGGGAGTCACCCCCTCGTCCGCGTCGACCTCGCCACCCTCCTCGGCCTGTGCCAGCGCCGGATAGAGGTTGGGGACGGCGCGGACCCGCCAGCCCGGCGAGTCCGGCGGTCCTCCGCCCGGGCGGTCCGCCCACCTCTCCGGCGGTGTGCGGTCCTCGCGACCCTCGCAGAACGGACAAGAATCAGGCGGCGGCTCCTCCGCTGACGCGTCCGGGGCCGCCTCGCCGTCACCGAAGTCGAAGGGTCGATCGGCTCGCGCCGGCGACAGGATCGTCCGCAGCCCGGTGAGCTGGTCGAGGCGGATCTCGGAGGTCGGCTTCTCTTCAGGCATCGAGCGCCTTCCTCATCCGCACGTGCTCGATCTCGGCCTCCAGGAAGATCTCGCCCTCGGCGACGTATCCGTTCGAGGCATAGAACGGCTCCGCTCTCCGCTGGGCATGGAGCAGCATCTCCGAGGCTTCGCGAGACCGGGCCTCAGCCTCGGCACCCGCAAGCAGGCAGCTGCCGACGCCGTGCTCCCGAAGCCGCCTCTCGACCGCCATCCGCTCGAGCTTGCAAGTGGCCCCGTCATCGATATATCGCAACCGACAGGTTGCGATCACTCCGGATTGGTCGAGGGCGACGATCTGGGTCGCCACCTCGTCCAGCTCGTCCAACTCCTCGCCGGGGGCCACGCCCTGCTCGTCGACGAAGACGCGGACCCGGAGATCCATTGCCGCCTCCACCTCCGCCTCGTCGCGGGCCGTGCGAACCGTGACCGACAACCGGCAGTCTGCGCTCAAACGCGCGTCTGAACGGAGCGGTGTTCCGTGGCGTTCACTTGGCGGCGTTGTTCTTGGCCATCGCCGTGAAGGCCTCGATCAGGTCGATCGGCAGCGGGAAGACGATCGTCGTGTTCTGGTTGACGCCCATCTCGAGGAGCGTCTGCAGGTAGCGCAGCTGCAGGGTCGCCGGGTTCTTGGAGATGATGTCGGCGGCCTGGGCGAGCTTCTCCGCGGCCTGGTATTCGCCCTCGGAGTTGATGATCTTGGCGCGCCGCTCCCTCTCGGCCTCGGCCTGCCGGGCCATCGCCCTCTGCATCTGCTCGGGGATCTCGACGTCCTTGATCTCGACCGTGCTCACCTTCACGCCCCACGGTTCCGTCTGCTCGTCGATGATCTTCTGCAGGTCCTCGTTGAGTCGCTCGCGCTCGGCGAGCAGCTGATCGAGGTCGGCCTTGCCCAGCACCGACCGCAGCGTGGTCTGGGCGATCTGCGAGGTGGCCAGCAGGAAGTTCTCGACCTCGACGATCGCCTTGTTGGGGTCGATCACCCGGAAGTAGGCGACTGCGTTGACGCGCGCGGGCACGTTGTCGCGCGTGATCACCTCCTGCGGCGGGATGTTGAGGGTTACCGTTCGCAGGTCGACCCGGACCATCCGGTCGATCACCGGGATCAGAATGATCAGGCCGGGCCCCTTCTGCGCAATCAGCCGGCCGAGGCGAAAGATCACGCCGCGCTCGTACTCCCGCAGGACCCGGACCGCGGAGCCGAGGAAGATCAGTATGAAGAAGACGACTACAACGACGACGCCGATTGCTACCGCCATGTGTCAGGTCCCTTTCTCGGCGCTTGCCGGGTAACGGTCGGGGGCGGGTTCGACCTCCAGTGTCAGGCCGTCCACCGACTTCACTCGCACTCTATTGCCTGGGTCGATCCGGCTCTGGCGGTCGGCGACGCGAGCGCGCCAGAGCGCGCCCTCGATGAAGACCTGGCCCTCCGGATCGAGCGGTTCCCGCACCTCGCCCAGGTCACCCACCAGCTCCTCGTAGCCGGTCTTCACCGGTTGTTCGCGATGCGCCGCGAGCGCCTTGCGGGAGGCGAAGACGATGAAGCCGGCCAGGATCAAGCCGGCGATCACGATCGCCGCGACGGGCAGATCGTGACCAGCGTCCCGCCAGGCGAACCCGGCTCCGACCAGCGCACCCACTCCGAGCAGCCCGAGCACCGTCGTCGGGGCGTGCGCTTCGGCGATGAAGAGAAGCAGCGCCACGACCACCAGTGCGATTGCGAGTTCGGTCATGTCTTCATTATCCGCTGTTCAGCGCGTATCTCTGGATATCGGCTGCGAGATCGGCCTCGTCGCGGTACTGGCCCTGATGGGTGAATACGACGTTGCCGTTGCGGTCGTAGAAGACCGTGGCCGGATAGCCGATCCCGTGGAGCTCCTGGCGGATCGACTTGTCCGGGTCGCTGTAGGAGGGATAGGGCAGCGGCAGCTCGCCGAGGAACGTCTTTGCCGAGCTGCTCGAGTCGTCGGAGTCCACGCCGAGGAACGCGACGTCCTTGGCGTGCTTGGACGCCTGCGATTGGAGGAAGGGAAACTCGAACCGGCAGGGGCCGCACCATGAGGCCCAGTCGTTGACCACGATCGGCGTCCCGTGCAGTGCCTGGAGGCGCTGGTCGAACGCGTCCTTGCCGCCGCCCAGGAGCTGGTTGGCCTGGCTGCGGATCGCGGCGAGCTGCCGCGGCGCGCCGGTAAGCGGCTGCGTCGCCTGCTGGAGCGAGAGGTTGGAATCGGGATTGCCACCGCCACCCCCGGCGCAGCCGGCCAGCAGCGCCGCGGCGAGGCCCGCGAGGGCGATTCTGTGGGTGGACCGGATCGCGTTCATTGTCATCACATACGGGTTGTCGATGAAGAGTGCTTTAATTCCTATTGGTCCATCGAGTTCCCGGACCCAGGGAGAGCCCGGAGCGGACAGCCGTATCTCGGGTGTCTTCCGTGATCAGGCCACATGCGCCTCGTCATCCTTGCGATTGACGGGGAGCGGCGGATCAGAGAGCCTCAGATTGGCTGACACGACCAAGCCGGCCGCCAAAGCGGCAAAGGCGCCTACGAGCGCCGACATCGAACGCGCACGGGAGTTCGCGCGCGAGCCGTTCCTGCTCGAGGGCGAGAAGCCCAAGGACCTCGCCGCCGGTACCCCTCGCCGGCGCGCCCTCGATGCCGCCCTCGCCGAGATCGACGAGGGCCGCGAGGCGCCGTCGATCGAGTGGCGCCGCGACTTCTCCCTCATGCTCGGTCTCGAGCGCCTGCTCTCCGAGGACGAGCCGCATCTCGCCGACGGCGCGGAGCTCTCCGCCCATCAGGTCGATGCGCTCTCCGGGACGCTCGCCGCGCTGATCGCCGACGTCCAGGAGCGCCTCAACGGCCATTCCTGGACCGGCAACGGCAACGGAAACGGCGGCGCGCCGGCGGCCTCCAAGGACGAGGCGCCCTCCGCCAACGGCGGCGCCGACACCGCCGCGGAGGCGCTCGAGGAGGAGGAAGAAGAGGAGGAGGCCACCGAGGAGGAGGAGGCCACCGAGGAGGAGGAGGCCGAGGACTGGATCGAGGAGGAGAACGAGGAGGTCGTCGAGGAGGCCCCGGAGGATCCGGGCGCCGACAGGCGCTTCTGGTTCGAACACGCCACCGGATCCGGCAAGACGGTCGCCGCCGTCGGCTTCATCGAGGCCTCCCGCACGGGCGGCATCCTGATCCTCACCCACCGCCGCAACCTGGTCGATCAGTTCATCGGTGAGATCTCCGACCGCGGCTACGCCGACCGGCTCTCGCCGCCCCTGCTCGACGGCGCCGACCATCCCTACGGGCCGGTGACGGTCGAGACCTACCAGTGGTTCGTCCGCAACGCCGGCCGAGTCTCCGACGCCTACTCGATCGTGATCTGCGACGAGGCCCACACCGCCCTCGGCGAGAAGACCAGCGGCTGCATTCGCGCGTGGGTCGGCCCGGTCTTCATCGGCATGACAGCGACCGGCGCGCTGATCGCTCGTCACGTCGCCGACCTCTTCCCCACCCAGACCTCCCGCTTCGACCTCGCACAGGCCGCCCGCCGCGGTGTGATCGCGCCGCTGCGCTGCGTCCGGATCCCACCGGGCCCCGGCGTGCGCACGATCGCCAAGGTGCCGCTGCGCAAGGGCGAGGTCGATCAAGACTTCGACCAGGAGGAGCTCGCCAAGCTGCTGGACCAGGCGCCCTTCAACGTGGCGATCGCCGATCTCTACCGCTCGCGCTTCCGGCGCGTGCCGGGCGTCGTCTACACCGCCGGCGTCAAGCACGCCAACAACGTCGCCAAGGCCTTTCAGGACGCGGGCATCAATGCTCGCGCCGTGTCGGGTGAGACCCCGAAGCGCGAGCTGGCCGAGATCCTGGCCGGATTCGAGCGAGGCGAGGTCGACGTGCTCTGCAACGCGATGCTCCTCGCCGAGGGCTGGAACTCACCGCGCGCGACGATCTGCATGCACCTGGCGCCGACCGCCTCGCGCCGCGTCTATCAGCAGCGGGTCGGGCGAGTCACCCGCCGCAACCCCGGTAAGGAGGCTGGCCTGGTGATCGACCTCGTCCACCCGGCCACCACCCACGACGAGACCATCGTCACCCTTCACAGCCTGCTCGACCGCGACGTCTACCGGGGCGGCGCGATCGTCGTCGGACCGGTTCGGCGCGGCCGCGGCCGCCGGGTCCGGGTCGAGAAGCGAGTCGTCCCGGTCTCCGACAAGTCGGATCACCGCCTGAGCGTCCTGGAGCGAGAGCTCTGGCGGATCGCGGTCGAAAACCTGAACCACTCCGAGCAGCACGTCTGGGCCGCGCTCGCCGGCGCGCGGGTCAACCCGTCGGGCTGGCGCCGCGCCAAGGCGATGCTCCAGAACGACCAGACCAAGGAGCTTCGCCGCCGCTTCCTGCTCACCTGCGTGCAACGGAACCGCAACCAGCAGCTGCGGATCAAGGCCCTGGTCGAGATCGCCGCCCTGCGCGACGCTGATGCCTTTGACGACGCGATCGACACGATCGGCACCTGGGCTCGAGACGATCGCCGAGCGGGCTCCAAGGTCATGCTCGAGGCGCTGGCCGAGCGCCGGATCGGGCGCCGCGACCAGGCCCAGGCCTGGGTCTGGAGGCTCGCCGAGTACACCCGCGACCTGCACGAGGAGTACGCGGTGCAGCGCTGGCCCGAGACCAAGCGCCTGCTCGGCCTCCTCGTCAACTCATCCGGCCGCGCCCATGGCCGGAACGCCCGCCGGCTGGTTCACGCCG
This sequence comes from Solirubrobacterales bacterium, assembly GCA_036276255.1. Lineage (GTDB taxonomy): Bacteria > Actinomycetota > Thermoleophilia > Solirubrobacterales > 70-9 > DASUPK01. Next base: position 6,554 of record DASUPK010000195.1, read on the forward strand.
CCCGCAACCAGGATCGTCGCCTTGCCGCGGCGCTGCTCGCCGCCGGGGTCGCGCACACACCCGAGGGCGAGGAGGTCCTCCGTGGTGCGCGCATGCGCGCTGCTCGCAAGCCCTCGGCGGTCGCCCGCGAGCTGCTACGCAACTTCCCGAAGGCCGGGGGAAAGCGCCGCCGCCGCAAGCGCAAGGGCGGTTCGAAGGACGGACGCGCCGCCAAGAAGAACGGCGCGGTGGCCGAGACCAACGGCGAGCAGGTGGATGACCACACCGACGAGCACGATGTGGAGGAGCTCGAGGTGGACGGCGCCGAGAAGGGCGTGGTCGCCGAGGCCGCCGACGAGCTCGAGGCCGCCGAGGCCGCCGACGAGTCCTGAGGCCTCGGCTCGCCAGGCCGGCTAGCTCGCGACCGCCAGATGCACCTCGCCGGCGCCGAGCTTCACGCGCTCGCCGTCGGGCCTCTCCACCACGAGGTGACCATGCTCGTCGATCTCCTTGGCCATCCCCGCGCCGCCGTCCCAGGAGATCCGCCTGCCGCTGAGAGCGTCGCGTGCCCGATAGGCGCTCAGGATCTCGTCGTTTGAGGCGTCGAGCCAGCGCCCGAGGGTCTCGTTGAGCGCCTCTAGGCATTGCTTCACGCCGGGTGCTCCACCGGGCGGGAGCCCCCCCTCGGCCTCCGTGGGCAGCAGCGAGATGGCCGTTCCACGCAGTTCGGGCGGGAGCTCGTCCTCCGCGATGGCGACGTTGAGCCCCACCCCGACGACGGCCCAGCCCTCATCCGGGCGGGCCTCGACGAGCACGCCGGACACCTTGCGCTCGTCGATCCAGACATCATTGGGCCACTTCACCTGGCAGCGGACCGGTGAGACCCCCTCGGCCACCTCGCAGACCGCAATCGGAACCGCCAACGGCAGAAGCGGCGAGCGATCAGCAGCGAAGGGACGGACCACCGCCGAGTAGAGGAGGCAGGAGCCTGCGGGAGCGAACCAGGCGTTGCCGCGCCGGCCTCGGCCGGCCGACTGCTCGTCGGCGGTGACCACCAGTCCACCGGGCGCGCCCGCCATCGCGAGCTGCTTTGCCCGTTCGTTGGTCGAGTCGACGCGCCGGTGGTGGCGGTGGGGGCGCCCGAGCTCCACGGTCACTTCAGCGGGCGCAGCGTGACCTCGCCGTCCGGCCCCAGGTTCATCAGCCCCCCCGCACTCCCGCCGTTGACGGCAAGGGCGAGCGTGCCCGAGGAATCCTCGAAGAGCAGGATGTCGGATGGCACCACGTCGGCGAAGGTCCGCGCCCAGGTGGCCCGGAAACGACCGTCCGGCGCACGCACCTCGAGCGCGTCACCGGGCCGGATCGGCCCGTCGGCGAGCATCGCGGCGTCGAGGTCGAGGGTGACGTTGCCGTAGCTGTCCTGGTGGATGGCGTGCGCGACGACCTCGTTCTCCGAGATCTTCGGCACCGGCAGATCGAGGGTGGTCAGCGAGGCCGGGTCGATCGCCTCGCCGGCCTCCCCGAGACGGGCGCCGAGCGAGAGGTGCGCGGCCACCGGCGCGAACAGGTCCCGCCCGTGGAAGGTGGCCGAGACCGGCTCCAGCCGGAAGGCCGAGCGGGAGAGCTCGACCGCGTCGAGGGCCCCGCCAAGGCGGTCAAGGGCACGGGAGAGCAGCCCGTTGTCCGGGCCGACCAGGAAGCGTCCCTCGGCTGCCGCAACGGCTACCGCCCGGCGCTCGGAGCCCACCCCCGGATCGACGACGGCGAGGTGGACGCCCGGCGGGCAGGAGGGAAGGGCGTTCGCCAGGGCGATCGCCCCCTGGCGGACGTCCTGGCGGGCGATCCCGTGCGTGAGGTCGATCAGGGGCGCGCCGGGCGCGATCTGTGAGATCACCGCCCGGCACACCCCTGCGAATTCGTCCTCGTATCCGTAGTCGGAGAGAAAGGTGATTGGCCGCGGCGTCGCCACGGCCGAATCCTATGTCTCCCTACTTCCCGACCTGAAGCCTTGGCATCCAGCCGTTCATCTGAATCTCCCTCTGTTGGGTGTGGAATGTGCTTCAACGGCAGCGAGGGAGCAGTTGCTCGACGGGGCGCTCAGTCGCGCTGGCCCGCGTCTGCCACCGCGTCCAAGAGCGCCCCCACCAGACCGTCGATGTCGTGCCTCTCTGCCTCCACATCTACGGCGAGCCCGGCATCGCGGATTGCCTCGCTTGTGATCGGACCGATCGAGATCACCTTGGCCCCCTCGGGGATGCCGTCTTGGCTCGCCGCCATGAAGTTGCGGACCGTGGACGAGGAGGTGAAGGTGATGAAATCGGCGTCGCGGGCGCGTTCGAGCTCGTCCGGATCAGGTGTCTCGGCCACAGTCTCGTAGAGCGCCACCTCGTCGACCTTCGCACCTTGCTTGCGCAGTGCCTCCGGCAAGAGCTCCCTGGCCTCGGCGGCTCGGGCGATCAGCACCGGCTTGCCCTGAAGCTCGAGCTTGTTGAGCTCCTCGACCAATTCCTCAGCGACGAACCGCTCCGGCACGATGTCGGCCAGGATGCCGCCCGCCGCGAGAGCTGCCTCGGTCCCGGCCCCGATCGCCGCGACGCTGGCGTTGGCAAGTGCGCGGGAGTCGCGGCCCTGCGCCGCCATCGCCTCGAAGAGCAGGCGCGCGCCGTTCGGGCTGGTGATGCAGACGAGCGCGTAGGTGTGGAGGCTCTCGATCGCGTCTTGGACCTCCTTGGAGTCGATCCGAGGCTCGATCCGGATCGCCGGCAGCTCGATCGGCTCAGCTCCGAGCGCGTCGAGCTGTCGCGCGAGCTCACTCGCCTGCGCGCGGGCCCGGGTGACCACCACCTTCTTGCCGTACAGCGGCCGGCGCTCCAGCCAGGCGATTTGCTCCCGCCGAGCCGCCACAGGGCCGACGACCGTCACCGAAGGCGGGCGGATCGCCGCCTCCTCGGCGGCGGCGGCGATTCCCTCGAGGGTCGAGGTCACCGTGCGCTGGCCCGGCAGCGTGCCGCGCTCCACCACAGCGGCCGGCTCTGAGCCGTCGCGGCCGGCTGCGATCAGGGCCTCTGCGATCCGCGGCAGCGCCTTGACCCCCATGTAGAAGACGAGCGTCCCGGGGAAGCGCGCGAGGGCCTCGTAGTCGAGCGCCGAGTCCTCCTTGTCCGGGTCCTCATGGCCGGTGACGAAGGCCACCGCCGACGCGTCGTCGCGATGGGTGACCGGAATCCCGGCGTAGGCGGGGGCGGCGACCCCGGCGGTGACCCCGGGCACGACCTCGAAGGGAATCTCGGCGTCGGCCAGCGCCTCCGCCTCCTCGCCGCCGCGGCCGAAGACGAACGGATCGCCGCCCTTCAGCCGGACGACGAGCTTGCCCTGCCTCGCCCGGTCGACTAGGAGGTCGGCGATGCCCTCCTGCGGGACGCTCGCCGAGCCCGGCTCCTTGCCGACGTAGATCAACTCCGCCTCCGGCCGCGCCGGCGCGAGTGCCTTTCGGGGGATGAGGCGGTCGTGGACGATCACGTCCGCCGCGACGATCAGCTCCAGGGAGCGGGTCGTCATCAGCCCGGGGTCGCCGGGGCCGGCGCCGACCAGATAGACGATGCCGGGCGCCGCACTCATGCCCCGACCGCCATCTCCTCGGCCCGGGCGAGGATGTCCTCTGCGCCCGCGGACTTGATCCGCCCCGCCAGCGCCGTGCCGAGCGCCTCGGGCTCCGAGGCGTCCATCTCGAGCTCGTCCCGGATCCACTCGCTGCCGTCGGGCAGCCCGCAGAAGGTGCGCAGCCGCATCCGTCCGCCCTGCTCGAGCGTGGCGTGCGCACCGAGCGGCGTGTTGCAGCTCGCGTCGAGGGCTCCGACGAGCGCCCGCTCGGCGCTCAGGGTCCCAAGAGCGCCGCGGTCGGTGATCGACTCGGCGGCGGTCACCGCGCGGTCTTCGGCGTGGGGTGCCTCGATCGCCAGCGTGCCCTGGCCCGGTGAGGGGACGAGCTCGTCGAGCTCCAGGGCGAAGGAGATCTGCTCCGCTCGCCCAAGCCGCTGCAGGCCTGCGGCGGCGAGAACCAGCCCGTCGTACTCGCCCGCCCCCAGCTTGGCCAGCCTCGTGTCGACGTTGCCGCGGACCTCGATCACCTCGAGGTCGGGGCGCAACGCCAGGATCTGGGCGCGACGGCGCAGGCTGGAGGTGCCGATTCGCGAACCCTCCGGCACCTTGCCCAACGCGACACGGGTCGCGCTATCGCGCGCCCTCGCATCAACGCTGCCCACGTAGGCGTCCCGCGCGTCCTCACGGGCGGGGACCCCCGCGATCTCCAGCCCCTCGGGCAGCTCTGAGGGAAGGTCCTTGGCCGAATGCACCGCCAGGTCGACCTCCCCATCCAACAGCGCACGCTCGATCGCCTTGACGAAGCGGGCCTTGTCCCCGACGTCGCCGTCGGCGGTCTTGATCGGCACGATCTCGGCGCCACCGAGCTGCTTGGCGACCGCCTTCGCCTGCACAAGGGCCAACGCACTACCGCGCGTGCCGAGCCGAAGCGGTGGCTCCGTCATCGCCGCCTCAGCTGCGATCGCTGCGACGGCGCCGCTCGTCGAGCGAGGCGACGTCCGCGCCCTCGGTGCGCTCCGGCTCCGTGCCGGCGTCGAGCCCGAAGAGCTCGCGGAGGACGCTGACCTGTAGGTACGCGTCCTCGCGGTCGGCCATCCCCTTGATCCTCACCGTCGGCTCGTGCAGGAGCCGGCTTGCGATCGCGCGCGCCATCTGCTCGATTCGCTCGCGATCCGTGGCGGAGAGACTCTCCCAGCGGGTCGCGTTCTCCGAGAGGACCTGGGAGACGATGGTGTCGGCGCGTTCGCGCAGCGCGGCGACGGTCGGCATCACCTCCTGAGCGCCGAGCCAGCGCTCGAATCGCGCGAGCTCGGAGTCGAGGATCCCGCTCGCGCGGCGGGCCTCGGCCTCACGGCCGGAGGCGTTCTGCTCCACGATCGCCTGGACCTCGTCGACGTCGTAGAGGCTGACGCCCTCGATCTCGCGGATCTCGGGGTCGATGTCGCGGGGTACGGCGAGGTCGATCAGCAGCAGGGGGCGGGCCTCACGCTCGCCCATGATCAGCCCGAGCTCGGAGCTCTCGATCAGGTGGTGGGGCGAGTTCGTCGCCGAGACGACGATGTCGGCCCCGGCGAGCTGCGCCGGCAGATCGTCGATACGGACAGCCCTGCCGTCAAAGCGCTCCGCGAGCGAGATCGCGCGGTTGTAGCCGCGGTTGGCGATGAAGACGGCGTCCGAGCCTCGGGCGGCGAGCGCGCGGGCGGTGATCTCGGAGGTCTCACCGGCACCGATCAGCAGGACGCGCCGCTCGGAGAGGTCGCCGAGGTTCCGCTGGGCCAGTTCAACGGCCACGGAGGGGATCGAGACACCCTTCTGGCCTACGGCGGTTTCGCTGCGAACGCGCTTGCCCGCAGTGAGCGCGCCGCGGAACATCCGGTTGAGGATCGGGCCAGGCGCGCCCTCGACCAAGGCGAGCTCGTAGGCACGCTTCACCTGGCCCTGGATCTCCGCCTCGCCCACGATCTTCGAGTCGAGGCCGGCGGTGACGCGGTACAGGTGGCGCGCCGCCTCAGCTCCGCGAAGCGAGTAGAGCGGCCCGAGCAGCTCGGTCGGCCGGATCCCGGCCTCACGCGCGAGGACCCCGAGGCCCGCCGCCTCGGCCTCGACCGAGTCGGTGGCCACCAGATAGAGCTCGGTCCGGTTGCAGGTCGAGAGCGTGACTGCCTCGCTGATTGGCTCCTCCGAGACGAGTGCGTTGAGCACGCCGGCGGCGCGGCCCTCGGTGAGGGCAAGCTGTTCGCGCAGGGCCAGCGGCGCGGTCCGGTGGGAGACGCCCAGGGCGAGCAGGCCGCTCATCCGCGGTCTCCCTGCCGGACGGCCTGGATCTCCTGCTCGCGATCGCGGATGTGCCCGACGTCCCGATCGGCCTTGCCCTGTGAGCGTCGCTCGGCGAGCTCGGCGAGCGAGCCGAGGTCCCGCTGGATGCGCTGGAGCTTCACGGCCATGATCGCCACGTAGATCAGCAGCAGGAGGAGGAAGACGAGATAGGCGCCGCCGACGTATCTGTCGGAGTTCTCGATCGCCAGGGGGATCATCGCCCGTCCTCCGCACGCATCGAGCTCATCGTGGAGGTCGCGACGGGCGCGATCGACCGGGCGGGCTGCGGCGGTCCGTCCCCTCCGCCCAGGGCCCTGCGGATCCGCTTCAGGTCTCCCGATGCGCGCTTGGAGGCCAGCTCGAATCGAACCAGGGTGACCCAGAGAAGCGCCATCCCCGCCAGGCAGACGAGAAAGGCCAGCAACATCGATCCAGGCAGACCGCCGGCGTCGGAGAAGGTCCTGGGATGCACCAGAGGCTGGGCGGCGCGGACTGCGGCGAAGTTGAGCGGTACGAAGGCGCCGGCCGTGATCGCGAAGACCGAGGCATAGCGAGCCTGTCGATCTCGGTCCTCGATCGCGTAGCGCAGGGGGTAGTAGGTGGCGTAGAGCAGGAAGACGATCAGGAAGCTGACCAGGGTCGGCTCGCGCCACTCCCACCAGACGCCCCAGGAGCCTTTCGCCCAGATCGCGCCCGTGAGCAGCACAGCGGCGCCGAAGATCACCGAGAGATGGATCGAGACATAGGAGCGCGCGTCCCACACCGAATCGCCCGTGCGCAGGTGCTGGATCGCCAGCAGCCCGGCGACCATGAACCCGACGAGAGCAACGATGGCCAGCGGCACGTGCAGGTAGAAGATCTTCTGGATGAAGCCTTGGTCTGCGTCCTCGGGCGCGTAGAGGAACGCGAGCCCGTAGCCGGCGCCCATCACCAGGACGGTCGCGATCGCGAGGCGGCGAAGCGTTATCGATCTGAGCGCCCTGGCCATGTTGATGGTCTAGTCCTCGAGCAGGAAGTCGAAGGTCGCGTAACCCACCAAGAGGAAGATCAGATCGTAGAGGCCGAGCAGCGCCAGCCATGTCCCGAAGCGCCCATAGTCGGGGCCGCCCGAGGCGAGGAGATGCTCGCCGGCGCCCGCGGCCGCGATCACGAGGGGGATCAGCAGGGGCAGGAGGATCAGCGGCGCCAGCAGATCCCGCGCGCTGGACATCGTCGCGATCGTGGATATGAGGGTTCCCGTCGCCGCCAGCCCGATGTTCGTCAGCAGGAGAACCAGCGCGAACGGGAGGAGGCCCGACACCGAGTCGAGGAAGAAGAGGGCGAAGATCGGCACCGCGATCAGCTCGAGGATCACCAGATAGATCACCAGGGCACTCGCCTTCGCCGCGAACAGGACGGTCCGGTCGATCGGAGCCAGCCGGATCAGGTCGAACCCGCCCTCCTCTCGCTCGGCCACGAACAGGCGGTTGATCGCGAGCAGGGCGGCGAAGAGGAGGGTCGGCACCAGGACTCCGGCCGCGAGGTCACCGTCCAGGGTCGTCCGGTCGAGTCCGAAGCGGAAGATGACGAAGGCACTGACCGCGAACAGCGCCATCGCGGGGATCGAGCGGAGCGTGCGGAGCTCAACGCTCAGGTCCTTGCGCAGCAGCGCTCCGAAGGGGCTCATCCGAGCTCCAGCACCAGATCGGCGCCCTCGGTCGCGGCCTCCCGGTCGTGGCTCACGACGACCCGGCTGACGCCGGTGCCCGGGCCGATCAGCGGCTCGACCAGGCGCCGGGCCTCGGTGTCCAGATGGGCATCCGGCTCATCGAGGAGGAGAAGCCCGGGCTCGTGAAGGACGGACCGGCAGATATCGACCCTCTGCTTCATTCCCGCTGACAGCTCGGCCACCCGGTCGTCGACGCGCGCGGACATGCCGACCGCCTCGAGCAGCGTCTCGATCCGCCGCCCCGCGTCCTCCGGGTCGAGGCCGTGCAGGGCGGCCACCAATGCGAGGTTCTCCCGGGGGCTGAGATCGCGGTAGAGCAGCGGAGCGTGGCCCAGGTAGCCCACGCGGCCGCGGATCCGGTTGGTCTCCTTGGGGAGCGAGAAGCCGAGCACCATGACCTCGCCGCCGCTCGGCCGCAGCAGCCCGGCCAGGATCCTCAGGAGCGTGGACTTGCCGGACCCGTTGCGGCCCAGCACCGCGAGGCTCTCGCCGGACTCGAGCCTGGCGCTGAGGCCGGCGAGGGCTGTACGGTCGCCGAAGTCGCGGCGCAGGCCGTGCAGTTCCACGGCCGGTTGGCCGGTGCTCGTGATGGGGCCGCTTTCCACGGCCACGGTCCGCTCCATTCGAGCGAATCTAGACGATCGATTCCAAATCCCCGCACGCCCGATGACGCGCCTGGCACAGTCGCATCTCTGCGTCCTCGGGCTTGCCCTTGGCACCACCTAGGGCTGCGCCCTGCCTCCTTGCACTGCTCGGCCAGCCGCCCCATCGGCCGCACGCGGACTTGGACTCGACCGTCTAGACCTTCAGGCAGTACCCGTATGCCGTGATCGTTGCGCTGGGGCCGAACTGGCTGATCGCGGACGCCGACCAGCCGCCCGAACCGGTGAAGAACCCATTCGTGAACAGCGCGGCTCCCGCCGGCGAGGTGCTGAAGCCGCCGAAGACGATGTGCCCGACCGGGCAGGACGGGGTCTCCGCGGTCGCGAACCGGCCGGCGCCCGCGCTGGCGGAGGCCGAGACCTCCGTGAGCAGGGGCTTCCTGCTGTGCCAGCAGTACGCGATTGCGGTCAGCTGGCCGCCGAAGCCGCCGAACGCGCGGCCCGTGACGCTCCATGACTTGTCGGAGATCGCCCGGGACTCCGTGATGTAGTCGCCGCCGCGCGCCGTGAAGTCCGTGCGCTGGAAGCCACCGCCGAACAGCCGCCTGTTCCCCGGGCAGGTGGCCACTGCGGTCTTCGTCTGCCCCGGGCTGACGTAGACGGTCGTGTGCGGAGGGGTGACGTGCTTCTGCTTGCGGGCGCAGGCGACCTGGAGCGTGACGGTGCGCGCGGTGGTCGACGCGGGTGAGGGGTCGAACAGCACCACCGTGCTGTGGTAACCGTGCTGGACGCCGAGCCGCTCGTAGGAGTGCGGGTAGGCCCCCTCGCCGTCGGAGTTCGGCAGCGGGAAGCTGTTCATCCCGCCGCCCAGCGGCACAAGGCGCCCGGGACAGGGGACGGTGAGGCGCCGCTTGGCGTTCGCCCCGTCGAGGGTGAAGGTCTTGTGCCTGTAGGTCACGGACTTCGCATCCGCTCCGGTAGCTGTGGCCAGTTGCGCGAGCACCGCGCCGCAGGCGAGCAGCAGCGCGAGCGCGATGCCGAGCCGGCGCCCGCTTGCCCCTG
>DASUPK010000196.1:0-3748 GCA_036276255.1 Solirubrobacterales bacterium
TGCTCGCCGGCTTCCACGCCGTCGACGAGCACTTCCGCGAGCTGCCGATCGGGCAGAGCCTGCCCTCGATCCTCGGCCTGCTCTGCGTCTGGTACGGCGACTTCTTCGGCGCGCAGACCGTCGGCGTCTTCCCCTATGACCAGTACCTGCTCCGCTTCCCGGCCTACCTGCAGCAGCTCACCATGGAGTCGAACGGCAAGCACGTCACCGTCGAAGGAGCGCACGTCGACTACGAGACGGGCGCGATCTTCTGGGGCGAGCCGGGCACCAACGGCCAGCACTCCTTCTACCAGCTGATTCACCAGGGGACGAAGCTGATCCCCACCGACTTCATCGGTTTCATGGACACCCTCAACCCGCTGGGCGACCACCACGACCTGCTCATGTCGAACGTCTTCGCCCAGCCTGAGGCGCTCGCCTTCGGCAAGACGCCGGAGCAGGTCCGCGAGGAGGGCACGCCGGAGCCGATCGTTCCTCACCGGGTGATGGAGGGGAACCGGCCCTCCAACGTGATCCTCGCCGACCGGCTCACGCCGCACACTCTCGGCTCGCTGGTCGCCCTGTATGAGCACAGCGTCTTCACCCAGGGAGCGATCTGGCAGATCGACTCCTTCGATCAGTGGGGCGTGGAGCTGGGCAAGGTGCTGGCGAAGAAGATCATTCCCCAGCTCCAGGCCCCCGATGAGCCGGACCTCGACCACGACAGCTCCACCAACAACCTGATCCGCCGCTACCGGGCGAACCGTGGCTGACACCCAGGCGATCCTGTTCGACATCGACGGGACGCTGATCACCACCGGTGGGGCCAGCGACCGCGCTTGGAGTCGGGCCTTCAAGGAGCTGCAGGACGTCGACGTCGACGTACCGGCCGTGACGGGCAAGGGAGTCCCCGATCCAGAGGTGGGGCGGGTGGTCTTCCGCAACGCGATCGGCCGGGAGCCGACCGAGGAGGAGGCCGACGCCGTGATGCGCCGCCGCCTCGACCATCTGCCGGAGGAGGTCGAGAACTCCCCTGGCTTCAGGGTTCAGGACTGCGTCATCGAGCTGCTCGACAAGCTGATCGACGACGGCATCCTGCTCGGCCTCACCACCGGCAACGTGGAGGAGGCCGCGCACATCAAGCTCCAGCGGGCCAACCTGAACCGCTTCTTCTCCTTCGGCGGCTACGGCTCCGACTCGCCGGACCGCACCGAGCTCACCAAGAAGGCGCTCGAGCGGGCCGAGCTGGTCTCGGGGCGCAGCGTCGAACCGGAGCAGTGCTTCTCCTGCGGCGACACGCCCCGAGACGTCGAGGCCGGCCACGGCGCGGGCATCCGCGTAACCGGCGTCGCGACGGGCGAGTACACCGTCGAGCAGCTGAAGGAGGCCGGGGCGGACGCGGCGATCTCCTCGTTCTGCGAGGGCCTGCCGCTGCTCTAGCCCGATAGGTTTTCGAGTCCACAGGGGGCCTGGACGACCCGTGCATGACGATCTGACCGAAGCCCTGGAGAGGCGTCTGGCGGATGTTCCCGCCCCGGGGGTGGCCATTGCGCTGATTGCCGACGGCGCAGTCATATGGCGGGGAGCGCATGGGACGGCCCGGCCGACCAGCGGGACTCCGGTAGACGACCGGACGGCGTTCCTCTGGTTCTCGATGACGAAGATCGTCACGGCCACCGCGGTGATGCAGCTGGTCGAAGGGGGCGCGCTCGGCCTCGATTCACCTGCCCGCGAGCAGCTGATCGATCTCGAATCGCTCGACCCGAGGATCACCGTGCGCCAGCTGCTCAACCATTCCTCCGGGATCCCCAACCCGCCGCCGCTTCGCTGGATCCACCGGGCCGACGAGCCAGGACCAGAGCCACGAGAGCTGGTCTCGACACTGCTGGCCAAGTACGGCAAGCCCAAGTTCGAGCCGGGCGACCACTCCGCCTACACCAACGTCGGCTTCCTGGTGCTCGGCGAGCTGATCGCCGAGGTCTCGGGACAGCCCTACAAGGACTACGTCGTGCGGCGGGTCCTCGAGCCGATCGGAGCTCGGTCCACCGGATTCTCGTTCGATCGCGCCGGGTTGGCCCACGCGGCCGAGGGCACTCATCCGCGGTTCGATCCCTTTTTCCCGTTGGCGCGCCTCCTCATCCCGAGCTGGGTGATCGGGCCGCCGGCGGGAAGGTGGCGAACCTTCAATCCGTTCTACCTGGATGGCGCCGCCTACGGCGGCCTGGTCGGACCGGTCTCCGACGCGGCGCTGCTGGCCGCGGCGCATCTGGGCGGCGGGGCGGTCGGCGGCCGCAGGATCCTCTCGGAGGAGAGCACCGCGGAGATGCAGCGCATCGCGACGCCGGGCAAGAAGTTCGACCTCGGCCTCGGGTGGTTCCGCCCTCATCGCGATTCGGAGCGCGGGGCCAGCTACGTCGAACACCTGGGGGGCGGAGCCGCTTACGGGACAGTGATGCGCCTCTATCCTCAGCGCGGCCTGGGGGTCGTCGCGATGGCGAACGTCTCCTCAAACCGCTTCAAGCACGATGCGCTGCTGGAGCCGCTGTCGGCGCCTAATCGACCAGCCGCCGGCTGACCGCCCAGCGGCTCAGCTCATGGCGATTCGAGAGCTGCAGCTTGCGCAGCACCGAGCTGACATGCGCCTCGACGGTCTTCACCGAGATGTGGAGCCGCAGCCCGATCTCCTTGTAGAGGTAGCCACGGGCGATGTAGCGGAGGACCTCGCGCTCGCGGGCGGTGAGCTGGTCGAGCTCGGGGTCGACCTCCTCCGCCGGGAGGTCGCCTGCGAAGGCATCGAGCACGAATCCGGCCAATCTGGGTGAGAAGACGGCGTCTCCGTCCCGCACACGCGCCACCGCGTCGGCGAGCTCGTCGCCCGTGATCGACTTGGTGACGTAGCCGCGAGCGCCGGCGCGGACGATGGCGATCACGTCCTTCGGATCGTCGGAGACCGACAGCGCGAGGAACCGCTGCTGCGGCCTCCGCTTGGCCACCTGCTCGATCACCTCGACCCCGCCGCCGCCCGGCATGTGCACGTCCAGCAGGACGACGTCGGGCTCGAGCTCCACGATCGTCCTGATCGCATCCTCCACGGACTCGGCCTCGCCGAGCAGCTCGACACCCTCTCCGAGCTCCGCCTTGACGCCGGCCCGGAAGATGGCGTGGTCGTCGACGATCACGACGGAGGGCGTGCTCATCTGCGCGCCCTCATCGTCAGCTCGACCTCCGTGCCGTCGTCGGGATCGCTGCGGATCTCCGCCTTCCCGCCGTATCTCTCCATGCGCCCGATTATCGACTCGCGGAGGCCGCGGCGATCGGCCGAGATGGACTCGAGATCGAAGCCGGGCCCGCGATCGTCGATGTAGACCCGAGCGCCGCCCTCTTCGATTTCGGCGTAGAGGCGCACCGGTCCCCCTTCCGAGGCGAACTTCGCGGAATTGGTGAGCGCCTCCCGGCTCGCCGCGACGAGCGCCTCGAGCCGCTCGTCGAGCGCGGCATCGCCGACCACCACCGCTTCGATCGGGCCGCCGTGCGAGTCCTCGATCTCGGCCGCGGCCGCTCGGAGGGCGTCGGCGAGGCGCTCGTCCGGCCGGCTCGGCTCGGTGTCGGAGAGCCAATCGCGAAGCTCCCTCTCCTGGCGGCGTGCCAGCCTGCCGACCTGCTCGGGGTCGTCGGAGCGCTTCTGGATCAGAGCGAGCGTCTGGAGGACGGAGTCGTGCAGGTGCGCGGCCACGTCCGCGCGCTCATCCGCCCGGGCGCGCGCGACCCG
>DASUPK010000197.1:0-13738 GCA_036276255.1 Solirubrobacterales bacterium
AGCAGGCCGGCATCCGCTTCATCGAGGGTGGACGTCCGCGACCCGGACAAGTTGATGCGAACCGAGCCGATTGACGCGCTGATCGAGTGCTCGGCCGAACCCTCCGCGCTCGCCGGCAACGACGGTGAGACCGCCTATACGGTCCATACGAACCTGACCGGCGCCTACAACTGCCTCGAGCTCGCCCGCCTCGACGACGCCCAGCTCGTCTTCCTCTCCACCAGCCGCGTCTATCCGGTCCAGGCACAGCGCGACCTTCTCTACGAGGAGGGGAAGGCGCGGTTCGAGCTCTCCGGCGAGCAGAAGACGCGCGGCGCCTCCCCAGCGGGAATCTCGGAGGACTTCCCGCTCGAGGGCGCCCGCACCCTCTACGGCGCCACGAAGCTCGCCGCCGAGCTCCTGATCGCCGAGTACGCGGATGGCTTCGGCCTGCGGGCGGTGGTGGACCGCTGCGGCGTGATCGCCGGTCCCTGGCAGATGGGCAAGGTCGATCAGGGCGTCTTTCGCCTTCTGGCTCTTCCACCACCACTTCGGCCTGCCGCTCAGCTACATCGGCTTCGGAGGGACCGGCAAGCAGGTTCGCGACCTCCTGCACGTCGATGACCTCGTCGAGCTGGTCGACGAGCAGCTCTCCGACCCGGACGGCTGGGCCGGCTTCGTCGGCAACGTCGGCGGCGGTCGGGATCACAGCCTGTCGCTCCGCGAGGCCACAGAGATCTGCCGCGAGCTCACCGGCAACGAGGTCCCGATCGACGCCGTACCGGAGACTCGCCCGGGCGACGTCCCGATCTTCCTAGCCGACTGCGCGAGGCTCTTCGACCGCACGGACTGGCGCCCGAGTCGCGATCCACGTCAGACCCTCTCCGACATTCATCGCTGGACGGCCGAGAACGAGGCCGCCCTGGCCCAGGCGCTGGGCCTGGATGCCGCACGGGTGAGCTGATGGCCCTGGCGATCGTCACGGGATCCGGCGGCCTCGTCGGATCCGACTCGGTCAGGCGCCTGGTCGAGAGCGGCTGGGAGGTGATCGGCCTGGAGAACGACATGCGGGCCCGCTTCTTCGGGTCCGATGCGTCGACGGCGCACGTGACGGAGGAGCTCGTCCGGTCATATCCCGAGTTCAAGGGGATCGACGCGGACATCCGCGACGGCGACGCGGTGCTCCGGATCTTCGAGGAGAACGCCTCCCGCCTGGAGCTGGTGATCCACGCGGCCGCGCAGCCCTCCCACGACTGGGCCGCGCGGGAGCCTCACACGGACTTCGGCGTGAACGCAGTGGGCACGCTCAACCTGCTCGAGGCGACGCGGGCGACCAAGCCCGGTGCCACCTTCGTGTTCATGTCGACGAACAAGGTCTACGGCGACACCCCCAACTCCCTGCCTCTGGAGGACCGGGGATCGCGCCTGGAGCTTCCCGAGGGCCACCGGTACTTCGGCGGGATCGACACCTCCATGTCGATCGACCGCTCCCCCATTCCCTCTTCGGCGTGTCCAAGGCCGCCGCCGACCTCCTGGTCCAGGAGTACGGGCGCTATTTCGATATGCCGACCGTGTGCCTCCGCTGCGGCTGCATCACCGGCCCCTCCCACGCCGGCGCGCGGCTGCATGGCTTCCTCGCCTACCTGATGAAGTGCGTGGTCACGGGCACGCGCTACACGGTCTACGGCTACGAGGGCAAGCAGGTCAGGGACAACATCGCCGCCTCCGACCTGGTCGAGGCGTTCCTCGAGTTCCACCGCTCACCGGGGGCGGCCCCGGTCTACAACATGGGTGGAGGCCGGGACTCGAACTGCTCGATGCTCGAGGCCATCGAGGCCTGCGAGCGGATCGACGGGCGCGAACTCGACTGGGAGCTCAGCGCCGACGCCCGGATCGGCGACCACCGATGGTGGATCAGCGATCTGGAGGAGTTCCGGCGGGACTATCCGGGCTGGAAGCTGACCCACGGAATCGAATCGATCCTCCGGCAGATCCACGACGTCAACGCCGAGCGCTGGGCGAACGCGCCCGTATGAAGCTCTCGGTCGTGATCCCAGCCCGCAACGAGGCCGGTTCGATCGCGGCCTGCGTGGAGAGCATCACCGCGGCCCTCTCTGAGGCTGGGATCGATCACGAGATCCTGGTGATCGACGACGCCAGCGTCGACGGCACCAGCGCCGTGGTGAACCAGCTCGCGGAGTCGAATGACCGGATCCACTGCCACCGCTCGCACTACAGCCGCGGGTTCGGGCTCACGGTCCGGGCCGGCCTGGACCTCTACAGGGGCGATGCGGTCGCGATCATGATGGCCGACGGCTCCGATGACCCGGCGGACCTCGTCCGCTACCACCGCGTCCTCGAGGATGGCTTCGACTGCGCCTTCGGATCACGCTTCATCGGCGGTCTTGGCCGGGTGCGGGACTACCCGCAGTTCAAGCTGATCCTCAACAGGCTGTTCAACTGGGGGATCCGGGCGCTCTTCCGGCACGGCTACGACGACACCACCAACGCTTTCAAGGCCTACAGGCGCGAGGTGATCGAGACGGTCCAGCCGCTCCTGGCCAATCAGTTCAACCTGACCGTCGAGATGCCGCTGAAGGCGATCGTCCGGGGGCACAGCTACGGCGTGATCCCGATCTCCTGGCACGGGCGCAGCCAGGGAACCTCGAAGCTCGACCTGCGCGAGATGGGCAGCCGCTACCTGTTCATCGTCCTCTACGTCCTCCTCGAGCGGTACATGAGCCGGGGGGACTACCTGCGGCCGGGCACCGAACCGGAGTCAAAGCGCCATGTCGTCCGCCTTCGGCCGGGCCTGCGCTCCCGCGGCGAGGCGGCGGAGGGATCTATCCCTCGTAGGCGAAGGGGAGCCGACTCTCAACATCCCTGAGGAGGGGGGCGGCGGCATCCCTCTCCGACGGGGTCAGCTCGATGTCGGGCCACTCGATGCCGATGTCGGGATCGCGGAAGGAGATCCCGCTCTCGGTCTCGGGGTCGTAGTAGGCGGAGCACATGTAGATCACGTCCGCGACCTCGCTGGTGACGCAGAAGCCGTGAGCGAAGCCGTCGGGACAGTAGAGCTGGCGAAGGTTCTCGTCGTTCAGCGTGAACGCCTCCCACTCGCCGAAGGTGGGCGAGCCACGCCTCAGATCGACGAGGGCGTCGACGATCTCGCCGCGGGCGCAGCGAACGTGCTTGGCCATGCCCGGCTGATAGTGCATCCCGCGCACAATCCCTCGCCCCGAGCGCGAGTGGTTGTCCTGCACGAACTCGTCGGCGATGCCGAGCTCCTCGAAGACGTTCCGGCGATAGGTCTCGTGGAAGAAGCCCCGCTCATCGCTGAAAACCTTCGGTTGCAGCAGGATCGGGCCCTCGAGCCGGGTCGGCAGCACCTCCATGGAGGCGGGAATGATGCCATCTCGGTGGCGGCTAACCTGCCCCGGCTCCGATGCTCTCCGTCGTCACCCCCACCTACAACATGGCTCGGTATCTGCCCGACACGCTCGACAGCGTGGCCGCCCTGCGCACCACGCACGAGCACATCGTCGTCGACGGGAACTCGGACGACGGCACGATCGAACTGCTCGAGGGCCGCGAGGACCCGCACCTTCGCTGGGTCTCGGCCCCCGACAGCGGGCAGACGGAGGCGGTCAACAGGGGGCTGCGGATGGCGCAGGGCGATCTGGTCGCCTGGGTCAACGCCGACGACGCCTACATCCCGGATGTGGTCGATCGAGCGCTCGAGCGCTTCGAGCGCGACCCCGGCCTCGGCGCGATCTTCGGCGCGGTCAACTACGTCGACGAGCACGGCGAGATCTTCCGGACCCTGGTTCCGCCGAAGTTCAGCTGGCGCCGCTACCTCTACTTCGGCGCCTTCGTCACCACCCCGACGATCATCTGGCGACGGGAGCTGATGGACCGGGCGCCCTCGCTGAACGAGGGCTACGTCGATGCGGCCGACTACGACTTCTTCCTGCGCCTGCTGCGGGGGGTCCGCGTGGAGAGGATCGACGAGCCGGTCCTCAACTTCCGCTACCACCCGACCAGCAAGACGACCACGGACGTCTGGACCCAGCTCAACGAGGCGAAGGAGATCCGGCTGCGCTGGGCCCGCAATCCGCTGCAGGAGGGGATCATGCGCGGCTACGAGGGGGCGCGCCGCGCGATTCTGCCGCGGATCTCCTCGTGGCCCCATCCCGAGCCGCGGGGCGTGGTCAAGCTGCTCCGGAAGATCGGCGCGCGTGGCTGACGCTCCCGGGGGGGGCCCGGTTTTCGAGGGGCCTTCGCTTCGGCTGCGAGTCGCGGTCTGGATGGCGGAGGCGATCGAGTGGGTCCTGCGCCACCATCGCCTGGCGAAGGCTCTCTACGCCGCGGCCGAGGGGAACGGACGCCTCAGCGCGCGGCTGCTGCGCGGCGAGGGCCGCGAGTGCCCCTGCTGCGGCGGGCACTTTGAGCGGATGTCGCAGCGCCGGCTCGCCGGCTTCGGCGGCATCTGCCCGCGCTGTCGCTCCCACCCGCGTCACCGCGCCATCGCGCTGCTCCTCGCCCGCGGCGATCTACCCGGGCACCGGTTGCTGCACTTCGCCCCCGAGCCCCTCTTCGACCCCGTCTTTGCCCGGCTGCGCGAGATCGAGCGGACGACCGCGGACCTCTACGCGCCCGCCGACCTCGCGCTCGACATCACGAAGATGAACCTCGCGGACGGCTCCTTCGACCTGATCCTCTGCAGCCACGTCCTAGAGCACGTGCCCGACGACCGCGCTGCGATGTCGGAGCTGCGGCGGGTTCTCGCGCCCGGGGGCCTGGCGCTCGTCTTGACGCCCTATCGCCCGGAGGTGGCCACCTACGAGGATCCGGCGATCACCGCGCCGCTCGATCGCATGGTCGCCTTTGGGCAGCAGGATCACGTGCGCATCTATGGCGTGGACCTCGCCGATCGCCTCCGCGATGCGGGGTTCGAGGTCGAGGACCGGACCCCCGCGGAGCTGTTCGAGGACTCAGTGGTGCGCCGGGCCGAGCTCGACCCCGACGAGCACCTCTTCCTCTGCCGCGCCCCCGCGGCCCTGTGACTACTGGGCGGCGCTACGCCGACGGAAGACGACGTTGCGGTAGAGAGCCTTCTCCAGCTTCGCCGGCACCGGGCGCCAGGCGAAGTAAGTCCGGTAGACGAAACGGTGGAGCGGGCCGAGCGGCGACTCGCGGGCGAACTCCGGGCGACGGGCAAACAGCTCCGAGTGCTTGGCGCGGAGCTGGCGGTAGATATGGCGGTACTGACGGCGATGGCCTTCCTCGCCCGAGCGCTCGTGCTTGCGGTACTCGTGCGTCACCTGGTGGATCTGCAGGCCTCGCCAGCCCTTCTCCAGCGCGCTCAGGCAGAAGTCCCAGTCCTCGTAGCCGTCGATGGCCGGGTCGAAGCCGCCCGCGTCCTCCCAGCAGCGCCGCCTGACCAGCCCCAGCTGGGCGCCCGCGATCGAGCGGTGTAGGAGGATGTAGGGGTCGAAGTCCGGGAAGCGCAGAACGCCCGACCAGGCGCCGATCAGCTTCATCAGCCCGTAGCAGTAGCCGACGTCCGGGTTCGCCTCGAGCGGCGGGCGCAGGGTGTCGAGCGCGTCGAGTGTGAGGCGGTCATCCGCGTCGACCATCAGCAGCAGCTCGGACTCCGAGTTCTCGAAGCCCGCATTCCGCGCCGCGGCCACGCCCGCGTTCTGCTGGCGGATCAGCCGGACGTCGTCTGGCAGAGCGTCGAGGGCCGTCTCGGTCTCGGCGTCGGTCGAGCCATCGTCGACTACGATCACCTGCGGCGGGCCGCCGTACTGCTCCAAGGCGCGTTCGACCGATTCGAGCAGGAAGCGCCCATGGTTGAAGCAGGGGATCACCACCGTGATGTCGCCGTGGCGGGACATTCGGGCGCAGAGTAGATGTCATCTCGGCCCCACTAGGATCGCCCTCATGGCAGAGGAGGAGCGCAGCGGCCCACGCACGGTCGCGGGTTCGGAATCCGAGCTGATTCGCTGGATGAGCATCCAGGACGCCAACTCGGCCGGGTTCATCCACGGCGGGGTCGTGATGCGGATGTGCGACGAGGTCGCCGGCATTGCGGCGATCCGGCACAGCGGCTGCAGGGTGGTCACCGCCGGCATGGATCGGATGACCTTCGCCATGCCGCTGTACGTCGGCGAGCTCCTCCGCTGCACCGCGAGCGTCAACGCCGCCTGGCGGACCTCGATGGAGGTCGGGGTGCGCGTCGAGGCCGAAAATGCCGTCACCCGCGAGGTTCGCCACACGAGCACCGCCTACCTGACCATGGTCGCCGTCGACGAGCACGGCAACCCCGTCCCCGTGCCGCCGCTCCAGGTGGAGGGCCCGACGGAGGAACGCCGCCGGCGTGAGGCCGAGACCCGCAGGCGCAATCGCCTGACCGAGCGTGAGGAGATCCTCAAGGCACGCCAGGCGGCGGGTGAAGAGACGGGCTGACCCGCCCGCCGAAGTGGCGCAACGCTCCTATCCTTCCGATCCCCATGGCGGCAACCGCTTCGAAGAGGGCGGGCGACGAGGGCGCCGCGAGCGCTGACGTCATCCGCACCACCGTGGTTCTCCCCGCGTACAACGAGGGCGCGGCGCTTCCGCACGTCCTCGACGAGCTCGGGGAGTACCTGGACAACTCCTACGAGGTCCTGGTGGTGGACGACGGCTCGAACGACGACACGGCCGACGTCGCCGAGCGCTACCCGGTCCGCCTGATCAAGCACAAGTCGAACCGGGGCAAGGGCGTCGCGATCCGCACGGGAATCGCCGAGGCGCAGGGCGAGAACGTCGTGATCATGGACGCCGACGCGACCTACCCGGTGCCGGCAATCAAGGAGATGGTCGAGCTGCTCGACGAGAACGACCTAGTCCGGGGAATCCGGGAGTCCGAGCCCGAGTCGATGCCGGTCGTCAACCGCTTCGGGAACTGGCTCTTCAACAAGCTGCTCGCGATCAGTCACGGCCTGGAGGGGGCCGACCAGCTCACTGGCCTCTACGCGATCCGGCGCTCGGAGGCGGTCCGCCTCGGCACCGAGGCGCGCGGCTTCGACATCGAGACCGAGATCGGCATCAAGGCGAAGGCCCGCGGCCTGCGGGAGGCGGAGATCCCGATCTCCTATCTGCCGCGGGTCGGGGAGAAGAAGCTGAGCCCATGGAAGGACGGACTGCGGATCCTGGGCCGCGTGATCGTGCTCCTGCTGATCTACAACCCGACGGCGACTTTCATCCTGCCGGGGCTGACCCTGATGGGGATCACCATCACCGGCGCGATCGTGCTGGCCATCACCGGGCCGGTGAAGACCTTCTTCCTCGGCCTCGACATAAACAGCTTCATCGTCGTGACACTCGGCGTGCTGGCCGCCTTCCAATTGACGATCTTCGGGGTCGCCGCCGCCCTCTACGGGGTCGAGGCGGGCAAGGAGCCGCCCCGCTGGCTGCTGCGCGTGATCTCGGTGCGGTTCCGGCTCGGTGTTGCGGGTCTGGGGATGGTGCTGATGGTGGGCTCGTTCGCCAAGCTGATCCAGCTCACCATCCAGTGGGCGGGCAACAACGTCTTCACCGACACCCGGGCGCTGGTCCTCTCCACCAGCTTCCTTGTCCTCGGCCTGCAGATGCTCTCGGCCACGCTCTTCATCTCGATCTTCAGCGGCCGGATCAGCCGTCTCGCCGAGGAGGGCTCCTCCAACTGGTCTCGGTCGTAGTCGTCAACTACAACGGGGCGGAGTGCCTGGAGGGGTCCGTCCGCGCCGTGCTGGACCAGTCCGGCGACCAGCATGTCGAGGTGCTGGTCGTGGACAACGCCTCTTCTGACGACAGCGCCGCGATCGCAGAGCGGCTGGCCGACGAGCACGACGGGGTGCGCCTGCTGCGCTCCCCGACCAACCGCGGCTACGCCGGAGCCGTCAACTTCGCCCTGCCCGAGGCGCGCGGTGACTACGTCGCCGTCCTCAACATGGACGTGGTCGCCGGCTCGAACTGGCTCGACCCGCTGGTCGGGCTGCTGGAGGCAAACCCGGCCGCCGGCGTCGCCTGCCCGCTGATCCTGCTCGAGTCCGATCCCGGCCGGATCATGGCCGCGGGGCAGAACCTCAACAAGAGTGGGCTGGGGTTCAACCGCTGGCTCGGCAAGTCTCGCGAGATCGCCGGCACCGACGCCTTCCAGGTGACGGGGCTGCACGGCGCCGCCTTCGTCGTCCGCAGGGCCGTGCTCGAGCACCTCGGCGGCTGGGATGAGACCGGCTTCCTCTACTTCGAGGACGTCGAGCTCTCCTGGCTGCTGCGCATCAGTGGCAGCGAGATCTGGTGCGAGCCCGCCTCCACGGTCGCCCACGACTACCACCTGTCGATGTTCCCCCACAAGCTGTTCCTGCTCGAGCGCAATCGCTGGAGGATGCTGCTCGCCGACCTCCGCGGGCGCACCCGCCTGGCGATCTCGCCGCTGCTGGCCCTCAGCGAGCTGATGACGTGGGGCTACTGCCTGCTGCGGGGGCCGAAGTTCCTCCGGGCCAAGTGGCGAAGCTACGGCTGGGTGCGAGCGAACCGGGCCGAGATCCGCGCCCGCCGTGAGCAGGTCGACTCCGTCAGGCAGCAGTCCGACTGGGCGGTGCTGCGCGGGCTGCGCTGGGGCTATCCGCTCGACCAGTTCCTGACGCTCGGACGCGAGCGTGGAGAGTCCACGCGGGACCGCATCGGTGCCTAGCCCTTAGCTCACCTTTCCCGCCGACTCCATATCCTTCCCGGCTCCCGTGGGCGCCTTCGCTGGAACCTACGTAATCGCAGGGGTGATCCTGCTCTCGTCCCTGCTGGTCGGCCGGGCGCTTCTGCTCGCGCTCGGCCGCAGACGGGCCTGCTTCCTCGAGGGGGCCGTGGGCTTCGCCACCCTGATCCTGGTCTGCACGGTCGCCATCCGGCTGCCGGGCGACGAGGCGACCTCGATCGCCTGCTGCGCCATCCTGCTCGTCGCCTCGATCGTCTTCCTGCTCGTCCGCTCGGAGTCGGTGCTCGGCCCCGCGGTCGGCCTCGCCATCCCGGTCGCGGTGCTCACGACGCTGCTCGCCTCCTTCCCCTTCATCGCGAGCGGCCACATCGGCATCCCGGGCGTGGGCCTCAACAACGACATGGCCATGCACCTGGTGGATGTCGACTACCTCGTCGACCCGAGCAGGCCCACGCCACAGAGCGTGATCAACGGCTACCCGCTCGGTCCGCACAGCCTGGTCGGGACGGTGGTCAGCGTGTTCGGCACGCAGCCGCTCTACGGCTGGCTCGGGCTGTTGGTCGCGGTGCCGGTGCTCACCGGGATCACCGCGCTCGGCGGGCTGCGCGAGCTGCCCGGCTGGCGCCGCCTGCTCGGCGCGGCGCTGGTCGCGTTCGCCTACCTGTCGGCCTCGTCCCTCGGCGTCGCCGGGTTCAAGGAGCTGATCGCCGGCATGTTCCTGATCGCCTTCGCCCTCGGGTTACGGGAGATCGAGCGCGAGCCGGAGGGCCGCATCGCGATCGTGATCGGCCTGGCGCTGATCACCGCCGCGATGGTCCCCGTCTACAGCCTGCCCGGTGTGGCCTGGCTCGCCGGGACCGCCGGCCTCTGGCTGGTGGCCCAGCTGCTTCGCATCCGCACTGAGAAGGGTGCGGACGGCGTCCGCGAGGTGGTGCGCGGTTCGATGCGGATCGTCATCCCCGCGGCGATCGTCCTCGTCCTCGTCTTCCTGACGCAGCTTCCGAAGGTGATCGACTTCATCAATTCGGGCTCGATCGGGAATGTCGCGGACACCAACAGCAAGCTGCGCTACGTCGTCTCCCCTCTGGAGACGCTGGGCGTCTGGCCCAGCGGGAGCTGGCTGCTCGGGACCCACGACGTATCCCACTACTGGATCTTCGGCCTGATCGGCATAGCCGGCGCTCTCATCGGATTCGCCTGGTGGGTCGCGAAGCGCGACTACGCGGTCCCGGCAGCGGTCCTCACGGGGCTGATCGTCTGGCTGGGCACCAAGTACGTGGAGAACGGAGGCCTCTACATCCTCGCCAAGGCGGTGGTGGTCCCGGCCTCGGTGGTGATGCTGATGGTGGTGGCGGCGCTGCTCTCGCCCGGAGGCGGCTGGCCGAAGAGAATGTTCGCGGTCGTCTTCATCGCCATGGCCGGCTATTCGAGCTTCCTGGCGCTCCGCGACGCGGTGATCTCGCCGGACGACCGGCTGCAGGAGCTGAGCGAGTTCCAGCATGAGGTGGCGGGGCAGAAGGTCCTGTCGCTGACCAGCGACCGCTTTTCCGACTACGGCCTGCGGACCGCGGAGGTCTCGAGCCCCGCGTTCAACGCCGAGATCAGGGTGCCCTCCGCGGTGACCAAGAGCCAGCGCCTGCCGATCGACTTCGACTCGGTCCCGGCGCGGGTCCTCAACCAGTTCCCCTATGTGGTCACCACCAGCGCGATCTACCAGAGCCAGCCGCCGCCAGGCTGGACACTGGTCGACTCGACGGAGTCGTACAAGCTCTGGAAGCGGACCGGGACCACTCCGCCGATCGCGAATCTCTACGAGGAGGCGCGCCCCGGACGCGTGCTGCGCTGCAACCGGCCCAAGCTGGCGCCGTTCGCGCGCGCGGGGGGAGAGGCGCTCACCTGGCAGCCCCGGACGGTGATCGCGAAGCGCCTCTACTGGAAGGCCGGCGGTCACGCCGGCGCCCTCAGCGAGGGCGGAGTGGCGGCTACGAAGAGCGCGCCGGTCGACAACCAGCTGGCCCCCGGTCAGACGGCGAACCAGACGATCACCCTGCCGGCCGGGAAGTGGGAGCTCTCCCTCCAGTACGTCAGCCCGGTGACGGGCGTGACGGTGAGGGCGCCGGGCCTCGACGTGCATCTGCCCGCGGGCGTCGACGCCGCGATCCCCTACCGCCCTGACCAGGGTCCGTACTGGCCGGTCGGCGAGCTGATGAGCCAGGGCGGCCCCGTCACGGTCAGTGTCACCGCTGACGACGTCAACACCTTCCAGTCGCTGATCGGCGTCGACGCGCCGGCCGTGATCGGCAACCTGACGGCGGTCAACCCGGACGGGTTCATCAAGGTCCCGACCGCCCAGGCCTGCGGGCTGTTCGTGGACAAGCTGATCGGCGTCAATCAGCTCACCCAAACGAGGCAGCAGGGCCAGGCTGAGTCGCAGCACGGCCAGCAGCCGCAGGGCAAGAAGAAGTCCAGCGGGAAGTAGTGCCCTCCCTACACTGGCGCCCATGAGAGTCGGAGTGGTTGGGCTCGGATATGTCGGGCTCCCGCTGGCCGTGGCCTTCGCCGAGGAGGGCCACGACGTGGTGGGCCTGGACGCCGACCCGCGCAAGGTCGACGCCCTCTCGGAGGGCCGAAGCTACATCGAGGACGTCTCGTCCGAGCGCCTCGCCGCGCTCGGCGAGAAGCTGACGGCCACCAGCCGCTATCCGGACATGAGCGCCTGCGACGCGGTGATCATCTGCGTCCCCACCCCGCTCACAAATTCGCGCGAGCCGGACCTGAGCTACGTGGTGGACGCCGCGACCTCGCTCGCCGCCGTACTGCAGAAGGGCCAGCTGATCGTGCTCGAGTCGACCACCTACCCGGGCACGACCCGCGAGCGGCTGCGGCCGATCCTCGAGGAGTCGGGCCTCGCCGCAGGGAAGGACTTCCACCTAGCCTTCTCGCCCGAGCGGATCGACCCGGGCCGCACCGACTACACGATCCGCACCACGCCCAAGGTGGTCGGGGGCATCAGCGAGGCGTCGACGAAGCGCGCCGTCGAGCTCTACTCCCTCGTCTGCGACGAGGTCCTCGAGGTCAGCAGCCCCGACGCGGCCGAGCTCTCCAAGCTCCTCGAGAACATCTTCCGGTCGGTCAACATCGCGCTCGTCAACGAGATGGCGATGCTCTGCGAGCGGCTCGGGATCGACGTCTGGGAGGTGATCGACGCGGCCTCCTCCAAGCCCTTCGGCTTCATGCGCTTCGACCCGGGCCCGGGCATGGGCGGGCACTGCCTGCCGGTCGACCCCTTCTACCTCTCCTACAAGGCGCGGGAGCACGACTTCTACACCGAGTTCATCGAGCTCGCCGGAAAGATCAACCAGAACCAGCCGCACTGGTGCGTCCGCCGGATCGAACGCGCCCTGAACGGCGTGGGCAAGGCGACGAGAGGCGCGAAGGTCGTCCTGCTCGGCGTCTCCTACAAGGCCGGCGTCGGTGACATCCGCGAGTCGCCGGCGCTCAAGATCATCCGCCTGCTGCGCGACCTCGGGGCCGACGTCTCCTACCACGACCCCCATGTGCCGGAGCTGCAGGACCTCGAGCTGAGCTCCGCCCCGCTCGACGAGTCGCTGTCGTCCGCCGACCTCGTCTGCATCATCACCGCGCATCCCACGATCGACTACCAACAGGTTGTGGAGGACTCGTCGCTCGTGATCGATTTCCGCGGAGTGACCCGCGGGATCGAGGCGTCGAACCTGGTCCGTCTCTAGCGGCCACCAGGCCGCCCCCTTTCGGAGCGGCGGCGAAGCCGCCGCGACTTGGGCTGGGCGGCCGCCCGTGGCCGCGGTCAGATGGCGAAGCCGGATCTAACCAACCCTGTTCAGGGACCCTCAACCGACATGCAGGGCGGGGCTTGTGGCCGCGATCTGATGGCGAAGCCGTGGAACACTGCCGCACTTCTCGCGCTATGCGGCGCCGTCCTGGTGCTGGCACCCGGTGCGGGGGGAACATCGCCGCGCATCGTCGGCGGCGGCAAGGCCAACCCAGCCGGCTGGCAGTTCGCGGTCGCGCTCACGCAGAGGCGCCGCTTCATCTGCAGCGGCTCGTTGATCGCCCCGACCAAGGTGCTGACGGCGGCCCACTGCGTGAAGACCGGCAAGCGCCGGCAGCTGTCGGTGCTGGCGGGCAGCCCCTGGATCACGCCCCAGAGGCGCAGGCCGCGGATCAGGGTGACCGCCGTCGCGATCGACCCGGCCTACAACGGGCACAAGGGATCCCACGATTTCTCCGTGCTGACGCTGGCGAGCTCGCCCGACGCGCAGCCGATCGCCCCCGCCACGCCGGCGGAGTCCAAGGCGGCCACCCGGCCGGGGAGCATCGTCCGCTCCGCCGGCTGGGGCACCCGCAGCGCCGGGGGCTTCAACGTCGCCCGCCGGCTGAAGACGACCAAGGAGCGGATCTACCCGGCCCGCAAGTGCGACCGCGAATACGGCAAGTCGCTCGGCTTTCAGCAGGCCTCGATGATCTGCGCCCTCGGCAAGCCATCGGCCGGATCCGCAGCCGCCTCCCGTACCGCACCACATCATGCGAGGGCGACTGTGGCGGCCCGCTGGTCGCCGGCACGCCGGCCGGTCCCCGCCTGATCGGAGCCGTCAGCGCGGGCGTCTTCCCCTGCGGCCTGGGCGGTGCCAGCATCTATGCCCGGGTCGCCGACCGGCTCGGGTTCATCGAGCGGGCGATCGGCTAGGCGGCCTAGGGACCCGGGCCGGCGTAGCCGCGGTCGGTCGACTACGACTCGTTCGCCCGGCTGCTCACCGGCGCCTACACCCACCCACTGGAGCGGCCGCTGCTCCTCTCATTGATCCAGATGCTCTGGGAACGTCTACGAAAGCTGCTTAGAAGCCCAGGGCCGGGCTCGAACCGGCGACCTCATCTTTACGAGAGATGTGCTCTACCAACTGAGCTACCTGGGCGCGTCTGCGCAGCGGCGATTGTAAGGTCCCGCACCGTGAACGACCAGCCTCTGCTCACCGAGCGCCG
>DASUPK010000198.1:0-6344 GCA_036276255.1 Solirubrobacterales bacterium
CGGTGCCAGAGCATCCCGCGCGGAGCCTCGCTCCAGCCGCAGCCGGCGGACGCCCGCGGCTCGGGCACCTGCGCGGGCGGGTCGGGCGGCTCGTAGCCCGCGATCAGGGCGAGAGCCTCCTCCAGCGCGAAGATGATCTCGACGCCGCGGACCAGGATCGATTTGAACGGGTTGCGGCACTCCTTCCCGAGCCCCGCGCCCTCAGCCGACTCCTTCGCGCCATCGGTGAGCTGATCGTAGTTGAGCGAGTAGCGGGCCATCGGGCCGAGGAAGTAGGTCGAGCCATCGGACATGCGCGACTGCAGGGCCGTCGAGTGCTCGATGTGCTGCTCGGAGAAGTGCTCCTCATACTCCCCGGGACCGATGTCGAGGTCGGAGGAGGAAACCAGCCTCCCGTCCTCGATCGCGTACCGGTCCGGATCGCGCAGCGCCACGAACTCGTAGTCCTGCTCGAAGTCCGGGAAGTCGAGGCCCGCCAGGAAGGCGACCGCGCCGCGCATGAACTCCCGCGACTCCTCCAGCGCCGGCACCAGCGCGTCGAGATGCTCGCGCCCGGGCGCCTTGTAGAAGCCGCCGACCCTGGTGTTGATCGGATGGATCGCGCGACCGCCGACCGTCCGCAGCAGGTCGTTCCCCATCGCCTTCACCCGCAGCGCCCCCTCCACCACCTCGCGGTGATCGCGCGCCATCTGCCAGGCAGAGTCGAAGCCGAGGAAGTCCGGGGCGTGCAGCAGGAAGACGTGGAGGGCGTGGGACTCGATCCACTCGCCGCAATACATCAATCGCCGCAGGGACCGGATTCGCTCGTCGACCTTGACGTCAAGCGCGTCCTCCATCGCGTTGAAGGCGCTCGTCATGTAGGCGACCGGGCAGATGCCGCAGATCCGCGCGGTGATGTCCGGCGCTTCCTTGAAATCACGCCCGCGGAGGAAGGCCTCGAAGAAGCGCGGCGGCTCGTAGATCTGCAGCTTGACGTTCTCGACCTCGCCGCCGCGGATCCTCACCTGCATCGCGCCCTCCCCCTCGACGCGGGCGAGGGCCTCGGTCCTGATCGTCCGAGTCCCGCCGTTCTCAGCCATCCGACTCGAGCCTCTCGCTTTCGGTCGCAAATGGCTTCGCCGCCGTCTGGAAGGTCCGGTAGACCCGGATCAGGTCGACCTCGTCCATCCCGAGACCCTCGAACCAGCCGGAGAGCGACGGCGCATTCGGCGACTCCATCGGCCCGAAGCAGCCATAGCAGCCGCGGTCGTAGCTCGGGCAGAGCGCGCCGCAGCCGGCGTGGGTAACGGGCCCGAGGCAGGGCGTCCCGTGGGCGACCATCACGCAGACGTTCCCGGCGCGCTTGCACTCGACGCAGACCGAGTGATTGGCGACGGCCGGCTTGCGCTCGTTGACGAACGCGCTGATCACCTCCAGAAGCTGGTGGTGGTTGACCGGGCATCCCTGCAGCTCGAAGTCGACGTTGACGTGGGATGAGATCGGCGTCGAGGTCTCGAGGGTCGAGATGTAGTCCGGGGTTGCGTAGACGACCGACATGAAGTCCTCGACGTCGGCGAAGTTCCGGAGCGCCTGGATGCCGCCGGAGGTCGCGCAGGCACCGATCGTGATCAGGCGGCGCGACTTCGCTCGGACCTCCTTGATCCGCTCGGCATCATGCGGAGTGGTGATCGAGCCCTCGACCAGCGAGAGGTCGTACGGGCCCTCGACCTCGCCGCGCGTCGCCTCCAGGAAGTAGGCGACCTCGATCTGGTCGGGGAGAGAGACGAGCTCGCGCTCGAAGTCGAGCAGGGAGAGCTGGCAGCCGTCGCAGGAGGCGAACTTCCAGACCGCGAGCTTCGGGCGCTCGCCGCTCACAGCTCCCTCACCCCGAGCAGCGTGCCGATCCGGCCGACCGGGAAGACCGGCCCGTCCTTGCAGACGAAGCGATGGGCGAGCTGGCAGTGGCCGCAGTGCCCGATCGCGCACTTCATGTTCCGCTCCAGCGAGACGTGCATGTTGTCGAGCGGGACGCCGCGGTCCTGGAGTCCCTGCGAGACGAACCGCATCATCACCTCGGGGCCGCAGACCATGGCCGTCGTCCTCGGGCCCTCAAAAGCGGCGACCGGAATCAGCTTCGTGACCAGCCCAACTCGAGCACCCCAATCCCCCGGCGCGGTGTCGACCGTGTACTTGACGTCGATCCCGGACTCCCGCCAGCCCTGAAGCTCGCCGAAGAAGAGCATCTCGTCGGGCGACCGTGCCCCGTACAGAAGCGACACCGCGCGATAGGAGTCGCGGTTTGCGACCAGGTGATTGATCGCAAGGCGGAGCGGCGCCAACCCGATCCCACCTGCGACTACGATCACGTCCCCTCCCTCCGCCTCGGCGAGCGGCCAGCTGTTGCCGAAAGGACCGCGGACGCCGACCTGGGAGCCGGGCTCGATCGAGCAGAGCGCGCTGGTGGCCGCGCCGACGGCGCGCACCGTGTGGCCGAGGCGCTCGCCGGCCCCTCCCCCGCCGCTGACCGAGATCGGCGCCTCGCCTGCGCCGAAGGCGTAGAGCATCGAGAATTGCCCGGGCCGGAACTTGCCGACGCCGTCGCCGCCGGCAGGCTCGAGCTCCAGTGTCCAAGTGTCCCCCAGCTCCTGGCGCTTGTCGGCGACAACGTAGGAGATGGGCAGCATCGGATCGGGGACCATCGGATCAGCCCCCGGCGACGTGCCCGTAGACATCGAGGAGCCGCACCCGCGTCGCCTGCAGGCGGTCGACGATCACCGGGATGAAGCGGCGCATCAGCTCGTAGCCGAGCACGGGGTCCTCATCGGACTTGCCTCGCAGGCAGGCCGCGTCGAAAGCCACGGTGTGGACGTTGCCGCTCGCACGGGCATCGAAGTCCACGCGGAACGGCGGCACCAGCCAGGACCAGCCGAGCAGGTCACCGTCGTCGATCGTCTCGATCGTCACGGCGCCTCGCACGGGGACGAAGACCTCGAGGGCCACCCGGCCGTACCGGATTACGTAGAAGCTGTCGGCCGGGTCTCCCTCGCGCATCAGGTATTGACCGTCCTCGAAGGTGGTGTTCCGCGCGCAGCCGGCGATCAGCGCAAGGTGCTCCTCGGACATCCCGTCGAACGCTGGCGCCTCCGCGAGCAGCTGTTCAATGGTCTGCACTGATCCCCCTCTCCTCGCCATCGGGAGCCGGGCCGAGGTCGGTGGCGCGGATGGCAGCCGTCTCCTCGGTGATGTCGATCGCCACGGGGCACCAGGTGATGCAGCGCCCGCAGCCGACGCAGCCCGAGGTCCCGAACTGGTCGATCCAGGTCGCGAGCTTGTGGGTCATCCACTGCCGGTAGCGAGAGGGCGAGCTGTTGCGGACGCTGCCGCCGTGGATGTAGGAGTGGTCGAGGTTGAAGCAGGAGTCCCACTGGCGCTCCCGCTCGGCCTCCTCCCCGGCGAGGTCGCTCGTGTCCTCGACCGTGTGGCAGAAGCAGGTGGGGCAGACCAGCGTGCAGTTGCCGCAGGTGAGGCAGCGCTCGGAGACCTCGTCCCAGCGAGGGTGCTCCATGTTGCGGTAGAGCAGCTCCTTGATGCCGTCGGTGTCGAGCTCACGGCCCATCTGCGAGGCGCACACCTCGGAGACCGCGGCGGCGGCTTCGGCGTCGGCCTCACCGGCCTCGGTCGCGCCGATCTCGGCCAGGATCTCCTCGCCCCGCTCCGATCCCGACTCCACCAGGAAGCGGTGTTCCCCATCGAGCAGCTCGGTGAGCGCGAGGTCGTAGCCGGACTTCGCCCGCGGCCCGGTGTCCATCGAGACACAGAAGCAGGTGTTGCCCGCCTTCGAGCAGTTGATCGCGACGATGAAGGCGTCGCGCCGGCGGGCCTCGTAGTCGGCGTCGGTGTAGGAGTCGCCGATGAAGACCTTGTCCTGGACGCCGATCGCCGCGAGGTCACAGGAGCGGACGCCCAGGAATGCATACTGCGGTCTCTCCTTGGACTGCTCCTCGTAGGCGATCTCGCCGCCCTCGGCCCGGCGCGCTTTCCAGAGGGTCAGGTTGGGCGGGAAGAGGCGGTCCTTCCAGGAGTTGGGGCCGTTGTTGAACCCGAACAGCGCGTCGTCGCCGCGCTCCCTGAGGCGATAGGTGCCTGCCTCCTGCTCATCGGTGATCCCGGCGGGCAGCTGGGAGGCCGAGGAAACCTCCTCGTAGAGGATCGCTCCATCCCGCACGGTCGGGCCGATCACCGTGTAGCCGCGCGCAGCCAGGGCCGCAATCAGGTCGTCGATCGCGGCGCTTCGCAACATGGACGCACTCGAGGCGCTCACTCACGGCGAAGACTATGCCTACCCCCCGCCCGCGTCTAACCGTGGGGACTACGCAGATCGGTGTCGCTTTCCGGATATCCCGTTCGTCGTCTAGACGTGGGAAAACTTCGAGCTCAACACGGCGTCAAGGAGACCCGGGAACCGGGCGTCCAGGTCCTCGCGGCGGAGTTAGGTCCAGGGCGTTCCCGCCGCTCTCTGCGGATTGGCTTCGGGCGTGCTCAACACGTTCGGAGTCGGCGCGATCTTCTGCCCGGTCGGCGTGTTCGCCGCGTTGGTCCTGTTGCGCCCGCAGCGCGAGCGGGAGCCAGCCGGCGCCATGGCGGAAGCCGAGCGCGCCTAGCCGCGATCTGACGGCGAAGCCGACCCTAGCTGTGACTGACTAGGCTTCCGCGCTCATGCGCTTCTACGAGTTCGAAAGTCGCCGGATAGTCGAGCGGGCCGGGATTCCGGTCACCGAATACGGCTTCTGCAAGACCGCCGACGAGGCCAAGCAGGCGGCAGAGCGGATCGGCGGACCCACGGTGATCAAGTCCCAGGTGCTCAGCGGCGGCCGGATGAAAGCGGGCGGCGTCAAGTTCGCCGACACCCCCGGGGAGGCGGCCTCTCACGCCGCGAAGATCCTCGAGCTCGAGATCAACGGCCACATGCCGGTCGGCGTCCTGGTCGACCCGAAGGCCGAGGTCGAGCAGGAGTACTACGCCGCCGTGCTCTGGGATGGCCGCGCCAAGCGCCCGATGATGCTCTTCTCCGACATGGGCGGCATCGACATCGAGGAGGTCGCCGAGAAGCACCCCGATCACGTCGGCCGCGGGCATCTCTCCAACCTCCACCCCGTTCCGGACTTCCGCGCGAAGGAGGTCGTCGCGGCCGCCGGCGGTCTGACGGGCCGCGAGCTCACCCGCGCCACCCCGGTGCTCGCCCGCCTTGCACAGCTTCAGCGCGACTACGACATGACCCTCGCCGAGATCAACCCGCTCGCCCGCCTCTCCGGCGGCTCCTTCGTCGCCCTCGACGCCCATATGGAGATGGAGGACGAGGCGGTGGGGCGCCACCAGAAGGTGCTGAAGGAGATCGGCGTGGAACTGGAGGAGCCGCGCGAGCTGTATGAGCCCTCCGAGTTCGAGCGCAACGTCAAGGCGATCGACGAGGCCGACCACCGTGGCGTCATCCAGGGCAAGGACCACGGCTTCACCGGCAACCTCGGCCTGGTGATCGGCGCCGGGGGCGGCTCGCTGACGCTGACGGACGCGGTCCGCAGCCAGGGCGGCAAGCCCGCGAACTACGCCGAGATCGGGGGCAACCCCTCGGTCGCCAAGTCCTGCGGCCTCGCCAAGGAGGTCCTGCAGAAGGACGGGGTCGAGAAGATCGCGGTGATGATGTCGATCGTCTCCAACACCCGGGTCGACATCGTCGCCCGCGGCGTGGTCAAGGCCTGCCTCGAGCTGGGCAAGGACCCGGCCGAGACGATCGCCGTGTTCCGAATCCCCGGTGCCTGGGAGGAGGAGGGCGCGAAGATCCTCGACAAGTACGGGATCGAGTTCCGCGACCGCTCCACCTCGATGTGGGAGGCCGCGGGAGAGGCCGTGCAAGAGATCCAGGGGGCGGCCGCATGAGCATCCTCCTCAACGAGGACTTCACCTTCATCGTCCAGGGCATCACCGGCCGCGAGGCGGTCAACCTGACCAAGGAGTGCCTCGACTACGGCTCCAAGGTCGTCGGCGGCGTAACCCCGGGCCGCAAGGGCCGCGACGTCCATGGCGTCCCAGTCTTCGACACCGTCGAGCAGGCCGTAGCGGACCACGGCTCGCAGATCGACGGATCCGTCGTCACCGTCCCCCCCGCCTTCACCAAGGACGCGGTCTTCGAGGCGATCGAGAACGGGATCAAGCTGATCGTGGTGGTCACGGAGCGGATCCCCCGCCGCGACGTCGCTCAGATGGTCGAGCTCGCGACCGTGCGCGGCGCCCGGATCATCGGCCCGAACTGCCTCGGAGTGATCGTCCCCGGCGTCTGCAAGATGGGCGGCATCGGCGGCCCCGCACAG
>DASUPK010000199.1:0-13279 GCA_036276255.1 Solirubrobacterales bacterium
CGCCGTAGTCCTGGACGGCGTTCCAGGTCCAGGCCAGATATGAGATGCCGGTGGCGTCGGCGAACTTCATGACCTTGTTGCTGAAGCGGGAGGTGCAGTTGGTGTCGCCGAAGCCGCCGATCAGCACTGGGTGGACGCTCGCGAGCCGCGCCAGGTCCGGCTTGGAGGAGGCGAAGTTCCCGCTGTAGTCGAAGCTGTTGAACCCGACCACAAGCTGGCCGAGCGGGTCCGACGGCATGAACTGCTCCCACTGGTCGAGCTTGCCGGCGAAGTCGATCCCGGAGATGTCGATGGGCTGCGTCGCCCCGGTCGAGCGGATCGCGTCCACGATCGCCTGGTGCCCCGTCGCCGTATAGGCACCGAAGCGGGGCTTGCCCCGCGGCGCGTCGTTGGCCGCGCAGCCGTTCAGCGCGCAGGGCCAGTCGATCGCGTGCGGCTCGTCGAAGGCGTGGAAGATGACCTGGTGGTTGTCCCTGAACGTGGTCGCGACCGAGCGCCAGAAGTCGAGTGCGTGATCGGCATCGGCCATCGGGATCTCGTCGGTGGACCTCGTATCCATGCCGTAGGCGCCGCTTCCCGGCGCCGCACCCGAGAGGCGCAGGACGACGATGATCCCGCGCGCGTTGAGGCGGCTCACGTAGTCGAGGATCGCCGCCCGATATGCGGCGCCGCTGAAGCGGGGACTGATCGGCGCATACCCCCCGAGCCAGCACGCTTCGTTGAGGGGTAGAGCGACGGCGTTGATGCGCCACCCAAGCATCGCCTTGATCGTGCGGTTGCTGACCGGCCCCTGGAAGACGCCGTAGCCGAAGCCGCCCCCGCCGACCGGCCCTGCGCAGGCGTACTCGGAGCCCGATCGGTTCACCCCGATCAGGCGAATCGGCTTGCCGCCGTCGACCAGCTGATTGCCTGCGACGGAGACGCTGGCGGCGGCAGAGGCGCCGCTCGGAGAGAGCAGGCAGCCGGCAGCGAGCGCCGCCACGAACCACGCCTTCCCGAGGCCTCCCATGCGCACGACCCTAGCTCAGCAGGCCAGCTTCTTGAGCCGTCGCTTCGTGTCGGCGAGGCCTGCGAGGATCGCCGCCATGGAGTCCGCGACGAGAACGCGCTCCACCCGGCTGGGGGCCGCCTTCCGCCAGGGCGAGCGGGTGATGCCGCTCGAGCTCTTCTTCGATCTCGTCTTCGTCCTGGCGATCACCCAGTGCACCACGCTGATGTCCCACGAGCCGACCTGGACGGGCCTCGGGCGAGGCATGCTGATCCTGGCGCTGCTCTGGTGGTCGTGGGTCGGCTACGCCTGGCTCACCAGCGTGCTCGATCCGGAGGAGGGCGGGGTCCGGCTCGTGCTGTTCGCCGCCATGGCCGCCTTCCTGATCGCAGCGATCTGCGAGCCCAAGGCATTCGATGGCCTCGCGCTCGAATTCGCCGTCGCCTACGCCGCGGTTCGCTTCGCGCACATCGCCCTCTTCCTGATCGCCAGCCGCGACGACCCCGCCTTTCGCCGCGCGACGCTCGGCCTCGGGCTGGGCACCGCCGTCGGAGTCAGTCTCCTCATCGTTGGCGCCTTCCTGGATCCGGGCCTGCGCGCGGCGGTCTGGGGGCTCGCCCTGGTCCTCGACATGGGCGAGCCCTATTTGTTCGGCTCCGAGGGCTGGCACCTGGCGCCAGGCCACTTCGCCGAGCGCCACGGCCTGATCGTGATCATCGCCCTCGGCGAGTCGATCGTCGCGGTCGGGGTCGGGGCCGGCGCCGAGATGACCTGGGGGATCGCCGCCGCGGCCACCCTGGGAATCGCGATCGCCGCCGCCCTGTGGTGGATGTACTTCGACGTGGTCGCCCTCGTCTCGGCCAGGCGGCTGGCGGATGCCCCGGAGGGTAAGGAACGAAACGAGCTCGCCCGGGACTCCTACTCCTACCTCCACTTCCCGATGGTGGCGGGCATCGTGCTCGCCGCCCTCGGCCTGAAGAAGACGCTGGGCCACGTGGACGATGCGCTCGAGCTCGTGCCGGCGTTCGCGCTGCTCGCCGGAGTCGCGCTCTATCTCCTCGGTCTGGTCGCCTTCCGATTCCGCCACGTGCGGACGATCAACTGGCGGCGCTTCGCGCTCGCGTTCGTCCTGGTCGCGCTGCTTCCCGCCGCCATCGAGCTGTCAGCCCTGGCGATCCTCGCGATCGTCGCCGTCCTGCTCTGGGCCGTTGTCGCGATCGAGACCCGCAGCTATGGCGAGGGGCGCGCCGAGGTCCGGCACGGCGCGGCCTTCCCCACCGGCCGGTAGCAGGGAAATACGGCCTCCAAGAAGCACCACCACTAGTAGGGGATGACCTCCGCGGGCCGGGCCAGGTCGGGCCGACCCTGTGCTTAGAGTCCCGCTGATGCCTCAGCTCCAAACCGGTGTGGTCGTGGCCGCCGGCGTCGACGAGACCTCGGCTCTCGTCATGGTGATCGCCGCGGCCGTGGCTGCGGTGATCGTGCTGGCGCTGTCGCCGCGGATCGTCATCCCCGTGGTCGTGCTCGAGCTGCTGCTCGGAATCCTGATCGGCCCGCAGGGGCTCGACATCGCCAAGCTCGACCCGACCACGACCCTGCTCGGCGACCTCGGGCTCGGAATGCTCTTCTTCTTCGCCGGCTACGAGATCGACTTCGACCGAATCAAGGGGCGCCCGCTCGAGCTCGGCGTGATCGGCTGGGGCATCTCGCTCATCCTGGCCTACAGCATCGGGGGCGCGCTGGCGTCCGCCGGGATCATCCTCTCCGTCCTCTACACGGGCTCCGCGATGGCGACGACGGCCATCGGCACGCTGATCCCGATCCTGAGCGACGCGGGAGAGATGAAGACCACCTTCGGGACGTACCTGCTCGGCGCCGGGGCGATCGGGGAGTTCGGCCCGATCCTGCTCGTCACCCTGATCCTGTCGACCGGGCACCCGCTGCACGAGGCGGTGATCCTCGTGCTCTTCATCGTGCTCGCCGTGATCACGGGCCTGCTGGCGGTCCGCTCCGCATGGCGCGGCTGGCCCCTGGTCGAGAAGACCTTCGAGACGTCGAGTCAGCTCGCGGTGCGCCTCGCCGTCGTGCTCGTCTTCAGCCTCGTCGCCCTGGCCGCCCAGCTCGGCCTCGACCTCCTCCTGGGCGGCTTCGTGGCGGGCATGATCACGCGCGTGGCACTCCGCGGCCGGGAGGTCACCGTCTTCGACTCGAAGCTGACCGCCGTCGGCTACGGCCTGCTGATCCCGTTCTTCTTCGTCGCCAGCGGGATGGCGTTCAATCTGGACGCGCTCACCTCAAGCGCCACGGCGATGCTCAAGGTGCCGATGTTCGTCGTGCTCTTCCTGGTCGTCCGCGGCGTGCCGGCGCTCCTGCTCTATCGCAGCGAGCTCGTGCTCCGCGACCGGTTCGCCCTCGCGGTCTACTGCGCGACCGAGCTGCCGCTGGTCGTCGCGATCACGACTTTGGCGATCTCCGCGGGGCACATGAGCAGCTCGACGGCCGCGGGGCTGGTCGGCGCCGCGATCGTCTCGACCCTGGTTTTCCCGCTGCTCGCCGGCTGGATCAGGCGCGGAGGCGAGCCCGCCTCCGGGCCCATCGAGGTGCCCGCGACGGCCTGACCCTCTCCGACCGCACCGCCGATCTGATCAGCCTGAGTGGTGCACGACGGCGGTCAGGTGGGCGGGCCGGGCAGCTGTGTGAGCTGAACTAGGGAGATGACCAGCATCACTGCGCCGAGGACGACAAGCGCGTAGCGCCCTCCACGTCTCGGAAAGCGCGTGCTGATGCCGACGAGGAAGAGGACGCTCGCGAGGAAGACAGTCAGGCGGACGTACTTGTCGGACGTGACGCCTGCGTCCGCACCCTTGGCGAATGCCTCGTCCGCCTGAGCGTCGAACGCGTTGGCCTCACGAATCCCTGGCTGTCGATACTGCGGCATGTAGGTCGGGCCCTTCGGCGCCTTCGCATTCGTCTCGGGCTTCGTGGCCCGCCAGGCGTCGAACGCGACCCGGAACTCGGGACGGAAGCGACGCTCCGCAATGGTCATCGCTTGCTGGTTGCCGACCGTGTAGGCGGTGAACCACGCCTCAAAGGTCGAAGAGTCAAAGTTTCGTAGGTCGACCGCCTCCAGATTCGCCCGGCTCGCCTTGGTCCTCGCCGTCGAGGCCTCCGCCAGCCCCACGCGGGACTCGGTGCTCCATTTCGCCGCCGCGTAGCCGGACCACGCCGCCGTCAGGGCAACGACCGAAAGGAGCACGGCTTCTGCGATCGAGACGAAACGGTCCCACCGGTCATGGGTCTCATCGTCGCCCTTGTGCTCCGCGTGCTCGGCGATCGCCTTGCCGACCTCGTGTGGCGGCAGCCCTTCGGGCATTCAGGTCTCCCTCCCCTGGCGGTGTGATCGGAGTCTATGGCCGTTGAGTCATCCAGAGATGATCGAAATCAGCCTCCGGGACCCCGATCTCCAGTGCACCTCTTCGCGAGGATCACGCGGGCCAACGTACGCGAGCAAGCGGCCGTCAGGCCGCTCAGTCGACGAGCTGAAGTGCCTTCGGCAGGCCGCTCAGGTTCCGATAGCCCTCGGCCGTCACGACGACGAGATCCTCGATGCGGACGCCGAAGCGCCCGGGCAGGTAGACGCCCGGCTCGACCGTGACGACGTTTCCCTCGAAGAGCTCGTCCTCGGAGGTGGTGGCGAGGCGCGGCGCCTCGTGCACCTCCAGGCCGACGCCGTGCCCCAGTCCGTGGCCGAAGTGGTCGCCATGGCCGGCCTCGTCGATCAGCTCGCGCGCCACCGCGTCGACCTCCTTCCCGGCCGCCGCCGGGCGCACCGCCTCGAGGGAGGCCAGCTGGGCCCGCAGCACCAGCTCGTAGACCTCGCGTGCCTCGTCCCCGGGGTCGCCGGTCGCGAAGGTGCGGGTGCAGTCCGAGCAGTAGCCGTTGAGCAGCGAACCCATGTCGAAGACGACGAGCTCCCCCGGGCCGATCCTGCGCTCGCCGGGCTCGGCATGCGGCAGCGCCCCGTTCTCGCCCGCCGCAATGATCGGCGGGAACGACGGCTCAGCGCCGAGCTCGCGGATGCGGGCCTCCACGGCGCGGGCGACGTCGCGCTCGGTGCGGCCCGCGAGGCCACGCTCGAGCGTCCACTCGTAGACCTCGTCGGCGAGCTTCGCGGCGGCAGCGATCCGCTCGAGCTCGTCGGGCTCCTTGATCGCACGGAGCTGCTCGACGAGGTCGCCGGCCGGGACGAACTCCACCTCATCGCCCGCCGCGGCCTCGAGACGGGCCAGCTGCCGGACGCTGAGCTTGGCGTCCTCGAAGCCGATCCGGCCCTTCATCCGCCCGACGATCTGCGGGATCAGCTCGCGCTCGGCGTCCGGGCGCGCCCATTCGGGAGTGACCTCGGCCTCGGCGCGCTCCGTGTAGCGGAAGTCGGTGAAGAAGACGAGCTCGTCCCCGCCGACCAGGCAGGCGCCGTTGGTGCCCGTGAAGCCGGTCAGGTAGCGGACGTTCACCAGGTCCGAGACGAAGAGCTGGTCGAGCTCCTTCTCGGAGACCAGCCCCGCGAGGCGCTCACCGCGCGTCACAGCCCGAGCTTCTCGGCGATCAGCTGCAGCGCCTCCCGGTAGCCGTCCGGGCCCTTGCCGTAGATCTGGCCGACGATCAGGTCGAGGCCCGCGAAGACGGAATGATGGCGCCACTCCTCACGCTTCGAGATGTCGGAGAGGTGGACCTCCACGGTCGGGATGCGGGTCAGGTCGAGCGCATCCCTGATCGCCCACGAGTAGTGAGTCCACGCGCCGGCGTTGATCAATGCGGCGTCAGCCCTCTCGGGCAGCCGGTGCAGGTGCCCGACGAACTCCCCCTCGGAGTTGCTCTGGAAGAAGGCCGCCTTCAGGCCGAGATCGCGGGCGAAGCGCTTGATGCGCACCTCGAGCTCTGGGAGCGTGAGGTCGCCGTAGATGTCGTGATCCCGGCTGCCGAGCATGTCGAGGTTGACCCCGTGCATCACCTCGACCCGATTGCGAGTGACCGAACTCACTTCAGTTCCTCCACCACCGCCCGGACCCTATCCGCCTCGACCCGCTGTCCCCAGCGGGGCTCGCCCGGCTCCGAGAGCAGCACGAACCCGAGTCCCTCACGCGTCTGCTTCTTGTCCCGGCCCATCGCCTCCATCACGCCATCGGTGCTCACCGAGGGATCGAGTGAGACGGGCAGGCCCTGCGAGGCGAGCAGGCCCTCGACCTCGTCGCGCAGCCGATCCGCGTCCGAGAGCCGGAGTACCGCGAGCAGGCCGAGGCCGACGGCCTCGCCGTGGCGGTAGCGCGCATAAGAAGTCTCGGCCTCGATGGCGTGACCGATCGTGTGGCCGAGGTTGAGGACCATCCGTTCCCCCGAGTCCCTCTCGTCCGAGGCCACGACTTCGATCTTGGTGCGGGCGCAGGCGAAGATCACGTCGGTCAGCGTCGCGGGGTCGAGTGAGTCGATCCCCCGCACCCGGGACCAGAGCGGTTCGCCCGCGATCAGCGCCGTCTTGACGACCTCGACGAAGCCCGCCGCAAGCTCCTGGTGCGGCAGGGTCGCGAGGGTGACCGGATCGGCCAGCACCGCGATGGGCATGTGGTACGCGCCGACGTAGTTCTTGGCCTGGGGCAAATCGACGCCCGTCTTGCCGCCGTAGGCGGAATCCACCTGGGCGACCAGTGTGGTTGGCGCCTGCACCAGCGGAACGCCTCGTTGGTAGGTGGCGGCGCAGAAGCCGGCGAGATCCCCGACCACGCCGCCGCCGAAGGCCAGCACGCAGTCGTCCCGGTTCGCGCCGGCAGAGGACAGCTCGCCGAGGATCCGCTCGGCCTCGGCGATCGTCTTCGAGGTCTCGGCCCCCTGAACGCCGATCACCTCCTCGGTCCGCGGCAGCAGCGAGCGGTGGTGCCGCAGCGCCTCGTCGTCTGCGACGCAGAACGTCCTCGCCGGCAGGGCCTCCGGAAGCGCCTCGCGGGCTTCGTCCAGCAGGCCGATCGCTCCCTCGCCGACGACGGCCGGGTAGGAGCCGCTCTCCGACTCGGCCCAGATCATCCGCACGCTGGGAGTGCCCTGCATCGCGGCCAGCCATGGCGCGGCGGGCCCGGCTGCGTCCCGCGCGGCCGACGGCAGGATGGCGCGGGCCAGCGACTCGTACAGCGGGCGCCGGCTCGCAAAGCGCTCGGCGAACGTCGCCCGATCGACAGCCAGGGGCCGGTCGGAGCCCGAGGCCCGCTCCCAGGCGGTCTCCTCGTCGACGTCGCACCAGACTGGCATGTGGTCGCCGAGGGCGCGGCGCACCGCCTCGCTCTCGATGGCGCCGCCGCCGAGAGCCACCACGGCCGACGGCCCTCCCACCTGGGACGCGAGAGCGTTCAGCACCGAGACCACCAGCCGCTCCTCGCGGCGGCGGAACTCCAACTCGCCCTCGCGCTCGAAGAAAGCTGAGATCGGCTCGCCGAGCTCGCCCTCGAGCAGGTCGTCGGTGTCGGTCACGCCGAGCCCGAGCCGTTCGGCGACCGCCTGTGCCGCCCTGGTCTTGCCGGCGGCCATGAACCCGACGAAGACGATCCCGTGGTGCGCCGCTACCGGAGCCATCCGATCCGCCCCCGGTACGCGGCGATGGACGCGAGCACGTCGTCGATGTGGTCGCCGCCGAACTTCTCGCGGTAGGCGCCGGCCAGCACCAGCGCCACCATCGCCTCGGCGACCACCGCCGCGGCCGGGACCACGGTCGAATCCGTTCTCTCCCTCATTGCCTGGGCCGGCTCCTTGGTCTGGGTGTCGACCGAGCGAAGCGGCTGCGTCATGGTCGAGATCGGCTTGATCGCCGCCTGAACCACCAGCGGCTCGCCATTGGTCATCCCGCCCTCGAGGCCACCAGCCCGGTTCGTCTCCCGGTAGGTGCCGCGGTCCTCCGAGTAGAAGATCTCGTCGTGGGCCTCCGAGCCGGGCCTGCCTGCGACGTCCCAAGCTTCGCCGAGGGAGACGCCCTTCACCGACTGGATCGAGCAGACGGCCTGGGCCAGCCGGCCGTCGAGCTTCTCGCTCCAGGAGACGTGCGAGCCGATCCCGGGCACGAGGCCGAAGGCGCGCACCTCGAACTTGCCGCCGAGCGACTCGTTCTCCTTCCGGAGCCGGTCGATCTCAGCCACCATCGCCTCGGAGGCGGCGGCGTCGAGGCAGCGAACCGGCGAGTCGTCCACTCCCTCGAAGTCCGCGGGCGAGAGGTCGTCGCGCTCCGGCGCGCTCACGGACGCGATCTGAATCACGTGGCTGAAGACGCTCACCCCCACCGCGGTCAGGAAGCCCTTGGCGATCGTGCCCGCGGCGACCCTCGCGGCCGTTTCCCTCGCGCTGGCGCGCTCCAGCACGTTGCGCACGTCGCTGAACCCGAACTTCTGGAGCCCGGCGAGGTCAGCGTGGCCCGGTCGGGGCAGATGCGACTCCTCGATCTCGGCATCGACCGGCCAGGGATTCATCCGCTCGTCCCAGTTCGGGTAGTCGCGGTTGGCGACCAGGACGGCGATGGGGCTGCCGAGGGTGCGGCCATGGCGGACGCCCGAGCGGATCTCGACCGTGTCGCTCTCGATCTTCATCCGGCCGCCGCGGCCATGCCCGAGCTGGCGGCGCGCCATGTCGCGGTCGAGCGCCTCGCGGTCGAGCTGGAGACCGGCGGGAAGGCCCTCGACGATTGCGACCAGGCCGGGCCCGTGGGACTCGCCTGCGGTTGTGAACCTCAAGGTCACGCGGGGGAGCGTAAATGGAGTGGCCTCGCGGCCCCGGTCTCACGGTTGCGTGGCGAGCGCGACCAGGGCGCCGATCGCGAGGAAGGGAGCGAACGGGATCGTCCGGCTGCGCGCCGAGAGGCCGTGGCGGACAACCAGCAGGAGGCCCGCGACCGAGCCCGCGGCGAACGCGACCAGCATCGCCTCGGCCACCCGGCCGCCGAGATCGAAGCCGAGCACCGCCGCGAGCTTCACGTCGCCCAGACCCATCCCGTCCGGGCGGATCAGCGCGGCACCGAGCAGGAAGCCGCCCGTCGCCAAACCCGCAAGGAGCCGATCGGGCACTGTGGCCGGCTCCCAGAGGATGCAGACCGGGATGGCGATCGCCAGGCCCGCCGCGAGCGCGACGTCCGGGATCAGCCGCGTTCGCAGGTCGCTGACGGTGACGATGCCGAGCAGGGCGACGAGGGAGACGTCCAGGACCGCGGCGGCCATATCGTTGGGAGTCCCGTGTCCCTCAACCTCTCCCCCTGATGGCCGCCCGCCGGCTGCTGATCGTGATGCTGATCCTGCTCGGGCTCTCGACGCTCGCGGCCGCCCTGGTCCCACAGCACGCTCTGCGCGGCGGCACCACGTCGAGCACGACCA
The DNA here is from genome assembly GCA_036276255.1 of Solirubrobacterales bacterium. GTDB lineage: Bacteria > Actinomycetota > Thermoleophilia > Solirubrobacterales > 70-9 > DASUPK01. The sequence goes on from DASUPK010000199.1 coordinate 9,385, forward strand.
CCACCCAGCCGGCCCAGAGCACCACCACGCCCGAGCCGCCGCCGGGCCGCTCCCTGAGCGTCGAGATCGTGGTCGGCGGCAAGAAGGTGCCGGTCATTGCGAAACCGATCTGCAGGGCCCGCAAGCCCAGGTGCGAGTCGCTACACGTCGGCGATCAGCTCTCGCTGCAGGTACTCTCCAAGCGCCAGGCGGAGCTCGAGATTCCGGCCTTCGGCCTGATCGGCGTGGCGAGCCCGAACGCCCCCGCCTTCTTCCAGCTGCTGCCGCGCGAGCCCGGGACCATCGGGGTCCTCTTCACCACACCCCGCGAGGTGGCGGCGCGGATCCAGGTTCTCTCGGCGAAGGCCGCGGCGAAAGCGATCGTCAAGCCGAAATCGAAATCGAAGGCTAAGTCTCGAGCTCCAGGGGGATGAGGTCGAGCCGGAGGAGGTCCCCGTCGCGAAAGACCTGCACCTCGACCCCCTGGCCGATCCGCTCCGCCACCATCAGGCGCTGAAGGTCTCCCACGTCGCCCATCGGCTCGCCGTCCACCTCGACGATCAGGTCCTCGCCGCGGAGCCCCGCGCGGGCGGCCGGGCTACCTGAGACGACCTCGACGATCTCGATTCCCTTCTCGCGTCCCAGCCGGGAGGCAATCCGCGGCGGCAGCGGCCGGGAGCCGCCGACGATGCCGATGTAGGCCCGCCGCACCCGGCCCTCCTTGATCAGTGCTGAGATCAGCTTTCGGGTGGCGTCGTTGATGGGCACCGCGAGGCCGAGGCCGATGCCGGCGACCGCGGTGTTCACGCCGACCACCCGGCCGAGGCCGTCCGCCAGCGCGCCGCCGGAGTTGCCCGGGTTGAGGGCGGCATCGGTCTGGATCACGTTTTCGACCAGGCGACCGGCCGATCCGGAGCGCGTGGGCAGCGAGCGGCCGAGAGCCGAGACGACCCCCGCCGTCACCGTGCCCGCCAGGCCCATTGGGCTGCCGATCGCGACAACGAGCTGGCCGACACGCAGCTCGTCGGCGTCGCCCAGCTGTGCCGGCTCCAGGTCGCGCGCATCCGCGCGAACCACGGCCAGATCGGAGAGCGGATCGGCGCCGACGACCTCGGCGCTCAGCTCACGGCCGTCCGAGAGCGACGCGATCACCCGGTGGCCACCGGCCACCACGTGCGCCGAGGTGAGCATGTAGCCATCCGAGGAGATCGCGACGCCTGAACCAGCCCCCTCCGCCCGGCCACGTCGAGTCCGGCGCATGACGGCGAGGTGTGCGACCGACTGCGTCAGCCTCTCGGCGACACCGGAGACAGTTCGCGAATACGCGTCGAAGGCGTCGGCGTCGGGGAGGCGCCCCGCGGGGGAGGACGGGGTCCCGTTGGCGACCCCGTCGATCAGCTTCAGGCCTCCTGCGATGAGCTTCACGCGCGGCACTAACGAAAAATTAGCACCGGGCTGTCGTCGTCAAACGCGATATCAGCTCTCCTCGTCCCCCCGGGCCGCATTGCGCATGACGTCGAGCGGAGGTTCTGAGCCCGTCCAGATGCGGAGTGACTCGGCGCCCTGCCGCACCAGGACCTCCAGGCCGTCGATCGCCTCGGCCGAGCGTCGCCGCGCCTCCGTCACGAGGCGGCTCTCCGAGCCCGCGTAGACGAGGTCGACGACGACGACATCGGACCCCAGCCGCTCGGGATCGATCGGAAGCTGCTCGAAGGGATCCTCGTCGGCCATCCCGACCGCGGTGCAGTTGACGATCAGCTCATGGTCCCGGGCGCGCGCCTGCTCGGCCGTCACCGGGGCGAGCCGCCCCTCGGCCGCGGTCCCGGCGCCCGCGTCCGCCAGATCGCGCACCAGCTCGTCCGCTCGCTCCGCCGTGCGGTTCCAGACGGAGACCAGGGCACCCTCCCCGGCCAGTGCCCAGACCGCCGCGCGGGCCGATCCACCGGCCCCGAGAACGAGGGCGCTCCTCCCCGCGACCGGTCCCGGCAGCGCGGCCAGCAGACCGGTCGCGTCCGTGTTCGCCGCCTGGATGCGCCCATCCGCGAAGCTCAGCGTGTTGGCGGCGCCGATCTCCTGCGCGGCCCGCGAGGCTTCGTCCGCCACCGCGAGGGCCGCCTCCTTGTGCGGGATCGTCACGTTGACGCCGACGAAGCCATCCTCGGGGAGCGATCGGACCAGCTCCGAGAACCGGGCGCGCTCCACGTCGATCGCCTCGTAGCTCCACTCATCCGCGAGGCCGAGCGCCGCCAGCGCGGCGGACTGAATCGCCGGCGAGCGAGAGTGCGAGACCGGGTGCCCGAGGACGGCGAGCCGGTTCACGCGCGGCTCAGCTCCGGCAGTTCGGAGTGGCGTGGCCGGATTGGTACGCGGCGACGAGCTTGTTGAACTCGTCCCCGCTGGCGGTGAAGCAGTGGTGGCCGCTGTTGTTGCCGTTGAGGACGTAGTAGAGGTAGTTGACATTGGCGGGGCGGGCCGCGGCCTTGATCGCGTCAAGGCCAGGGTTGCCGATCGGCGTCGGCGGGAGCCCAGCGTTGATCCGGGTGTTGTACGGCGAGGCCGACCGGAGCTGCGACTCCGTGATGTCGCCGGTGTAGTTGTGGAACTCAAAGCGGGTCGTGGCGTCGATCTGCAGCGGCATGCCGCGGTGGAGCCGGTTGTAGATCACGGCGGCGACGAGCGGGCGCTCGGAGGGGATCTGGACCTCCTTGTCGATCATCGAAGCGATCGTGAGGACGTCGTAGACCGTCAGGTTCTTGGACTTCGCGTAGGACAGGTTCACGCCGGCGATGTTCTGCTGGAACGCCTGAAGCTGCTCCGAGACGAGCTGATCGACGCTCGCGCCCGGGTCGAGCTGGTAGGTCGCCGGGAAGAGGAATCCCTCGAGCGACGGCGGGTTCTTCGCCCCGTAGCGGTTCGGATCGAACCCCTTGAAGCTCTTGCTGGCGGCGAGGTAGTCGCCGCTCAGGCCCAGGCCCTTGATCGTCGCGGCGGTCTGCACCCGGTCCTCGCCCTCCGGGATCGTCACGTTGACCTTGCCGCCCGAGCTGGTCAGCTTGTCGATCGCCGTCCCGTAGCTCATGTTGTGAGCGAGGACGTAGCGGCCCGGGAGGATGTTGTCCGTCTCCCCCGCCAGCTTCAGGCGCCACTCGAAGAGCGTCCCGTTCGAGACCACGTCGTTCTTGGTGAGCAGGTCGGCGACCTCGCTCGCCGTGGCTCCCTCGGGCACGGTGACGATCGCCTCGCCCGAGCCGTCGCCCGGGTCGAACGGCGGCGGCTGGAAGAAGGCGATCAGGAACCAGGCGACGAGCACCCCGATCAGCACCAGGCCCAGGGCCAGGAAGCGGCGGCGGTGATACGTCCCACGTGGCTTCGGCGGACGTGGGTCGCCCCCGTCGCCGCCCCCGTCGCGGCCGAGCCGCTGCCTCACCGTTCTCCTCGGCGGCTTGGGGGCAGCCGGCGGGGCAGCCGCCTGAGGCGCCGCGGACGCCTCCCGGGACCGAGCGCGCTTTGGCGGCGCCTGGGCCGGCGGCGTCTCGGCCGGAGGAGCCTCGGGCGCAGGTGCGGCGGAGGCCTTGCGCGGCTTCTTCGGCTTCTTCGGCTTCTTCGACCTGCCGCGGCGCTGCTCGCGCTCCCGGCGCCGGCGCTCGCGCTCGAGGGAGGCGGGGTCTTCCCGGCCGAACTCGTCGGTAGGCGGCTTCAGCCCGTCACCGCCGGGCGGGGTGAGGTTCCCCTCGGTGTCGACGTTCCAGTCCCCCCGGTCCTCCGTCACGTCGATCCCTCCCTCGCCAGGTAGCTCTCGAGCAGATGCGCTGCGGCGAGCGAGTCGCGATCGGCCCGGGCCCCCTCGCGGGCGCTTTGGTCGGCCATCCGCGTGGTCAGGCGCTCGTCGTAGGTCTCCACGGGGACGTCCAGCAGC
>DASUPK010000200.1:0-3401 GCA_036276255.1 Solirubrobacterales bacterium
ACCGAGCCCGTGATCGAGTCGATCCGGCGCTACGCCATCAACAGCGCGGCGGAGCAGGTGAGCGTGGTGGCGGGAGTTCTCGGAGAGCGCGCGGAGCTGCTCGGCGCGCTCGCACTCGTCTTGCATGCGACCGACGGAATCATCGGCGCGGGGTCGCCCGCGCGGGTGGCCGCATGAACCGGTTTGGAACCAAATCGACCAGAGAGGAACATGAACAACAGTGGAGGTGGTGCGTGTGACTAGATCCAGGAATTGGGCCCGTGGCGCTGTGCTTTCGGTGGCGGCGCTGGTGATCGGGCTCGGGCTCGCCGCCTGTGGCGGCAGTAGTGGTGGCGGCGGGCCAAAGGTGGCCCTGCTGCTCCCGGAGTCGAAGACGACTCGCTACGAGGCCCATGACCATCCGGAGTTCGAGGCCGCCCTGAATACGGCGTGCCCGGACTGCGATCTCATCTACAACAACGCGAACCAGGACGCGTCGACCCAGCAGTCTCAGATGGAGTCGGCGCTGACCGACGGGGCCGACGTGGTGGTCCTCGACCCGGTGGACGCCACGTCCGCCGCTTCGATGGTGAACCTGGCGAAGCAGCAGAACGTCCCGGTCGTGAGCTACGACCGGCTGATTCTGGACACTCCTGACATCGCCGCGTACGTCTCGTTCGACAACGTCAAGGTCGGTCAGCTTCAGGGCAGCACTCTGGCCAAGAAGCTCGCCGACGACGGCAACGCGAACGGGCCGATCGTGAAGATCAACGGCTCCCCGACCGACAGCAACGCGAAGCTGTTCGGCCAGGGGGCGGACTCCGCGCTGACTGCGGCGAACGTCCAGGTCGCCAAGGAGTACGACACTCCGGATTGGAGCCCCGACAAGGCCCAGTCCGAGATGGATCAGGCGATCACGGCGCTCGGCAAGACCGGGTTCAAGGGTCTGTACGCGATGAACGACGGCACCGCTGGCGGTGCGATCGCGGCGATGCAGGCCGCCGGAATCGATCCGAAGACGATCCCGTCGACGGGTCAGGACGCCGAGCTGGAGGCCGTTCAGCGGATCCTCACCGGCGACCAGTTCATGACGGTCTACAAGGCGACCAGGCCCGAGGCCACCGCTGCTGCTCAGATAGCGGTTGCGCTCGCCAACGGCAAGCCGGTTCCGTCGAACATGATCACCACGAAGACCAACAACGGTGCGACGGATGTCCCGTCGGACCTGCTGACCCCCATTGCGGTGACGAAGGACAACGTCGCCACCGCGACGTACGGCGGTCAGCCGCTGATCGGTTCGAACGGTTACTGGACCGCCAGCGACATCTGCACCCCTGAATTCCAGTCGGCCTGTCAGGCGGCCGGAATCAGCAGCTAGGAAATGAGCCCCGAGCGCGAGGAGATGAGAAGGTGAGCGAGCAGAAGCAGAGCGGCAACGGCAAGCCGGATCATCTCCTCGCGCTGAAGGGGTTCTCCAAGAGCTTCGGACCCGTCCAGGCACTCTCGGACGTCGACTTCGAGGTTGACGCCGGTGAGGTCGTCGCCCTGGTCGGCGACAACGGGGCCGGGAAGTCCACCCTGATCAAGGCGATCGACGGCGTACAGCCTCCCGATTCGGGTCAGGCGTACTTCGAGGGCAAGCCGGTCAAGATCAGCGATCCGAATTCGGCCGTGCAGCTCGGGATAGCCACGGTCTTCCAGGATCTCGCCCTGTGCGACAACCTCGATGTCGTCGCCAATCTCTACCTCGGCCAGGAGGTGGTGGGCAATGGGGGGATCCCGCTGCCCGTGATCAACGAGACCGAGATGGAGAAACACACGGGCGAGCTGCTCGACGAGCTCTCGGTGACCACGCTCGGCAGCGTGCGGACGGAGGTCGGGAGCCTCTCCGGTGGGCAGCGTCAGTCGGTTGCGATCGCCCGCTCCCAGCTCGGGGAGCCCAAGGTTGTGCTGCTGGACGAGCCCACCGCTGCACTCGGCGTGGCGCAGACCGCGCAGGTGATCAGCCTGATCAAGCGCCTCCGCGAGCGCGGGCTCGGCGTGGTGGTGATCAGCCACAACCTCGAGGACATCTTCCAGGTCGCCGACCGGATCGTGGTGCTGCGCCTCGGCAGGCGGGAGGCCACCTTCGACATCAAGACGACGACGCGTGAGGAGGTCGTGGCGGCGATCACCGGCGCCTCGGCCGAGATCGACTTCACGAAGGAGGGCTAGTGATGGAGAGCGCCACGCAGACCGCTGACGGCGCGAAGCAGGAGGGGAGGCTCAGCGTCATCGCGCGTCTGGCGCGCGGAGAGCTCGGCTCGCTGCGGGTGTTCGTCACGATCGCCCTGATCTGGGCGATCTTCCAGTTCGAGAACGACCGCTTCCTCTCCGCGATCAACCTGACCAACCTGACCCTGCAGATCGCGGCGATCGGCATGATCTCCATCGGGGTCGTCCTCGTCCTGCTGCTCGGGGAGATTGACCTCTCCGTGGGCGCGGTGAGCGGGCTGGCGGCGGCCGTGATGGCAGTGCTCAACGTCAAGCACGGCTGGAGCCCCGAACTGGCCATCCTCGCCGGGCTCCTCACGGGCGCCATCATCGGGTTCTTCAACGGCTTCATGGTGACCTTCTTCCGGATCCCGTCCTTCGTCGTCACGCTGGCCGGGCTGCTCGCCTGGCAGGGAGCGCTGTTAGCCGTGCTGGGGGACACCGGCACGATCAACCTGCCCCCGAGCACGATTACCGATCTGGCCGGGAAGTTCTACGGCGCCGGCGTCGGCTACGCACTCGCCGCGATCGTGACCGGGGCGACCTTCGGGAGCGGGCTGCTGGAGCTCCGGCGGCGGCAGAAGGCGGGACTGGAAACCAATCCGCTTGCTGGGATCGTCATTCGAACCGTGATCGTGGGAGTCGCGAGCTTCGCTGCGGTCACGATCCTGAGCTCGGACCGCGGCATCCCGCTCTCGGCGCTGATCCTGGTGGCATTCTGCGGGTTCTTCGCTTGGCTGACGACGCGGACGCCGTTCGGCCGGCACATCTTCGCGGTTGGCGGCAATGCCGAGGCGGCGCGGCGCGCGGGCATCCCGATCACCCGCGTCCGCATCCTGGTCTTCACGCTCTGCTCGACGATGGCCGCGGCCGGCGGGATCCTGGCGGCGTCGCGCCTGATCGCCGTCAATCAGGCGTCCGGCTCTGGCGACATCCTCCTGCTCGCCATCGCGGGACCGGTGATCGCCGGGACCAGCCTGTTCGGCGGCAGGGGGTCTGTCTGGTCGGCTCTCCTGGGCGCGGTGGTGATCGGGTCGATCTCGAACGGGATGGACCTGCTCTCGCTCGAGTCGTCCGTCAAGTTCATGGTCACCGGCGGCGTGCTGCTCGCGGCCGTGATCGTCGACGCACTCGCCCGCCGCCAGCGCCAGGCCGCCGGCCGGATCTAG
>DASUPK010000201.1:0-21044 GCA_036276255.1 Solirubrobacterales bacterium
GACCGAGGAGGACGAGGCCTGGGAGGAAGGCAAGTGCTCAGGGACCATGTACTGCGGCGACAAGGACCACTACGGCTTCCTGAAGGAGGCCTTCGGCCTCTTCGCCCATCAGAACGCGCTGCAGCGGGACATGTGCCCGAGCGCGACCCGCTTCGAGGGCGAGATCATCGCGATGGCGCTCGACCTGATGCACGCCGGAGACCTGAACGGCGCGGAACCTGCCGGGATGGTCACCTCCGGCGGCAGCGCCAGCATCGCGCAGGCCGTGCTCGCCTACCGCGAGCAGGGGCGCGAGGCGCGCGGCATCGAGCGGCCCAACCTGGTCAAGCCGGAAACGGCGCACCCTGCCTTCGACAAGGCGTGCCACCTCTTCGGGGTCGAGATGCGCCGCGCGGAGATCGAGCCCGAGACTACGCTGGTCCGGCCGGAGACCGTCGGGGAGCTGATCGACGATCAGACCGTCGTGATCGTCGGCTCGGCAGGCAACTACGGCTACGGCACGATCGACCCGATCGCCGGGCTGGGCGAGCTTGCGATCGAGCGCGGGGTGGGGCTGCACGTCGACGGCTGCCTCGGCGGGTACCTGCTGCCGTTCGGCGAGCAGCTCGGCCTGCCGATCCCGCCCTTCGATTTCCGGGTGCCGGGCGTCACGACGATCTCCGCCGACACCCACAAGTACGGCTACGGGCTGAAGGGCACCTCCACCCTGCTCTTCCGCGACCGCGAGCTGCGCAACCGCTGCTACTTCTTCATGCCGGACTGGAGCGGGGGGAAGTACTTCTCGCCCGGCATCGAGGGCTCACGCTCCGATGGCCTGCTGGCCGCGACCTGGGCATCGCTGGTCTCGATCGGGCGGGAGGGCTACCGGGAGTACGCGAAGCGGATCTTCGACACCGCGGCCACGATGCAGCAGGCGGTCCGCTCGCACTCCGAGCTGCGCATCATGGGCGAGCCGACCTTCCTCTTTGCGTTCACCTCGGACGAGTTCGACGTCTACCACGTCAACGACGAGATGAAGAGGCGCGGCTGGCGCCTCAACGGCCTGCAGTACCCGAACGCGCTCCATCTGGCCGTGACCCGGCCGCAGACCCAGCCTGGGGTCGTGGAGGCGTTCGCCTCGGATCTCGACGCGGCGGTCGCCTACGCCCGCGAGCACCGCGACGAGCCGGCGGAGTCGGGCGCCGTCTACGGCGGAGTGCCCGGCGGCCTCAATGCCGACGCCGAGCAGATGATCCGCGGCGTCATGACCCAGCTGATGGACTCGCAGCAGGCAGTTCCATCCGCGTGAGCGGCGACGAGCGGTTCGCGCTCGCGATCGACCTCGGCAGCGGGGCCCTGAAGGTCGGGGCGGTGTCGCTGAGGGGCGAGATTGCGGCGGTCGCCCGGCGCGACTGCGAGACCGAGCGGTCGCCCGGCGGCGGGGCCGTCCAGGACGCCTCGGCGTGGTGGGAGATGGTCCGTGAGCTGTCGGGGTCGGTCCTGAAGGGCATTCCGGCCGAGCAATTCGTCGCCGTCTCCTGCACCGGGCAGTGGGCCAGCACGGTCCCGGTGGACGAATCGGGCGAACCGGTCGGCCCCTGCCTGATGTGGCTCGACACCCGCGGCGGGCGCCGAACCCGCGAGGCGATCGGCGGCCCCCTGATGGGCTACTCGCCGCGGGCGCTGGCGACCTGGGTCCGCCGGACGGGAGGGGTTCCCTCTCCGTTCGGCGGCGACCCGGTCGGCCACATGCTGCGCTTCGAGCGCGACGAGCCCGAGATCGCGGCGGCCGTCCGCTGGTATCTCGAGCCAGTCGACTATCTGAGTATGCGCTTCACGGGCCGGGCCGCGGCCACGCACGCCTCGATGAGCGCAGCCTGGCTCACCGACAACCGGCACCTCGACCGGCTGGAGTACGACCCGGTTCTCGTCGGGAAGCTCGGACTGGACGCCGCCAAGCTGCCGCCCCTCGTGAAGACGGGCTCGCTGATCGGAACGGTCCGACCGGAGGTCGCCTCAGATCTGGGGATCAGTCCCGGCGCGCAGGTCGTCACCGGGACCCCTGATCTGCACTCCGCCGCGCTCGGCTGCGGCGCTATCGGCGAGGGCCAGGCGCACATCACGATCAGCACCACCTCGTGGATCTCGCTGCCCTTCCCTCGCAAGAAGACGGACGCCCTGCACTCCATCGCGACCGTCCCCGGGCTCGACTCGCACAGCTATCTGGTCGCCAACAACCACGAGGCGGCCGGCCTCTGCCTGCGCTGGCTGAGGGACAGCTTCACCTTGGGCGAGCCCGGCGATTTCGAGCGCCTGATCGAGCTGGCGGCGAGCGCGCCGGCGGGCAGCGGCCGGGTGCTGTTCACGCCCTGGCTGGCCGGGGAGCGCTCGCCGGTCGACGATCGCAACGCCCGCGGCGGCTGGCACAACCTCTCGGCGGAGACCGGCAACGCCGACCTGGTGCGGTCGGTGCTCGAGGGCGTGGCGTACAACAGCCGCTGGCTGAACGAGGCGGTCGAGAGCTTCGCCAAGCAGCGCCTCGAGCCCCTTCGCATCTTCGGCGGCGGGGCGATACCCGACCTCTGGTGCCAGATCCACGCCGACGTCATGGACCGCAGGATCGAGCGGGTCGCCGACCCGATGCACGCCAACCTCCGGGGCGCCGCACTCTTTGCCGCACTCGCCCTGGGCGAGATCTCGCGCGACCGCGTCCGCGACCTCGTTCCCGTCGACCGCGTCTTCGAGCCCGACCCCGCCACGCGAGAGGTCTACGACCGCCTCTACGCCGAGTTCCCGGGCCTCTACAAGGCCCAGCGCAAGATGTTCGCCCGGCTCAACGGCTGACGCGCGGCTCGCGCCACATCGTCGTCACGGTGTGCAGCTGGTCGGGGGTTTCGAAGGTGCCGTGTCGCTCGAAGCCGAGGCGCTCGTAGCGATGGCTGTTGCCCGGGTTGCTGGACTCGAGATGCGTCGGCTCGCCGTCCTGGTCGGCCAGCGCGGTGAGCTCGGCCAACAGGCCCATTCCGATGCCCTTGCCGCGGCTGTCCGCACGGGTGCCGAGGAAGCTCAGGTAGTAGAAGGTCCTGTCCTTCGGAATGGCGACCTCGAAGCGGTGCACCGTCTCCAGGACCGCCGGCGCGTGGGTACCCAGGGCTTCCCGCACGAACGGCTCGAGCCTCGCATCGGCGTCCTCGGTGAGCTCCGGCTGCCCCGGATGGGTGAAGACGGCGGCCGCTGAGGCGCGCTCGTCGCTCATCCAGACCCCGCCCCGGGGCAGGGCGCTGTCGACGTAGAGGCCGAAGATCGTGGCGTGCTGCTCGGCGCGCCGGGTCGCGTCCGGGTACATCCACGACCAGAGCGGATCGGCATGGAAGGCGCCGACGATCGTCTCCACCACCGCATCGCGGTCGGCCTCCGTTGCGACGGTCGCCATGCGAGCGACCCTACCCGACGGGTTTGATTCGGGCCGCCGGTGGGCGGCTGGGATAATCCGTCGGGCATGCGGTGTCCGTCCTGCGGCAATGAGAATCGTGAGGGCGCACGATTCTGTGATTCGTGCGGCGCCGAGCTGACCGCGCAGCCGGTTGCCGCCGAGCTCCGTGCCGAACCTCTTCCTGCCGATGTTCGCGCCGAGATCGCCGGCCGCTACCGGGTGCGGCGCTTCCTCGGCCAGGCCGGGCGCAAGCGCGTCTACCTCTCGGATGACACCGCCACCGGCACCGAGGTCGCTGTCGCGCTCTTCGACACCGAGGGCGTCGGCGCGTCGATCCAGGCCAGGGCGAGGCGCGAGGCCGAGGCCATGCGCAAGCTCGGCGACCACCCTCAGGTCGTCACCGTGCTCGACACGGGGGAGGAGGGCGGCAACCCCTTCATCGTCAGCCGCTACATGCCGGGCGGCGACGTCGAGGGCCTGCTCGCCGCCGCCGGTGGGCATCTCGAGGTGGAGCGGGCGGTCGAGATCGCCGCGGACCTCACCCGCGCGCTCGAGCACGCTCACGCTCGCGGCGTCGTCCACCGCGACCTGAAGCCGGCGAACGTCTGGATCGACGATGACGGCCACGCCAGGCTCGGCGACTTCGGCCTGGCGACGACGGAGGCGCGCGCCCGCGTCAGCGGCGGCACGCTGGTCGGCACGGTCGCCTACCTGCCGCCAGAGCAGGCGCTCGGCGAGGCCGTCGGCCCCGGGAGCGACCTTTACTCGCTGGGCGCCCTTCTCTACGAGATGCTCACGGGCCAGCCGCCGTTCCCGGGAGACGACGCGGTCTCGATCATCTCGCAGCACCTGCACGCGGACCCGGTGCCGCCGTCACGCCACAACGACGCGGTGCCCGAGGCGCTCGATCGAGCCGTCATTCGACTGCTGGCGAAGCAGCCCGAGGACCGGCCCGCCAACGCATCTGAGGCGCGCGACGGGATCCTGGCCGCGCTCTCCGAGCAGCCCACCGAGGCGGCCGAGGAACGGCCGGCCAACCCGCTCGAGAGCCTCGCCGGCGGCGTCTTCGTCGGCCGTGAGCGCGAGTTGGAGCGGCTTCGCGAGGCCGTCGACTCGGCCCTCTCCGGCCGGGGCTCGCTCCAGCTGCTGGTGGGCGAGCCCGGCATCGGCAAGACGCGCGCCTCGGAGGAGCTCGCCACCTACGCGCGCGTCAGCGGCGCGCGCGTCTACTGGGGCCGCTGCCGCGAGGACGAGGGCGCGCCGGCCTACTGGCCCTGGGTCCAGGCGGTCCGCGCCTACGCCCGCGATGCCGATCCGGTCGCGCTCGCGTGGCAGCTCGGCGCGGGGGCGCCGGAGGTCGCCCAGCTCGTGCCGGAGATCGCCGAGAAGCTCGATGTCGAGCCCGCGCATGTCCTCGACAGCGAGGAGGCACGTTTCCGGCTCTTCGACTCCGTCACGACCCTGCTGCTGTCGGCCGCGCGCGACCGGCCGATCGTGATCGTTCTCGACGACCTCCATTGGGCGGACGAGCCCTCACTGCTCCTTCTCCGCTTTGCGGCGCGCGAGCTGGCCTCGAGCGGCCTCCTGATTCTCGGCACCTATCGCGATGTCGAGCTCGGCCGCCACCACCCGCTCGCCCGGATGCTGGGGGAGATGTCGGGGATCGAGGGCAGCGGGCGGATCCCGCTTCGCGGCCTCTCCGTCGCCGCGGTCGAGCGCTACATCGAGATGACCGCCGGCACCCCATCGCCTCCCGGCCTGGCTGATGCGGTCCAGGAGCAGACCGACGGAAACCCCTTCTTCGTCGGCGAGGTGGTCCGCCTCCTTGCGAGCGAGGGCAAGCTCAGCTCGGGCGGCAGCGCCGCCGAGCTCGAGATCCCGCAGGGAGTCCGAGAGGTCGTCGGGCGGCGCCTCGACCGCCTCAGCGAGGACACGAACGAGTCCCTGCGGGTCGCGGCCGTGATCGGCCGTGAGTTCGACCGCGAGCTGGTCTGGCGGGTTGCGCAACTGGAGCCGCAGCAGCTGATGAAGGCGGCGGACGAGGCGGTCGCCGAGCGACTGGTCACCGACCTAGGAGAGGGGCACTACTCCTTCGCCCACGCCCTCGTCCGCGACACGCTCTACGACGAGCTCAGCCCGCCGAAGCGCTCGGCGCTCCACGAGCGGGCCGGGCTCTCGATCGAGGAGATCTGTGGCCAGAACGTGGACGAGCGCCTCGGCGAGCTGGCCCATCACTTCCTGGCCGCCGCTCCTCGCGGCGATCTCGCGAACGCGATCGACTACGCGCAGCGCGCGGGCGAGCAGGACATGGACCAGCTCGCCTACGAGGACGCCGTCGACGTCTACGGCCGCGCGCTCGAGGTGCTCGAGCTGATGGACGACCCCGACGAGGCGCTGCAGTGCAGTCTGCTGCTCTCGCTCGGCGGGGCGGAGGCCAAGTCCGCTCGCGTTGCGGACGCCCGGGACGCGTTCGAGCGCGCCGCGGAGTCGGCTCGCCGCCTCGACGACACGGACAGCCTGGTGGGAGCCGCGATCGGGATCGCGATGATGAGCGACGCCGGGCGGCTGGACGAGCAGCTCCTGGCGCTGCTCGACGAGGCGCTCGACCGGATCGGGCCGGAGCGCACAGCCCTCCGCGCGGCACTGCTCAGCGCGAAGTCGGCGGAGGTGTATTGGGAGAGCAACGACATCAGCCTGTCGTCGCGCCTTGTCGATGAGGCGATCGAGATCGCGCGGGAGGTCGATGCGCCGACGACGCTCGCGGCGGCGCTGCACCGCAAGATCTTCATCCCGACCGGGCCGAACGCCGCTCGCGAGCGAATGGCGATCGCCGACGAGATGCTCGAGCTGGGCGAGCGCTGCCGCGACCGTGAGGCCGTCCTCCGCGGCCACGCATACCGGCTCTGGAGCTATCTGGAGCTGGGCGATGTCGCCGCCGTCGATCGCGAGCTGAGCCAATACGCCCGCGTGGCGGAGGAGCTGCGGATGCCTGAGCACAGCTGGCAGACCTACGCGCTGCGGGGGATGCGCGTTCTGCTCGACGGCAGAATCGACGAGGCGGAACGGCTCGCCGAGCAGGCGCGGAGGGCCGGCGACCGGGCCGAGCAGGCGATCTCCCAGCAGTACTACGGCATCCAGATAATCCAGATCCGGAGCATGCAGGGCCGCGGCGAGGAGCTCTTGCCGAGGGTCCGTGAGCTGGCTGAGGAGTTCCCCGGGATCCCGGCCTGGCGCGTCGGCGTGGTCACCCTCGCAGCCCGCTCCGGCGACCTGGATCTGGCGCGTCGCGAGCTCGACCGCTTCGCTGGGGACGACTTCTCGGCGATTCCGACGGACGCCAACTGGTTCACTGCGATGAGCCTGCTGGGCGAGGCCATTGCGCTGATCGGCGACGAGAGGCGAGCCCCCCTGGCCTACGAGGCGCTGCTCCCCTACGAGGGGCTGACCATCGTGGTGGCCCGCGCCGCCGGCTGCAACGGCCCGGTCGACCGCGTCCTCGGGTTGCTGGCCAGGACGATGGGGCGAATGGACGACGCCGAGCGGCACCTGGGCAACGCGGTCGAGATCGCCACGGGGATGGGCGACCGGCCCGGAATGGCGCTCTGCGGGCTGGCCCTCGCGGAGTTGCTGCTGGCGCGCGACGAGTCGAACGACCGCGAGCTCGCCCAGGAGATGCTCTCCACCGTGCTCAGCACCGCGCGCGAGATGGGGGGGCGCTGGATCGTCGACCGGGCGCTGCGAGATCGCCTCGACGCCCAGGGGCTGAGCGGTGTCGACGTGACCACGTCGATCGACGAGATGGTCTCCGCCCTCGAGCAGGAGCGGCCGGATATGCGGGCTCACGCCGCCCCGGACGGGACGGTCGCGATCCTGTTCAGCGACATCGAGGACTCGACGGTGCTCACCGAGAAGCTCGGCGACGAGCGCTGGCTCGAGGTCCTCCGCGAGCACAACGCGATCTTCCGCGAGCAGATCTCCCGGCACGACGGCTACGAGGTGAAGAGCCAGGGCGACGGCTTCATGCTCGCCTTCCCCGATCCCTGCGAGGCGCTCGATTGCGCGATCGAGGTGCAGCGCGCCTTCGCAGAGCGTGAGCAGACGGGGGAGGCTGAGTCGCTCCGCGTGCGGATCGGCCTGCACACGGGCGAGATGATCTCCGAGGAGGGCGACTACTTCGGCAAGAACGTGATCCTCGCCGCGCGGATCGCCGCCGAGGCGCTGGGCAGCGAGATCCTCGTCTCCCAGCAGCTGCGCGACGCGGCATCATCCGGCAAAGCGGACGGCCTGCGCTTCGACGATGGACGCGAGGTCGAGCTCAAGGGACTGGCCGGCAGCCATCGGGTCTTCCGCGCCGAGTGGGCGGCCCGAGAGACGGCGGCCTGATCGGGGAATTCGTCACCCATACGATCGAATTGCCGAGTGGCGAGCTTCGGGTGCTCCAGCCTGCTGGTGCCGCCGAGATCCCGGACGACCATCAGGTCGAATGGGCTCCGCTCGCGCCCTACTGGTCGGTGCTCTGGCGCAGCGGCGTCGCGCTTGCGCGGGAGCTGGATCGGGAGGATCTGACCGGCCTGAGGGTGGTCGAGCTCGGCTGTGGCCTGGCCATTCCAAGCATCGCCGCCGCCCGCGGCGGGGCGGAGGTGATCGCGACCGATGGCGACATCGATGCGCTTGCGTTGGTCAGGCGCAACGCGGAGGAGAACTCCGTCCAGCTGGAGACCGTGGCCGTCGACTGGGCGGACCCGAACGAGCTGGTCGACCGCGGCCCCTTCGACATCGTGCTCGCGTCCGATGTGCTCTACGAACGGCCCGGCGTGGCGATGCTGCTGAACCTGCTGCCGAGGCTGGCGCCGGTGGCCTGGGTCGCCGACCCCGGCCGTCCGGCGGCCGAGGCCTTCTTCGAGCAGGCGAGCAGGCGCTGGCCGATCGAATCCCACATCCGCGGCGTCGTCCACCTGCATCGAATTCTGCTGCACTGAGGCATACTCAGCCGGGAGGGCCGGGACGTGCTCTGGAAACTTCATCGTCACATTCGCGCCATCGTCGCAATCGCGGCGATCGCAGTGCTCGCCGCGGCCGCGGCGGCTTTCGCCGTGCCCAGGTTGACGGACGGCTCGAAATCGTCCCCGGACAAGCTCGCGGACACCAAGCTGGCGCCGAAGCCGTGGGCGGCCGACCCGCAGTACCGGCCGGGAGCCGAATCCCCGACCACCACCACGACGGAGGCTAAGCCGGCTCCGAAGGCCCCCGTCGACCCCAAGACGGGGCTACCTGCGGCCTCCGCGGGCAACAACGGCTCCTTCACGCCCCCCTCCCCGGCGGAGCGCAAGCGCGTCTACACCGCGACCCATCCGGTCGGAGGCAACGACTCCGCGCTGCTCCTCAACAGGACCGCGCTCGCCCCGCCCTCGGCGCCGGACCCGATCCGGGCGATGATCAGCGCCGCCAACCTGATCGTCGGGCAGCCCTACCGGTGGGGCGGGGGCCACGGCTCGTTCCAATCGAAGGGCTACGACTGCTCGGGCGCCGTCAGCTACGCCCTGGCCGGGGCGGGGCTGCTCCAGACGCCCCTGACCTCAGGCCAGTTCATGGGCTACGGCGAGTCAGGCCCGGGCCAGTGGCTGACCATCTACGCGAGCCCGACCCACGTCTACGCGGTGATCGCGGGCCTGCGCTGGGACACCGTCGGTGACGCGCGCGGCTCGGGACCCCGCTGGCATCCCTACGACGCCTACCCGAAGGGCTTCGTCGCGCGCCACGTCCCCGGGCTCTGACGATGCTTTCGGCTCTGCTGGCGGGGGCCCTGATCGTCGCCGCCTCCCTGCTGCTCGGCTCGGCGGTCATGGCGATCGCCGGCCTGCCGCGGCATTCCCCTGTCGGGCCTGCCGCCGGGATCTCGGCGCTGCTGGTGATCTGCGGGATCGCCGTCAAGCTTCCCGGCCACGCGGTCACTGCGGCCGCGTTCACCGGTGTGGCCCTGATCGGCTGCTTCGTGGTCTTCGGCCGCACCCGCGTGCCGGCCGGAACCGTGCGGATAGGAGCGATCGTTGCCATGATCGGGGCCGCGCTGGTGGTCGCTATCCCCTTCGCCACCAGCGGCCGCGTCGGGATCCTCGGTCAGGGCCTCGTCAACGACGACATGGCCTCGCACCTGCTCTTCGCGGAGTGGATCGGCTCGCACGCCGGTCCGACGCCGGACCTGATCAAGGACGGCTACCCGCTCGGCCCGCACGCCATCGTGGCCGCGGTCTCGAAGGTGAGCGGGGCCAGCCTGATCCAGGGGTTCGCCGGGCTGACCGGCGCGATCGCCGTCCTCCTCGCTCTGACCGCCTACGGCGCTCTCGGCGGGATCCGGGGCTGGTTGCGGGTGCCGGGAGCCGTGCTGGCCGCGACCCCTTACCTCACCGCCGCCTATCTGGCTCAGGGGGCGTTCAAGGAGCCGCTGCTGGCGCTCGCGCTGCTCGGGTTCACGCTCGGGCTACCGGCCCTGCGAGGAACCTGGTCGGGCACGGGCGGGTCGGCGAGGGCCGCCATCCCGCTGGGCGTGATCGCCGCGGGCACGATCTACAACTACAGCTTCCCGGGGCTCGCCTGGCTGCTCGGCACGACGATCGTCTGGATGCTCGTCATCGGGCTGCGCGAGCACGACCTGCGCCTGGGGGAGCGGCTTCGCGGCGCCAGATCCGCAATCGCGCTCGGAATTGGCATCCCCGTCGTCGCCGCGCTCCCGGAGATATTCCGGCTGGCGAGCTTCTCGAACTTCAAGGCGTTCAGCCCCTCGGGAACTGGCCCGACGGTGGGCTTCGGCAACCTGCGCCAGCCGCTCAACCCGCTCGAGGCGTTCGGCGTCTGGCCCTCGGGCGAGTTCCGGATCACGCCCGCCAACTCGACCACGCCGGAGATTGCCTTCTACCTGGGAGCGCTGCTCGCCCTGGTGGCGTTCGCCTGGGGACTCGGCCGGGCCCTGTCGCGGCGCGAGTCCGCGCTGCCCTCGGCGCTGCTCGCGTGCACGCTGCTCTACCTCGTGTCCCTCGCGGTCGGCACCCCGTACACCCAGGCGAAGGCGCTGGCGATCGCCGCGCCGCTGATCATGCTGATCGCGGTGCGGGGGCTGCTCTCGGCCGACTCGCTGCCGGGTGAGGAGAAGGACGTGCCGGAGGGGGGAGGGGCGGCCTGGTGGCCGCCGAGAGCGCTGCGCCCGCTCACCGGCTTCGCGGTGCCGCTGCTCACCCTCGCCTTCGCGGCCGCTGCGGCGTTCTCGACTCTCCTGCCGCTGCGCCAGGCCGCGGTCGGCCCCGATTACCACCTCCAGGAGATGCTGCGCATGCGGCCGATAGTCGACGGCCAGAACGTGCTGTTTCTCGGTCGCGACAACTTCGTCTCCTGGGAGCTGATCGGATCGGAGGTCTACGCCCCGATCACCAACCACTACGACGTGGAGGAGGTCCACCCGCTCTACCGGGCGACGGACCTGAACGCGAAGTTCGACTGGGACAACGTCCCGCCGTTCGTGATGAACAAGTTCAAGTGGGTGGTGACCACGAGCGCGGCGATGCAGAGCCAGGCACCCCCAGGATTCACGCCGCGGCTGCGAACCGGCGACTTCATCCTCTGGCACCGAGACCGGCCGGTGGGCCAGCGCCGCACCCTGTACGAGCCGATCAATCCCGGGGCGCCGCTCGATTGCAGCAACCCGGAGCAGGCCCCGATCACGAAGGTGAGGGGCACCGCGACGGTCTTCACGGTCCAGCCCGTGATCGGCAAGGTCTGGAACCCGAGCCCGGCCCTGACCCAGACCAAGCCTGCCCACATGCGGCTCTACCTGACCCCGGGCCGCTGGGACCTCTCGCTCCAGTACGCGAGCACGCAGCCGCTGCACGTCACGGCGAGTGGCCCCGGCCTCGCCTCCCCGTTCAGCACCGAGCTCCGAGCCAACCTGCTCTTCCGGGGCCCCTCTCCGTACTACCCAGTGGGCTCGATCGACGTCCGCAGGGCGGGCACGGCGATCGTCACCGTTGACGTCGGCGATCCGCCACCGATCGGACGCCTGCTCCGCACCGAGAGCAAGGCGTATCTGGCAGGCCTGGCCGCGACCCGTTCCGATCCCGCCCGCGAGACGATCCCGCTGAGCCAGGTGTGCGGACGATACGTCGACTGGTACGAGGTGGCACCGGGCACGCCGCCGAGCGCCCTGCGGGGCGTGGTCGCGCCGCAGGTGCAGCCGATCGAACCCGACGACTAGGATCGGCACATGCCGCGCCTCTGGGCCGCCAGCCTGGTGATCCTGGTGATCTGCCTGCTCGCCTCGATGGTGATCGCCATCGTCAAATTGAGCTGAGCGGCCGCTCGTGGCCGCGTTTGATGGCGAAGCAATGCCGCGCTCGGCGCGCCTCGCCAAGTAGTATCGGCGCGCAAACCCGGCATGGCGAGGAGGGGTGATGTTCGAGCGCATAGTGGTTGGAACCGACGGCTCTGAGACCGCCACGGAGGCGGTGCGGACGGCGATCGAGCTGGCCAAGCTCTCGAACGCGAAGCTCGAGATCGTCAGCGCCTACGAGCCCGTCCCGCAGTCGCGCCTCAAGGACGAGGGGCAGGGAATCTCGGGCGACGTCGCATACGCCGTGAATCCCCGCGAGGACGTCCAGTTCGTGCTCGACAAGGCCGCGGCCGAGGCGAAGAAGGCGAAGATCGATGTCGTCACCCACCCACGCGAGGGCGATCCCGCGGACGCAATCCTCGACGTCGCCGAGGAGAACGACGCCGACCTCGTCCTGGTCGGCAACAAGGGCATGACCGGGGCGCGGCGCTTCCTGTTGGGCAGCGTGCCCAACAAGATCTCGCACCACGCGCCCTGCGACGTCTGGATCGTCAAGACGACCTGAATCGATGAGCCGCCCTTCGTTCGGGCAGGGGGTGGTGGCGATCGCTGTCCTGCTCGCGCTGGTCTTCGCCGACGGGGCCTCGGCCTACTCCTACGACGTGCCGGTCCAGGCGAAGTCGCCGTGGCCCGAGATGCGGCGCGACAGCCGCAACACGGCTTCGAGCCCCATCCACGGGCGGTACCGGGGCGAGGGGCCCTGGGCATTCGCCACCAAGAGGGGCATCTTCAGCACCCCGGTCATCGGCGGGGACCACACGGTCTACGTCGGCTCCGCCGATCACGTCTTCTACGCGCTGCGACCCGACGGTCGGCCGCTGTGGAGGTTCCGGACGGGCGGCATCATCGACGCGGCCGCCGCGATCGCCCGGCACTCGAAGGCCCTCCGGAGCGCGCCGATCACCATCGGCTCGGGGGATGAGCGGCTCTACCGGCTTCGAACCACCCCCGGCCTCTCCCGCAAGCGCAGGATCGTCTGGAGCTTCACACCGACGCTGCCTCCCGCCGGCGGGCAGCAGGTGAGCTGGTGGGAGGGAAACGTCGCAATCGGGCCCGGCGGGACGATCTACGCGGGCAACACCGGGGGCGCGGCCTATGCGCTCAACCCGGATGGAACGCTCCGCTGGGCGGCTCAGCGGGGACAGTCGGTCTGGACCACTCCGGCGTTCGGCCAGGGGACGGAGGCCGGCAACTCCTTCTGGGGCTCGGTCGACCTCTACGCGTTCTCGCTCGACCAGAACGGCCAGCAGCGGTGGCAGACCTTCACGCCGGGCTACGTCACATCGTCGCCGGCGCTCGGATCGGATGGGACCGTGTACGTCGGCTCGTTCGATCACAGCCTCTACGCACTCGACCCGGACACCGGCGCGGTCCGGTGGAGCTTCGCCACCGACGCGCACATCTACAGCTCACCCGCGCTCGCCGACGACCCGGATGGGCGCACCACCGCCATCTACATCGCGTCCTCGGACGGCTCGGTCTACGCACTCGATCCCTCGGGTCACCCGCTGTGGCGATACGACACGGGTGACCCGATCCGCTCATCTCCCGTCCTGGGCCGGAAGCCGAAGGGTGGCGGCCGGATCCTCTACGTCGGATCGTCGAACGGCAAGCTCTACGCGCTCGACGCGGCGACAGGCAGGCGCAGATGGTCGTTCGACACGACCCCGCGGGACCCCGCGCTCCGGGATCGCAATGACCTGAACGGCTCACCGGCGCTGGGCCGCCGCGGCGTCTACATCGGTGGAGAGCACGGCCGGGTCTGGTTCGTGCCCTACGACTACTGCCTCCACGGACGGAATCGCCGCTGTGACCGGAAGCCGGGCCAGGACTTCGGCAAGAACCTCAACCGCATGTTCTTCGTGACCCCCGGCGGGACCACCGTGGCGGCGAGCAAGGACATCCGGATCCCGCCCGCCACGGTTCTCGCGACTCGTCTGATCGTGCGCAAGGGCGGGGTGACCGAGGATGCGGCGCTTCAGGCCACCGGATCCTCCGACCAGCTCGTCACTGCGAAGCCGGAATTCGCCTTCACGACCCAGCTGTCGGGCGACGGTCACTACCTCTTCATCCGGCCAACCGGACTGCTGCGCCCGAACACGCGATATCGGATCCACGTCGGCGGTGGCTGGCGGGTTGGAGCGTCGCCGGGGACCGATTCCGGCGTCGTCGACACGACCCTCTCGGTCCGCACGCGCCCCTCCCGGGGCAAGCTCCCGCTCAGGGTGCGGAGGCATTCAACCTCCGCGTTTTCGATCAGCAGGCTCGCGATTCCGCTCCCGCCCCTGCTGCCGAGCGTCAACCAGATCGGCTTCGACAGCTACGACATGATCGCCGGGATGCTCGCGAGGACCAAGGCCAAGCCGCACGGCCCCGGCCGGGCTCTGCTCTGGGTCATCGGCGCCCGGCGCGATCGAAACGGCGTGCTGCAGCCCGATCCTTCCGGCAACTTCCAGTTTCCGCTCTCGGGCGCCTATCGGCGTGACGCGATGAGCCTGAGCTCGCCTGACCTCAGCCTCCAGTTCAGCTTCGGCCCGGTCCCGCTGCGGCTCTTCGATCTGCGCGGCCAGATCGCCCCTGACCTGGCGCTGCGACCGGGGGCGGGCATCTATTCGGAGACCACCTGCTCCGATGTCCCGAACTACAGCGCTCAGCTCCACATCGCCGGGGTCTGCAACGCGCAGGACACGCTGGCCGCCTCGGGGACGCTTCTCACCCACGGCTACGGCGAGCGGGCGGCGAACAGAAAGCCGAAGGGCGTACGGCTCTCGTCGCTGCAGCTGACCCGACCCGAGGGCGGCAGCCCCGGAGCTGTGGTCGCGACGCTGGCCCGCTCGCGAGGCGCTCGCTATCCAGCGAGCCGTCATGTCGGCTCGATCCTGCTGACCGGGCCCGGGGGAGAGGTCGTGCCGCTCGACTACCGGAGTGAGACGAGCCCGGGAACGGACTCCCGAGGGAACCTGCAGTCGATCAGGCTCACCCTGCCGCCCGGCACGGCGCTCCCCGAAGCCGTCCGGGCATACGTCATCCTGGACGTGTTCCCGCTCGCGGTCCGGGCCCTGCAGTGATCTACTCGTCCAGAAGCTCGAGCAGCGCCTGCTCGTACTGGGCGCGCTCGAAGGTGAAGCCGAAGCCTTCGTAGTCCCAGTCCGGCCGGGTCGGCTGCTCGAACTCGTCCCAGGTGATCGTGTCGTCATCGACGGTCACCCGGGCGAGCAGCGGCGAGCAGCCCACCTCGCCGCAGTGGCAGCTCAGCAGTGCCGTCTTCTGCGACGGGCCGGGGGAGAGGGAGGGGCCGGGGTTGCCCAGGAACTGGCTGGCGAGGTCGATCCGGATGTAGCCGGGGACGAGGCCCACGTACGTCCCGGCAAGCTCCTCTTCCTCGTCGGCCTCGGCGGAGGGCAGCTCCGCCCGCCGCGCCAGCTCGACGAGATCGGTGCCGTTGACCTCGATCCTGATCTGCATCAGGTCATCCGCGTACTCGCCTCCCGCCGGCGCGAGCTCAAAGGCCACCTCGTCCATGCTCAGATAGTTAGCAGCCCGGAGCCCTGGCCCGGACCGCCGCCGCGGCGTCGATCAGGCCGGCGCCGAAGAGGCGCGGATCGTACGGCTGGCCCAGCTGGGCGTCGGTGTGGCGGGCGGTGGCCTTGAGCTGGCACTCGACGGCGCTCGGCGAGCTGCCGACGACGTGGCTCGCGATGATCATCGCCGCGACGCCCGAGACGTGCGCGGCGGCCATCGAGGTCCCCTCGTAGCCGCCCGGGTAGCCGAAGTTCGTGAACCCGGGGCCGTCGAAGGTGAGCTGGAAGATCGGCAGCCCGCGGGTGAAGAGCGGGTCGTCGCTCCCGCAGGTGCTGAGCAGCGGGAAGCCGCCGCCAGGCGCGACGAGGTCGAGTCCGGCGCCTGTGCGCGAGTCGCTCGCCAGGCAGGCGTCCTTGGTCGTGCGGCCGACGCCGACCACGTGCGGCGCCCCCGCCGGAAAGGCGACCGGCTCGCCGTTCTCGTTCCCGGCCGCGGCGACAACGAGGGCGCCTCTCTTGAACGCGAACTTGATCGCCGAGCAGATGCCCTTGATCTTGGTGCAGCTGTTGACACCGAGGGAGAACTCGAAGCTCATGTTGATCACCTGCGCCTTGTGGGAGGCCGCGTAGCGGATCCCCTTGGCGATGTTCCGCGCCGTGCCGAAGCCCTCGGAGTCGAGCACCCGGACGGGCATGATCCTCGCCTTCGGCGCGAGCCCAGTCAGCGCGACGTGGTTGTTGTCGCGCTCGGCGATCGTGCCGGTGACATGGGTGCCGTGCCCGTCCTCATCCACCGGCACCTTGTCCTTGTCGACGGGGTCGTATCCGGGGAGAAACTGGTTCCGGGAGAAGTCGGGGCTGCGGCGGAACTGCGGCTTCTTGTTCATGTAGGCGATGCCGGTGTCGAGCACCGCCACGCGGGCCCCCCTCCCGAAGGCGGCGCCGCGCTGCTTGAGGATGTCCCAGGCCTCGGGGGCATTCAGGCCGCCCTTCGCCTGGTAGGGAGCCGCGGTCTCGCCGCAGAGCGAGCCACACGGCAGGAAGTTCCACTGGGTCCGCTGCCAGCCCTCCGGCGTACCGGACGGCCCGGGATCGTTGGGGATGGCCGACGCGTGGGCCACGTAGTTCGGCACCGCGTAGGCGACCGCCGGGTTGGCGGCCAGCGCCTGCTGGGCGGTGGAGACGCCGACGCCCTGAGGCAGATCCAGCACTCGCTCGGCGCCGCCGTCAAACTTGACGAGCAGCTCGCCGGGGACGTAGGGAGCCTGAGGCGGGGTATCGGCAGCCGAGGCAGCGGTGGCCCAGATGGCGGCCGCGGCCAGGACGAGCGTGGTTGTGGCGATCAGCTTTCGCATGGTCCCCAGGTAAGAGTCCCTAGTGAGGAGGTGGCCGGCGCGGGTCGCCAGCTTAGGTTGTAAACACCGTCCCGCTGAGAAAGTTCCTGCCGTGAAACCTATGAATACCGACGAGGCGATGATGCGTCGCGCACTGGAGCTCGCCGAGCGGGCTGCAGGGCATGGGGACGTCCCGATCGGCGCGGTGGTGGCCCGCGGGGACGAGGTCCTGGGACAGGCCGGCAACGAGCGCGAGCTGCGTGGCGATCCCACCGCGCACGCCGAGGTGCTGGCTCTCCGGGAGGCGTCTGAGCGATTGGGCGGGTGGCGGCTGCTCGAGACCGCGATCTACGTGACACTCGAGCCGTGCCCGATGTGCGCGGGGGCGATCGCCCTGGCACGGGTCCCGCGTGTTGTCTACGGGGCCTCCGATCCCAAGGGGGGAGCGATCGGCGGCGTCATCGACCTGTTCGGCGAGCCCGTCGTCAACCACCGCCCAGCAGTCGAGGGCGGCCTGCTCGCCGAGCAGTCAGCCGCCCTGCTCGAATCGTTCTTCTCGACCCGGCGCTAGGACGTGAGCCAGTCGATGGGGTTCCTCACCATCATCGTCCGCTCCTGCTCCTCGGTCATGCCGGCGTCGCGGAGCTCGGGCAGGACCTTCTCGGGGACGATGCGGATCGTCCAGTCCTTCGCCGCCCCCGCTGCGATCAGCTGCTCGATCACGTTCGGGGGGAACCAGTCGCTCGACGCCACGGAGTCGGCCGAGAGGAAGATCCGATCGGCGTGGCCACGGTCGACGATCAGGGCCTTCGCCGTCGCCTGCCGCTTCTCGTAGGGCAGGAAGAGATCGAGGCCGTAGCGGTCGAGGCCGATCCAGACGCCCTTCTCGATCAGCCCCTCGATGTAGTCGAGGTCGTCCGTGTCACCGCAGTGTGCGATCTGGACCTTGTTCAGGTCAACGCCCTCCTCCTCGAAGATCTCGACCTGGCGCGGGCCGGTGTTGCTGGCCGGCCGGGAGTGGGCCATGATCGGCGCGCCGGTCTTGACGCTTGCCCTCGCCGCCGCCCGGTGGATCTTCTCGATGTTCTCGTTCAGCCCGGGCACGTCGGCGGCGCACTTGATGAATGCGGCCTTGATGTCCGTCCCCTGGATCCCCTGCTCGATGTCGGCGACGAAGAACTCGGCGATCTGGTCCGCGTCGCGGTTCAGGAAGAACTGGGGGAGATGGTCGTAGGTGTAGATCCCGGTGCACGGGACGACCTGGAGGCCGGTCTCCTGCGAGACGCGCTTCAGGAAGTTGACGTCGCGACCGAGGAACATCGCCGTCGGCTCGCCGATCGTCTTGATGCCGAGATCGACCGCGGCCTTCGCCTCGCGCACCGCGATGTCGTAGTCCTCACCTGCCGCGACCTCGTGCGGAGGCTCCTCCTTGATCGCGCCGGCCTGGGGCCATTGGTTGTGAACCGCCTCGTCCTGGTTGCGCAGGTGCTCGTGGATCAGGGTGGTGCCGAGCTGATCGGCGTCAATCGGCCCGGTCACGGTCTGTACCTGCGCCATGGTCGGCGAAGCCTATGTGAGCGTCAGCTGAAGCGCCCGCCGGTGGAGGCAGGCCAATCGACGGCGACTCGGTCGGGGTCGCCGACCGCGGCGAACGCCACCTGGAGCTCCTTCCCCTTGGCCACCATCTCCTCGGCGCCCTTCGGCACGCGCATGCCGAAGTTCACCTTCCAGCTTCTCGGCTCGTCGTCCGCCTTCAGTTCGAGGTCGAGGAGATAGAACTCGTCGTCGGTGCCGGGCGCCTTCTTGCCCATCGGCTCCGAGGTGAGCACCGTCGCGGTCGCCCGCCTACCGGCGGCGATCAGCTGGGACGAGTCAGTGATGCGATCGCCGAGATCCAGGCTCGGCCCCTTGACCTGCTTTGCCGGTTCCTGGAAGCCGATGGGCATCAGCCAAACGAGCTCGTGATTTTCCGGGTCAACCTTGCAGCCGACCTCCATTCCGGGCTGCATCTGCTTCCACTCGTCCTCCCAGAACGCCTGCCAGACGTCGGTCTCGTATGGCTGCTCTCCGGTGATCTCGACCCCGACTGTGAAGCGGCGACGTTCTCCTTCACCGAGGTGATCCGATGCTTGCTGGGCGCCTTCAGGACCGTTGCGACGGCGTTGACGCCCTTCTCGTACAGGTCCAGCTTGGCCGAGTTGCTGATCGGTTGGCCGCGACCCACCGCGTTCGCCGGCAGGTCGGCTATCCGCTCGGCGGTGCGTCCCAGCTTCGCGGCGCGATTGAACCACTTGCGTCGGCCCTCATTGGCCATCGTTCCCCTCTCCCTTGTGCTTGCGCCGGAGCGGAGAGGGTGGGATTCGAACCCACGAGGCGGTTTAACCCGCCCACTCGCTTTCCAAGCGAGCTCCTTAAGCCACTCGGACACCTCTCCGGGGTGGATCGAAGGCTAACTACTAAGATCGCCGCGATGGCATGGAACGTGTACCTGGCAGGCGAGATCCACTCCGATTGGCGTGAGCGGATCGCCGAGGGCGCGAAGCAGGCGGGCCTGGACGTGACCTTCACCTCTCCCGTCACCGACCACGGTGCCTCCGACGATGTCGGCGTGGCCATCCTCGGCGACGAGTCCGAGGGATTCTGGAAGGACCACAAGGGGGCCGGCGTTAACGCGATTCGCACGCAGACCCTGATCCGCCAGGCCGACGTTGTCGTGGTCCGCTTCGGCGAGCGGTACAAGCAGTGGAACGCGGCCTTCGACGCCGGTTTCGCGGCGGCGCTGGGCAAGCCGATCGTCACGCTGCACGATCCCGAGACGACCCACGCCCTGAAGGAGATCGATCGCGCCGCGATGGCGACAGCCGAGCAGCCCGAGCAGGTGGTGGACGTCCTGCGCTACGTGCTCGACGGGACGCTGCCGGCGTCCGCCTGAACGGGGCGCAGCTCCTCGGCATAGGAGATCGAGTGGCGCTGGAGCTCGCCGCTCTCCTTGACCTCGTAGGCGCCCATCCGCCAGAGCGGTGGCGAGTAGGCGTTGATCGTCACGGCCGGGGTGTTGCCGGCATGCGTGACGCGGTGGATGTCCGCCGCCGCGAAGTCGATCGCCTCGCCCGCCTCGAGTGTGCGGTCGACCACCGACCCCCCGAGCCCGAGCCGCTCCTCTCGGACCCGGCCCTGCGCCACGGCGAGCGCGCCGGAGGAGACGTCATGGTCATGGAAGCCCGTGTCGTGATCGTCCATCCAGCAGATCAGCCAGACCTCGACGTGCTGATCGCGAAGCAGCTGCTCATAGATTCGGGCATCGGGGTCATGCCGCACCAGCTCCTCCCAGAGATCCGGGCGGAGGACGAGGTCGCGAGCGAGTCGCCGCAGCTCGGGCCGGGACAGGTCGCGGTTTGCGGGGGTGCGGATCATGCGACGACTGCCAGTGCCGGGTCGGGCGCGCCGAGCAGGCGAGAGGGGTTCGCGCGCAGCATCGCCTCGGCCGCGGCGTCTCCGAGCAGGGTGGGGGGTGGCGGGTCGATCACGGGCCGGTCCGATCCGTAGACCAGCTGATCGATGCCGACCACGCGGACAGCGGCGTCGAGTGCCCGCTCCGCGTAGGAAGAGGTGTCATAGAAGAACAGGGGGTCGCTGAGGGCCGCGCTCGGGCCGCCGCGTGCCAGGTAGCGCTCGTGGTGGAGCGGAGCGCCACCGGCGAGCATCGCGAAGACGACCCGCAGCTCGGGATGGGAGAGCCTGCCCCAGGCCGCGAGGGCGTGCCAGGCCGCGTTCATCTGGGCCACGTAGGCGGTCATCGCGGGCCACCAGGCCGGATCGGCGCTGTGCCGCTCATCGCCTAAGCGAATCTCGAGTGGGTCCGGACCGGGATGGATGAAGAGCGGCGCGCCTCGCGCCTCCAGGCGGGAGAGCAGGGAGCGGTAGCGCATCAGCCCGTCGCGACCGGCCAGCGCACCGGCCGGCAGAGCGAGTCCCACCAGACCCCGGTCGAGCGCCTCATCCACCCGACCGGGGTCCGGGGACCGCAATTGCGTCGAAGCCCAGGCGGCGAACGGCTCGCCGAGCTCCAACACACCCGCGTGGTAGCTCTCCAGGAGGGGTTCCGCCTCGTCCGCCGGAAGCCCCTCGATCCCGAGAGGAGTGGACAGGCTGATCACCGCCCGATCGATTCCGTCCTCGGCGAGCCGGCGCGCCCGAAGGCCCCCATCGTGCTGACTCAACTCGAAGAGATGATCGGGCTCGCCGTCGAGGCGAAGCTTCCAGCGGGCGCCGGACTTCCGGATGAACGGAGGACGGTCACGCCGCGAGAGCTCGTCGATCAGCCGCTCGGGCCAGAGATGCTGGTGGATGTCCACACGGGCCATGCCGCCACAATAGCAATAAAGTTGATCGACTTAATC
>DASUPK010000202.1:0-5275 GCA_036276255.1 Solirubrobacterales bacterium
CTGAACCGGCGCCTTCAGGCGCGCAAGCGGGCGATTCGTACAATCGCCCGATGGTCGTTCAGACGGCAAGAGATGTGGCGAAGGTCCGCTTCGACGATCAGGGCCTGGCGCCGTGCGTGATGCAGGACGCCCGCTCCGGCGAGGTGCTCACCCTCGCCTACATGAACGAGGAGTCGCTGCTGCTCACGCTCGAGACTCGCGAGATCCACCTCTACAGCCGCAGGCGCCGCGAGATCTGGCACAAGGGGGCCACCTCGGGAAACGTGCAGCGGGTCAGGCAGATCCGTTACGACTGCGACGGTGATGCCCTCGTCGCGCTGGTCGACCCGGCCGGCCCCGCCTGCCACACCGGTGAGCGCTCCTGCTTCTACCGCGATCTGGAGGGCGACGCCGATCCGGGGGTCGATGCGCCCGGCGTGGTCGGCGAGCCCACGCTGCTGCCCTACGAGGCCCTGGCGACCCTCGAGCGGACGCTGGTCACGCGCCAGCGCAAGCGGCCGCAGGGCAGCTATACGGTCGATCTGCTCGAGGATCCGAAGCTCGCCGGGGACAAGGTCCGGGAGGAGGCCGCCGAGGTCGTCAAGGCCGTCAACTCCGAGTCGGACGAACGGGTGGCCGAGGAGGGCGCGGACGTCGTCTACCACCTGGCCGTCCTGCTGCTCTCGCGCGGACTCTCGATGGCCGAGGTCCTCCACGTCCTGAACGGCCGCCGGCGGGCTCGATGAGCGCCGTGGGGGCCGCGACGACGCTGCCCGGCCTGGAACCCGACCTGGATCGCGCCCGCCAGCTGGCGGCGACCGCCAACGTGGTCCCGGTCCGCTACCGGTTCATCGACGACTGCGAGACTCCGGTCAGCGCCTTCCTCAAGCTGCGCGGCGACGGGCCCGCCTTCCTGCTCGAGTCGGCCGAGCAGGGCCGGCTGGGGCGCTGGTCCTTCCTCGGTTTTCGCCCCCGGTCGGTGCTGCGCTGGTCGGACGGCAAGCTCTACGAGGACGATCGCGTGACCGACGCGCCGGACCCGTACGCGGCGGCCGCCGAGTACCTGGGCCGGTACGAGATCGCTGAGCCCGACGAGCTCCCTCCCTTCGCGGGTGGTGCGGTCGGCTTCTTCGGCTACGACCTGGTGCGCACCGTCGAGCCGCTGCCCGAGCCCAATCCCGATCCGATCGGCCTCCCGGACATGGCTCTGATGATCACCGACGTGCTGGTGGCGTTCGACCACCAGCGCCACGAGGTCACGCTGATCGCCAACGCCTTCGTGGAGGACGGCGGGATCGAGGAGGCCTACGCGCGGGCGGTCGAGACGATCGGCGAGGTCCGCGAGCGGCTCAGGGAACCGGTGCCAACGACCAGGGTTGCCAGGGCGTTGGCGCCTTCACCCGATATCTCCGCAGGCGAA
The DNA here is from genome assembly GCA_036276255.1 of Solirubrobacterales bacterium. Lineage (GTDB taxonomy): Bacteria > Actinomycetota > Thermoleophilia > Solirubrobacterales > 70-9 > DASUPK01. The sequence goes on from DASUPK010000202.1 coordinate 1,400, forward strand.
GCCGAGGAGATGGCGGTTGATGGCGAAGCCGTGAGCCGATCCGTCAACTTCGAGTCGAACATGACGCGTGAGCAATTCGAGGGGACCGTCTCCCGCATCATCGAGTACGTCCACGCCGGCGATGCCTTTCAGGTCGTCCCCTCCCAGCGCTTCACGTCGCCGTGCCCGGTGGAGGCCTTCTCGATCTACCGCGGCCTGCGCACGGTCAACCCCTCCCCGTACATGTACTTCCTCGACTTCGGCGACTTCGAGATCGCCGGCGCCTCACCCGAGCCGCTGGTCAAGGTGACCGGTGACCGCGTTGAGACCCGGCCGATCGCCGGCACCTATCCGCGCGGAGCCGACGAGGAGGAGGACCGGCTGGCTGCGGAACGCCTGCTTCAGGACCCGAAGGAGCGGGCGGAGCACGTGATGCTCGTCGACCTGGGGCGCAACGACCTGGGACGCGTCTGCGAGTACGGCTCGGTCACCGTCGACGAGCTGATGGTCGTCGAGACCTACTCCCACGTGCTCCACATCGTCAGCCAGGTCTCGGGCAAGCTGCGCCCGGACGTCAGCGCGATGGACGCCCTGCGCTCGATCCTCCCGGCGGGGACGCTCTCGGGCGCGCCGAAGGTGCGCGCGATGCAGATCATTGACGAGCTCGAGCCGCAGAAGCGTGGCCCGTACGGCGGCGCGGTCGGCTACCTGAGCTACACACGCGATCTCGACACCGCCATCTACATCCGCTCGGTGGTGGTCAAGGACGGGCTCGTCCACGTGCAGGCCGGCGGCGGAACCGTTGCGGATGCTCAGCCGGCATACGAGTACAACGAGTCGGTCAACAAGGCGAAGGCGGTCTTTCGCGCGGTCGAGCTGGCCGCCGAGCAGGCGGAGTGGCCGTGAGCGCGCAGCGCGAACATAGGCGTGCTGGGTCCGTACTCGTCATCGACAACTACGACTCCTTCACCTACAACCTCGTCCAGTATCTGGGGGAGCTGGGGGCGGAGGTCGGCGTGGTCCGAAACGACAAGGCGAGTGTGAAGGAGCTGGCCGGGTTGAAGCCCGATCGCCTGGTGGTCTCACCCGGGCCCTGCACGCCGAAGGAGGCGGGCATCTCGGTGGAGGCGATCCGCTCCTTCGCCGAGGCGGGAACCCCGGTGCTCGGCGTCTGCCTCGGGCACCAGTCGCTGGTGGAGGCCTTCGGCGGCAGGGTCGTCCGCGGCGAGCCGATCCATGGCAAGGACGCGGAGGTGAAGCACGACGGCCACGCGATCTACGAGGGCCTCTCCAACCCGCTGCTTGCCGGCCGCTATCACTCGCTGATCGCCGACCCGGACCTGCCCGACGAGCTCGAGCTCACCTCCTCCTACGGCGACGTGGTGATGGGAGTCCGACACCGCGAGCTGCCCGCCGAGGGGGTCCAGTTCCATCCCGAGTCCGTCCTCACCCCTCAGGGCAAGAAGCTGCTGGCCAACTTCCTCAATTGAGCTGACCATGCCCAACGACATCCTCACCCGCGCGATCGACGAGATCTGCTCCGGAACCCACCTGACGGCCGATCACACCTCCGCCGCGCTTGCGGAGATCATGGAGGGCAGGGCCGGCGAGGTGCAGACCGCGGCCTTCCTGGTGTCGCTGCGCGCCAAGGGCGAGACCGTTTCCGAGCTCGTCGGCCTGGCGCGCACCATGCGTTCCCTCGCCGCGCACGTGGAGATCGACGACACCAACCTCCTGGACACGGCGGGCACGGGCGGCGGTCCGACCACCTTCAACATCTCGACGACGGCCGCGCTGATCGCCGCGGGCGCCGGCTGCAAGGTCGCAAAGCACGGGAACCGCTCCGCCACGAGCAGGTCGGGATCGGCCGACGTCCTCGAGGCCCTCGGCGTCGACATCGAGCTCGGTCCCGCAGAGGTGGCGACCTGCATCGAGGAGGTCGGCTTCGGGTTCATGTTCGCGCCCAAGCACCACAAGGCGATGGCTCACGTGGTGCCGGTCCGCAAGGAGCTCGCGGTGCGAACGATCTTCAACTTCCTGGGGCCGCTCACCAACCCGGCCGGGGCCGCGACGCACCTGCTCGGCGTCTCCGACCGCGGCTACCAGGAGATCATCGCCGAGGCACTGCTGCAGCTCGGCTGCTCCCACGCCCTGGTCGTCAACGCCGACGACGGCATCGACGAGCTCAGCGTCTCCTCCCGGACCCGGGTCATCGAGGTCGCGGAGGGAGGCACCGAGGAGTGGTTCGTCGAGCCCTCCGATTTCGGGCTCGAGACCGCCCCGCTCGACGCGATTCCCGGAGGGGAGCCGGCCGAGAACGCCGCGATCGTCCTGCGGGTCCTGGAGGGGGAGGGCGGGCCTGCCCGCGATGTCTCCCTGCTCAACGCCGGGGCCGCCATCTACGTCGCCGGAGGATCCACCGATCTCGAGGAGGGGATCGCCAAGGCGACGAAGGCTGTCGACACGGGTACCGCGTTCGACGTGCTCGGCCGCCTGGTGGCCCGTTCGCATGAGCTCTCGGCCGCGAGCTAGGGTGTCTCCGACGAGATGGGCATGATCGAAGACCTGGTCCGGTCCGCGCAGGCAGGCGTGGAGCGACGAAGCGCCGAAGTGCCGCTGGCGGATCTCGAGCGGCGCCTGGCCGAGCGCCCGGAGCAGCGACCCTTCGGGGAGGCGCTGACGCGGCCCGGCCTATCCGTGGTCGCCGAGTTCAAGCGCCGCTCTCCGAGCGCCGGCGAGATCAGGTCCGGCGGGACGCCCGCCGAGATCGCCCGCTCCTATGACGAGGCCGGAGCAGCCGCGCTGTCGGTCCTCACCGACGAGGCGCACTTCGGCGGCGCGCTCGCCGATCTGCGCGAGGCCCGGGCCGCCTGCGAGCTGCCGATCCTCCAGAAGGACTTCATCGTGGACGGCTACCAGCTGTACGAGGCCGCCGTCGCGGGCGCCGACGCTGTGCTCTTGATCGTGGCCGCGCTCCACCGGGACCTGCTCTCGGCCCTCTACGACGAGGCCAGGGGGCTCGACCTGGACGTCATCGTCGAGGTGCACGAGGAGCCCGAGCTCGAGACAGCGCTGGCCGTCGGGGCGGAGGTGATCGGGATCAACAACCGCAATCTCGGCGAGTTCAGCGTCGACGTCCAGACGACCTACGAGCTGATCACCGACGTCCCCGCCGGCAAGACCGTCGTCTCGGAGAGCGGCATCGCGGAACGCGCCACGCTCGACGAGCTGGAGCGGGTCGGCGTGGATGCCGTCCTGATCGGCGAGGCGCTGATGCGCGCCGATGATCCGGGCGCGAAGCTCCGGGAGCTGATCGCGGATGAGGAGTCCACCCGCGAGCACCTGTTGCCCTGATTCATTAGAGAACCCGAAGAACCTGCTTAGAGACGATTAAGCGGCGGGCCCCAGACTTGCCCGCATGCAGTCGCTGAGGAGATTTCTTTCCACGAGCTTCGGGTCCGCCGTCGCGGGCGGCACCGTCGTCCTGGTCGTCGGCCTGATCCTGATCCAGGCCGGTGCCGTCGACACGAGCAAGGACCAGAGCCTGGCGCCGGTGATCGCTCCCGCCGCTCTGGCTCGTCCCGCCAACAACTCGAGCCAGGGCCTCACCGTCCACGACATCTACCAGCGCGATGGCGACGGCGTGGCCTTCATCCGCTCGACGATCGTGCAGAAGACACAGTCCGTGTTCGGTTTCCCGCAGCAGCAGTCGAGTCAGGCCACCGGGTCCGGATTCCTGATTGACAACGACGGTCACATCCTCACGAATGCCCACGTCGTCGAGGGGGCTAAGACCGTCACGGTCCAGCTCGGCAACGGGGCTGAGCAGGACGCCCAGGTCGTCGGCACCGACCCCTCCAGCGACGTTGCCCTCCTCAAGGTCGACAACACGGAGGG